>JBJXGA010000102.1:0-11053 GCA_046152955.1 Planctomycetales bacterium | reverse complement strand
CCCCTGCCGCGCCCAGCCACTGGTCAAACCACTCCACGTTCCGCTGGGCTGCGTCGAGTTGCAGTTTGGGTTCGGTGATCGAATGCGGCTGGCGCGGGTAGACCACCATCTTGACGGGGACTCCCTGTCGCTTGAGCGCGTTGTGCAGTTCGTATCCCTGCGAAATCGGGACGCGCAGGTCTTTGTCGCCGTGCTGAATCAGCGTGGGCGTGCTGGCCCCTTTGATCTGAAACATGGCGGAATGTCGCCGCCAGCGTTCAAACTCGTCCCAGAATTCCCCTCCCATGTAATTGGGAATGAAGTCGGCGATGTCGGCCGTGCCGGTGAAACTCATGAGGTTGGTCACCCCCGCGCCGACTGAGGCCGCTTTGAAGCGCTTGGTCTGCGTGATGATCCAGGAGGCCATGTAGCCCCCATAGCTCCATCCCATCACCCCCAGCCGATCGGCGTCGGCGATCCGCCGCTCGATCAGCGCATCGACGCCGGACATGATGTCGCGGTAGTCCCCTCCCCCCCAATCCTGGTAGTTCGCGAAGCGAAATTCCTTGCCATACCCGCTGCTCCCCCGGACGTTGCAGCGCAACACCGCGTATCCCCGCGAGGCGAACACGGCGATCGGATAGGGACCGCGACCGACGATGCAGGTTTGGGTGAAGACCCCTGTCGGCCCTCCATGCACGATCACCAGCAGCGGGACGCGGACTCCTGCGGAATAGTCGGTGGGATACGTCAGCAGCCCCTCGATCGGTCGCCCGTCGGTCGAATTCCAGGTGATGACTTCCGTTTTTCCGATGGGGAGCGCCGGGAGTTCCTGGACGTGACTGACCTGGCGCGGTTCGGCGCCGTCGGACCGCGACACGAACACTTCGAGGGGCCGGTCGGCTGCCTCCGAAACGAATGCCACGTGCGTCCGATGGACGTTGAGCGCCGGTTGCAGGATCATCCGATCCGCAGGAGACAGGTCGATCGGGCCAGAACCATCAATGGGGAGCGCCGAGAGCCGCTGCAAAGTGCGGTGCGTTTCGGACACCAGGATGCTGCGGCCATCCTGCGACCATCCCACGAGCGACGGCTTCATGTCCTGCGTTTCCGCCAGAAGCCGCACCACCTCACCGGCGGGAGTCAACAATTGCACCCGTGCCGCAAACGCCCACTGGGGAGGGATCTCACTGACAGTGCAGGCGATCAGCTTGCCATCGGGAGAAAACATCGGCTGCGTTTCTGCCGCGGGAGTGGTCGCCAGCGGCGTGATCTTGGTGGTCGCCACGTCGACCAGCGACAGGTCGGTCTTTTGCCAATCGTCCACAAGCGGGGTGGGCTGGTGCGTGAACACGATCCGCGAGGAATCGGGAGACCAGTCGAAATTCCTTCCTCCCAGCAGCCCCCCCACGTGCAGGTCGCCGACGGTCAGTTTTCGGACGGGGCGCTTTCCTTCGGCGTTGGCCTGCATCGACACGACATACAGCCGCGAACGTTTGAAATTCTCGTTGACGACAAACGCATCCCGCTTCTCCCGGTCGGCCCGTTCTTCGAGGTCCGACCTCGGGTCGGGCATGAGAAAGGCAATCTGCGAGCCATCGGGGGAATAGTCGTAGGAGGTGATCCCCCCCTTTTCGTCCGTCAATTGTTCCGCTTCCCCACCCTGGACTCGGATCCGCCACAGATTGGCCTTGGGGCCGGTCCGCGGGGAAAGAAAGGCGATCCACTGACCATCCGGACTCCAGGCGGGGGCGGTGGCCGACTTGTCCCCGCGGGTCAGTTGCAGCGGGTGCGCGCCGTCGGCACCAACCAGGTGGATATGCGGGAGCCATTCGCTCTTTTCTCCATCCATCATGGGGGTCGAAACGACGAACGCCACGCGGGAACCATCGGGAGAGAGCGCCGGTTCGCTGATCGACTTGACCTTGAGCGCCAGCTCCGGGGTCCAGCCGGCGGGGCGCTGCGCCCCCAGGGCGGGGGCGGTCAGACAGGCCAGGAGTGCGAACAGACGGACAGGGAGAGGGAGTGTCATGATCAAAACTCGCGGCGGAAGTCGTTGCCAATTGGCCCGTTGTCCCACACCAGGCGAACGGCCCAGCGTAAGCTGGCCGGTCTCGCGGTGGAAGTCGCTGTCAAATGCTCCTTTGCCAGCTTACCCCGAGGCTGGCCGATTGCAACAAAACTGGTCTCCCCCTGCCGGGAAAAATCGGGTAGTTTCCCCCCGCTATGACGACCGCCACCCCTCCAATCGATACATTTGTCCATAGAATCGGACAATCCACCCTCCGCATCGTCGAAGAGGTGGGTGGGTTGTCGCTGTTTTTCTGGCACATGCTCGGCTGGCTGGCGACCCGGCTGCCGCGCCGCGGAGTGGTCCTTCCCTGCTGCTATCAGATCGGTGTCGAGAGCCTGTCGGTGGTGATGGTCACCGGGGGCTTCATCGGCATGGTGATGGCGGTGCAGTCCTACGACCAGTTTCGGTTCATGCATCTGGAAACCAATCTGGGGGCGGTGATCAATATCTCGCTCGTCAAGGAGTTGGGACCGGTGCTGGCGGCGACGATGCTGGCTGGCCGCGTGGGGAGCGCCATGGCGGCTGAACTGGGGACGATGCGCATCACCGAACAGATCGATGCCTTGAGCGTGCTGGGGGCCAATCCGATGCACTATCTGGTGGTCCCCCGATTCCTGGCGTGCGTCCTGCTGATTCCGCTGTTGACGCTGATGGCGGATGGGGCGGGGGTGCTGGGGGGCTGGTTCATCTCCACGCAGGTGTGCGGGATCGACAGTCTCCACTATTGGAACCATTCGCAGGCGTACATCGGCTGGTACGAACTGTTCAGCGGGGTGGCCAAATCGGTGTTTTTTGGCGCGGCAATTGCGGTCGTAGCCTGCCAGCGGGGTTTCAACTGTCGTGCCGGGGCCGAGGGGGTCGGGCGGGCGGCGACCGAGGCGTTTGTCTATTCGTTCGTCGCCATCCTCGTCCTGGATTTCTTTCTGGGGATCATCATCAACGCCCTGTATCCGCTGTTGGGGTTCTCCGCCTCGTCGCTGGTCCAGGCCGGACCATTCTGTGCGCAGGCGGCCTCCGGAGTCTGGGCTTAGTCCAAGGAATCGCACATGGTCCATTCCTCCCCACTCATCGAATTTCGTCAGGTTCACCGCCGCTTCGGTTCCCAGGCAGTCCTGCGCGACGTGTCGTTTCAGATCGCGGCGGGGGAATCGGTCGCCATCATCGGTGAAAGCGGCTGCGGAAAGAGCGTCACGCTCAAGCTGATGATCGCCCTGTTGGCTCCCACATCCGGCGACGTGCTGTTGGAGGGACGCTCCCATTTCGACCGGAACGAACGGGAGTTGACGCGCGAGCGACTCCGTTTCGGCTACGTCTTTCAACAGGCCGCGCTGTTCGACAGCATGTCGGTCGAAGACAACGTGGCGTTCGGTCTCAGACAAAATACCAGTCTCTCGCGCGAGGAGATCGCCGCGGCGGTCCACGAACGGCTGCATGAAGTCGGACTCCCCCCGTCGATCTGCCGCAAGAAGCCGGCGGAGCTCTCGGGGGGAATGAAAAAGCGGGTCGGGTTGGCGCGGGCTCTGGCCTTGTCGCCGGACATCGTGCTCTACGACGAACCGACGACCGGGCTGGATCCGATCATGAGCGACGTGATCAATGAGCTGATCGTGCAGGCCCGCGGGCGACGGACCATCACCAGCATCGTCGTGACGCACGACATGGTGACCGTGGGGCGGACGGTCGATCGGGTGATCATGCTGTATCCGTTGCCGCGCCTGGGAGCGACTGAGCCGCAGATCATTTTCGACGGCACGCCGTCGCAGGCCTTTTCCTCCAGCGACCCGCGCGTCTACCAGTTTGTGCATGGCCAGGCGGGAGAGCGATTGCAGGAACTGGCGCTCCGCTGATGCCAGACAAGTCGGAGGCAGGGGGGCGTCCCCCCTCCGCGCTGCGAGCGGAGCTTCACCCGAAGCAGTCGGCAGCGCGGCGATCTCGACCGAAAGGATGATGGAACGCCCTATGTCCGAGCGGCAGATGCAGTTTCGAGTGGGCCTCCTGGTGCTGGCGGCAGCGGCCGTCGCCGCCGGGCTGGTCTTTCAATTCGGAGAATTGAAATGGCTGTGGCAGAAATACTACAACCTGGGGATTCACTTCGACAGCGCGCCGGGGGTGGAGCAGGGAACGCCAGTGCGAAAGAACGGCATCCTGATTGGCTCGGTGCGCGAAGTCTCGTTTGACGACGCGCGAGGGGGGGTCAACGTCGTGGTGCAGGTTCGCGAGAAGTACACGCTTCGCGCCGACAGCCGCCCGCTGCTGGTCCGCTCGCTGCTGGGGGATGCAACGATCGAATTCACCCCCGGCCGCAGTCGCCAATTGTATCGCGACGGAGACCGGATGGAGGGGACGGCGCCGGAAGATCCGATGGAACTGGTGGCGCGGCTCGAATCCAAGACCAGCCAGACGCTCGATCTGTTCGCCTCCACCAGCGAGGAATGGCGGACCGTGGGCAAAAATCTCAACGGGCTGATGGACACGCATCGGGGCCATCTCGATCAGGTGATCGAAGAGGCTGCCGAATCACTGCATGAATTCACGATCGCCATGCGGAGCGCCAACCAGACATTGGCAGATCCCGAGAATCAGGAGAACCTGCGAAAGACGCTGGCGGCGCTCCCCAGGCTGATGGACGACACCAGCCAGACGGTCCTGGCGATCCGCCAGGCGGTCTCCCAGGCGGACGCCAATCTGACTCACCTGGCCGAGGCCACCGCCCCATTAGCGAAGAAAAGTGGCACGATCGTCGCCAAACTCGATCGGAGCGTGGGGCATTTGGAGCTGCTCCTCTCCGAGCTCAACCAGTTTTCCCAATCGCTCAATCAGGAGGATGGTTCGCTCAAGCGGCTGGTTTCCGAACCGGATCTTTACCGCAATCTGAACGAGTCCGCCGCCCTGCTCCAGTCGCTCCTGAAAAACCTCGATCCAGCAATGCGCGACTTGCGCGTCTTCATGGACAAAATCGCCCGCCACCCGGAACGGCTGGGTGTGGGTGGCGCGCTGCAAAAGAGCACCGGGCTTAAGTGAAATGGCGGATCCCCTACCGCGGCGGAATAATCGGTCTTCGCCCGGGGTCGAGAGAGACCCCATCCGGCTTGCCCGGATGGTGAATGAGATCGGCAGCTAGAAACCGAGTTGCAAACTGGCCAGACCCCATCCACCTTGCGTGGATGGTGAGCGAGACCGCCGCTGACGGACGTGCATGGCGCGGTGTGCGCCGGTGGACGAAGCTCAGGTGTGGTGCAACACCCCCATGCATGGCATAATACGCTGGCAGCAAACGCATGTAAGATACCGAAACGCACACGCATGCCGACACCGCTCTACGACCCCCTGACTGCCCAATGCGCGTTTCAGTTGCGCTATTCCTGGACTGCCTGGCCATCTGCCGGCCGATTCCCCAAGGCTCCAGACAGTCTCCTTGACGAAATTGCCCCGCGCTGGGAAGAAGATGGCCTGCGCGTTCTCGAATCGCGTTGGATGCCGGAATTCGTGCAGATTCTGTTCAGTACCACTCCGACAGTCGCGCCCGTGCGTCTGGCGACCTGTGCCAAAGGCCGACTTGACCATGCACTTCGTATGGCACGGCTGACGACCCAGTTCAGCCGAAAGGTCTCCGTGCGTAGCGTCGGAGATGCAACCAGACAGCAGATTGAATCGTATATCGCCAGTCAAGTCGCCAAAAAGAGGTTTCTCGATCCGCAATTTGAAGCCGAATTGGCTCAACTGGCATTTGCTGACCCAAAGATCGACCTTTCGGCGCCAACCGAGTCCGCGCGCGGACGTTATTGGTACAACCTACACCTGGTCCTGGTGACTGACGGCCGGTATCAATTCAATGAGGTGGCTCTGTTGCGACGAATGCGCGACTGCTGTTTGCAAGTCGCTCACACCAAGGGACACCTGTTGGCCCGCTTGTCTGTCATGCCTGACCATGTGCATCTTGCAATTCGTGCCAAGATTGACGAGTCACCAGTCGATCTGGCCTTCAGCTACCAGAACAACCTCGCTTATATGCTGCAGAAAGGACGAATCTGGCGTGACAGCTTCTACGTCGGAACGTTTGGCGACTACGGAATGGGGGCCGTTCGGAGCGTCGTGGTCGGAGGTGACGCACGATGACGGGTTGCCTAGATCAATTCAAAGGCCATGAGTTGGAGCTGAGCGGCGGTCTCGCTCACCATCCGCACAAGGCGGATGGGGTCGGGCAAACGTTGTGGTGTCGTGTTTCTAGCTGCCGATCTGATTCACCATCCGGACGAGCCGGATGGGGTCTGTAAAGCGTAGAGGAGGCCACAGCAACTCCGCGTCGGCGCTGACCAAGAGCGCAGCTACGCTGAAACGCCGCACCACAAACTTTGCCTACCTCTGCGGGACGGCCGCTTCCGACTGCAGCGCGTTGGACCGCAGGCTGTTGGCCCGGTCGAGAACTTCATCCGTCGGAACCAGTTCTTCCGGAACCAGGTTGTACGTGACGTCGCGCTTGTCGCGGATGTGCGTCAGTGCCAGGTTGTCGGTGACGAATTCCAGCGGGAAGATCTGATACCACGGGGTGGGGATCTTTTGCTGCACCGTGACGGTCTTGTACCCGTCTTTGATCAGCGTGATGTCGCGCGTCCCGTAATACGTGTAGTCGATCGCCGTCGGCGTGAATCCGGCCTCTTCTCCATCCACCAGGACGGCGGCGCCGGGGGGATTGGTCCGAATCGTCAGTCGGCGATGCATGCAGCCGCTGGTCGTGACCAAGAGCAGCCCCAGAGCGAGAAATCCCCAGCGCCACCCGCGGGAGGGGCTGGAATCGAGTGTCGTCGGCACGGCACTCGCTAGACAACCAGCAGGTGCGGCAGGTGTTCGTTGGGACATCGCTCGGAGGATGGGGATGGTCTGGGTCCGCAGCGCGTCCGGGAGAGAAAACCGGAGCGCGGCAGTTCGAGGGTCGGGGATTCTATTGCGGCCTGCCAATCCTGCCAAGACGAGTTTTTGAGCCTTGAATTTGGAATTCCCCCCCTGATTTCCAGGCGGTCATAGCCCGGAACCTGCCGGTTTCTGGCGTTGCCCTTTGAGACGCCCACTGTCTGATTCTGCAACACTCGTCGAAATCCGATATTTCCTTTATTTCCTACACGTGCGACACTCAAGGACCAGACCCCGTCGAAAGTGAGTTCATGATGTGTCGTCTGGCTTTGATCGCACAATCGGTCGTGGGCAGTCGCAGGGGCAGGCCAGAAGCGACCTTCGGAGCGCGCGGCATGTATTGGGAGCAGAAAGTTGAATACGCAGCGCTGAGCGATATCGGCTTTCGTCGCCGGAACAACCAGGATTCGTACGCCGTACTGATCGCCAGTGATCGCGACCAGTGGGGCGAACATGGCCACCTGTTCCTGGTGGCTGATGGCATGGGTGGACATGCGGTGGGAGAACTCGCGAGCAAGATCGCCGCCGACACCATTCCGCATGCCTTTCACAAACTGCAAGACCAGCCGGCAGCCGAAGCGCTGAGGGCGGCGGTTCTGGCGGGAAACGCGGCGATCAATGCGCGTGGCGAGTTGAATCGCGATTTCACCCGCATGGGAACCACCTGTACGACGCTGCTCCTCAATTCGCAGGGAGCTCTGATGGCGCACGTCGGAGACAGCCGCGCCTATCGCATTCGGGGAGAGCGGATCGAACAACTGACGTTTGATCACAGTTTGCAATGGGAGCTGTTGCGGCAGGGGCGGCTCTCTCCCGACGAGATCATGCGCCGCGAGCCGCGGAACGTGATCACCCGCAGCCTGGGTCCATCCCCGAACGTCCAGGTGGATGTCGAGGGGCCGTATCCGACGCGCCCGGGGGACGTGTATCTGCTGTGCAGCGACGGGCTGTCGGCACTGGTGAAGGACGAAGAAATCGGGATCGTGGCGCGGACGCTCCCCCCCTCCGAAGCATGCCGCATGCTGGTGGACCTGGCCAATCTGCGCGGTGGTCCGGACAACATCACGGTGATCGTCGTCCGCGTGGGAGAGGTTCCCGCGGACCTCCCGGCGGAGAACTATTCCGAAACTCAGGACGAAGCCGGCTCGGCGTTTGGGTGGGTGCGGCTGGCCGGTTTGTTTCTGGCGGGGGTGGCGTTCATTGCCGGGCGGGTGCTGGCGTTTCTGGAACGCCCCCTGCAGGGGTTTTTGATCGAAGCGGTGGGGATTCTGGGGTTTGGCCTGGTGGTCCTGTTCAGCCTGCGGGCGCGACGGATGAAACAGGAGCGCTCCCAACTCCCGGAAATGACCCCCGGAACCCCCTACCGCACCGCCTCAGCGAAGATCACTCCCGGATTCGTCACCGAATTGGCGAACCTGGAGTACAACCTGCAGCGGAGCGCCCAGGAGGAGGGCTGGTCGATCGACTGGCCCAGCCACGCGGAGGTCTTTGGGCAGGCCAAAGCGGCTCTGGCCGAGCGGCGTTACGATGCGGCGCTCCGCGACCTGGCGCGGGCGATCCACCTGCTAATGGCCGGGGTCCACCTGATTCGCAAGCAACGCGACCAGGCAGCCAAATGGGGGGGACGAACGCTCCCTGCGCGGGAATCGTCGGAAAACGGGAAATGAGTCTTGTTGGGTTGGAGCGGGGGGTGATAGACTTGGGCGGGTGAGGGCTGGCTGGCTGGATGATGCTGGTCAGCGGCCAGATAGCAACTGCCCGGCCAGCTTACGCTGAGCCGTTCGCCGTTTCCGACAGGGAGGTCGGTGTGCTGTTTACTCGAACGCTTAGACGCAAGTTGATGCTCGGCGTTGCGCTGGTGCTGGGGATGCTGTTGATCCTGGCGATCAGCGGCATCACGGGGCTCAACTCGTATCGGACCGTCATTCGCGATCTCGATTACGACATCAACTCCGCGCCACAACAGGCGGAACTGGTCCATTCCGTCGGCGCGCTGTTCGAACCGCTGCGGATCAGGGTTCGTGCCGATCATCCTGAAGATGTCGCGCGCCAACAGGCCGAACTGGGGGTGCGATTGGAAGAGCTGGCCGAGACGATCGACGAATACCGCCGTCGGACCGAGGCCCTCCCTCCCAGCAGCGGACCGTTGGGACGGCGCCCCGTGACTGACGCGCTCCTGGCGGGCATCGCCGGAGGTTTGAGCCGGATCGAGTCCGATTTGCTCCCCCTCCTGGCGAAGGAATCGACCCGCTCTTCCGCGGTGGCACGGATCAAGGATCAGGTGATCGTCATGCTCACGGCGGCCCGCCAGGTTCCCGACCCGGTGGAGGGCCTGAAGCACAATCTGGATCAGGCCAAACGGGTGTACCGCTCGTCGTTGACCGCCGTCTGGATCACTTCCGGCGTTGTCATCGCCCTGTTCATCGGCCTGTTGCGGTCGGGATACGTCTGGATTTTTCATCCGATCCGGGTGCTGCATCAGGGGGCGCTGCGTGTGGCCCACGGCGATTTTGATTACCGCGTCCAGTTGAAGACCCGCGACGAAATGGCCGAACTGGCCGACGCCTTCAACCAGATGACGGGGCGCTTTCAGGAGATCACGGCTGACCTGGACAGGCAGGTACAGGAGCGGAGCCGGCAGCTTGTCCGTTCGGAGCGCCTGGCGGGAGTGGGATTCCTGGCGGCCGGCGTGGCGCACGAAATCAACAATCCCCTTTCCGCCATCGCCATGGCGGCCGAATCGCTCGAAGGACGCGTGGCGGAAGTGCTGACGCAGATGGAGTCAGCCGAAGCCGACGTCGTCCAGCAATACCTGCAGATGATCCAATCCGAGTCGTTCCGCTGCCGCGAGATCACCGAACGGCTGCTCGATTTCGCCCGCGGGCGCGAGGCGATCCGCGAACGGACCGACCTGTCGCGGCTGGTGACGGAAGTCGTGGCGATGGTCCAGCACCTCAGCAAATATCGGGACAAAACGATCGAGTTCGATCGCCACGAACCGTGCTACGCGGAGGTCAACCGATCGGAGATCAAGCAGGTCGTTTTGAACCTGGTGGCCAACGGGCTGGAAGCGATGCCGGCGGAGGGGACGCTGTCGATTGCGATCGTGGAGCAGACCGACCAGGTGCGGATCGAGTTTCACGACGACGGGTGCGGCATGACGACGGAAGTCATGGACAATATGTTCGAGCCGTTTTTCACCCGTAAGCAGGCGGGACAGGGGACGGGACTGGGGCTGTCCATCAGCCACCCGATTGTCGTGCAGCACGGCGGAACGATCGCCGCCTCCAGCCCCGGTCCCGGCCAGGGAAGCACGTTCGTCGTCCGCCTCCCGCGCCGCGCCGCCGACCAGTCGGCGGCGGCGTGAAGACAATCAGCCGCATGTCATGCCTTCGCCACGGAATCCGGAGCGTTGTGATGGACTCTGCGTGGCCTGCGCAAAACTCGGAAGCGCCATGGTGGGGAATTGATCCGAGAATTGTTCCGTTGGACAACTGAAAACGCGAATCATTGCGAAGCGCCTACTCCCCACCGGCCCTGTGCCGGTGGAAGCCATGACTGGAAGCTACTCACCCGTCTGCCACCCTCCCCGCCGCAGCAAAACATTTTTGTGCAAATCGACGTCGGTGGCGGCGGGGAGGGGGGCAGAGGTACTACACGTGGGAAGCCTGTCGGCTGCCGTCCATTAGCATTCAGTCATGCGCTCCACCGGCACAGGGCCGGATGGGGGCGAGCTGGAACAAATATGAGACGCATCCATTGCGATGAGCCCGGCGTGGGGATTCCGCCGCGCCAAAAAAAACGCACCCCGGCGGACCGGGGTGCGTGACAGGCTTGGGAGAAGAAACGGGATCGCTTACCAGTCGTTGTCGCTCATCGGCACCTGGCCCCGCTTTGATCCACCAGAGGAAATCAGGCGAATGTAGACGCTGGCGTCGATGTTCTCGGACACTGGACGCGCCGCTCCGCCGAGCGTGGCGACGATGACGATTCCGGGGTGCAGCGAACTGGGGACGGGCCAGTTGCCGCGGAACGTTCCCTTATTGGAATTCAACCTGGAATTCGTCAGACTGAACGAGGTGGTGGTCATGT
>JBJXGA010000097.1:0-7114 GCA_046152955.1 Planctomycetales bacterium | reverse complement strand
CATTCTTCTCGTACCCGCAAAACAACAACGCCCGGAGCGCCATTAAAAGGCGCTCCGGGCGACTCCTGTTGCAATCGGCTGCTGCCGGTCCCTTTCAGGCTTCAACCCCCAGCAGTCCGCACGCCTCTTCATACCCGGCGGCATGGAAGCCGTGCTGGTCGGTTCGGTTGTAGCCGTAGGCGCTGGCGGTCACGCGGGCCAGGGCGGTCATCTGTCGCCACCGGAACGCCGGACGCGTCGTGCGATATTCTTCGCGGACCGTGTGGAAGAATTTCTCGCCATGCAGCCGGCCGTCTTCGCTGACGGTGTATTTGATCAGCGTCTGCAGGACGCCGTCGGCGGGGAAGCCCTTCTCGCCGTAGATCTGGATGGCCGCCGCAGCGCGACCCTGATCGTTCGATTTCACGGCGTCGACACACTCCGCCAGCAGCCCGGTGGCATCGGAGGCCTTGACCGACTGGCGATGTTCCTCCAGCGGATAGGCTTCCCCTTTGAACGCCTCGTGGATGGCGCTGTGGTAGGCCGCCACAATCAGCCCGGCGACGGCATGCCGCGTGTCGGTGTTGCGAGCCATGTTCCGGAAGGCGTTGGTCGCGTCCGACGAATGGACGCCGGCTGAGTCGCCGTGTGTCCGCCAGCGATCGGCCCCCTGGCGCAGCACCAGCATGTTCGACGCCAGCGAGACCGCTTCGCCAACCACTTCGGGGTCGATCCCGTCGGCCAGCGCCGCGGCGACCGCCTCGGCGGATGCCGCCGGAGGGCCGTTGTAAATCGTGAGAGCCAGCGCGTCGACCTGGGCGTCCCCCGGATCCTTCTTGCCCGGCTCCCTGCCGACCAGCTTGTATTGGTCGAGCAGCGCGGGAAGGACGGTCCGGATCGGGCTGTCCGGATGTTTGTGGCGGCGGTGCTCCAGTTCGAAATCGACCATTTGCCGTACCGATTGGCGCAGCAGCGTGTGGGCATGCTCTTTTCCCAAGAGGTCGATCATGCCATAAGTGCGGTGGGCGAACACGAACCGATGCACATTGATGTCGTCCTGCACCGCCGGCTGCAGCGCATTCAGCGCTTCGCGCGGCGTGGCGTTGCGCAACGACCCAAACAACCCTTCGGCTTGATCCATATCGGCATTCCGGCAGGCCTGACGGATCTTCAGCCCGATGTCTCCCTCCGGCGAATGTTCCGCCGCATGCAGCGCTACCAGTGTGGCCTTGTCCGCCCCGCCGTGCTGTTGGCATTGCTGCGAGTTGCGATAGATGACTTTGAGAATCGGCAATGCCCGGCGTTCGGGAGAGAGGAGTTTCGCCATCTCCAGGGCCGGCAGCATCGCCATCGCCGTGTGATAGCCAACGTAGTCTTGCCCGCCAAATGCCTCGGCGTTCGCCAGGGCGGCTGCCGAGATCAGTTTCTTACTGTCGACTTCGCCCGCCTTCAATTTGGCAACCAGAATGGGCTGCAATTTTTCGGGAGGGGTGCTGCGGATCAACTCGACCAGCGACTCGTACGATCCCAGTTCCAGCGCATCGGACCCGCGGTCGGCAAAGGCCGCGGAGAAACCGAGGTTGGAAGCGACCGTCGTTCCCAACCCCGCCACCAGCATTCCGCGGCCGACCTCAGACAGAAACGCGCGTCGATTCGTGGCAGTCATGATAATCTCCGTCGAAATGGGTATGATTGTTCGTGTGGACTATCCGAGGGAACCCCCTCAGACAGTGGCTGAATTCCAGAACGAGACTGCGTTACACGCGCCTTGGGAATGGGGCATTCTCCGGCAGGGCAGGGTATTGTAACGTCAGTCCGTTAAACTACATACGATCGTCGATGCAGCAGGCGGGCCCATCTCCAGCGCCAATCCAGCCGAGCCCACGTCATGGAACGTTCGTGTCCCGAACCCGAGGAGCTCCGCGAGCTGGCGCTGGGTTTGGGTGACCACTCGCAGTTCGACCGGATGGCGCTGCACGTCGAGAGCTGCCCTGCCTGCCAGGAGCAACTGGAGCAACTGGAGGAGTCGAGCGATCCGCTGGTGACGCGGCTCCGCCATCTGGCGGAATCGGACAACCCGTCCGGCAATGGAGCGCGCGACGGTGGTGCCTGGGACCAGGCGGTCATGGACATCGTGTCTCGGTCGGAGCGCCACGGTTCACGGATCGCTGCCGACGCCGGGCGCGACCTGGCGCGCCGTCTGCTCCAGGGGGCCGTCCACCTGGACCGGTTCGAGTTGCGGAAGGAACTGGGTGTCGGTTCGTTCGGCTACGTGTTTCAGGCGTGGGATCCGCGACTCCAGCGCGAAGTGGCCCTCAAGATTCAACGGACCGGCAGCCTGGCTTCCAATGAAGAGGTTGAGCGCTTCCTCCGGGAAGCCCGCAGTGCGGCACAACTCAAGCATCAGTCGATTGTCTCGCTGTACGAGACCGGGCGCACTGACGACGACGTCTGGTTCCTGGTCTGCGAGTACATTGAAGGGGCCACGCTCGAAGAACGATTGAAAGGAGGGGAACTCGATCCACACTCAGCCGCCAGGATTGCTGGCGAACTGGCGGACGCCTTGCACTACGCCCACGAGCATGGAGTCATCCATCGGGACGTGAAGCCGTCCAATGTGATTTTGGACGAGCAACAGCGAGCCCATGTCATGGACTTCGGCCTGGCCAAGCGGGAAACCGGCGACCTGTCGATGACCTCCGATGGCCGCGTCCTGGGAACTCCGGCGTACATGTCCCCCGAACAGGCCGCGGGAGCTTCCCATCAGGTCGATGCCCGCAGCGACATCTACAGCCTGGGGGTGGTGCTGTACGAGATGCTCACCGGAGAGCGGCCGTTTCACGGGAGTCGTCGGCTGCTGCTGTTGCAGGTTCTCGAAGACGAACCCCGGCCGCCGCGCGCGTTGCGGGCCGGCGTCCCGCGCGATCTGGAGATCATCTGTCTGAAGGCGATGAGCAAATCGCCATCGCGGCGGTATCAGACAGCGCAGGAGATGTCGGCGGACCTGAGGCGGTTTCAGCAGGGGCAGCCGATTTTGGCACGCCCGATGGGCTACGTCGAGCGAACGCTGCGCTGGTGCTGCCGGTATCCGCTGGCGGTCAGCGTGCTCTTGGCGGTGATGATTGGGTCGGTCGCCGGGCTGTGGTATTTGTCGGATTTGTCAGAGTTTTTTGTGCGGCAGACGGCGTTGGAAAGCGCTCGGCTGGAATCGAGGATGCTCGACGAGGTGTGGCGATTCTACAGCCAGGAGATTTCGGAGCTTGATCCCCGGACATCCAATGTCATCATCACCGAGAACTACAAAAACGTGCATCCGGCGCTCCCCCTGCCGGCGACGTTTGCCATCGATCTGGGGGAACGGATCAGCCGTCGCAATCCGGGGATGGAAGTCCGCGTCTTCAGCCGCTACCCCTGGCCCAACCGCAAGGACGGCGGTCCACAGGACGCCTTCGACCGCAGCGCACTGGAGTGGCTGGAAACCCACGCGCGCCCCGATGACGATCCGGCCCAGGAATACGCCCATTTCGTCGACGACCACGGTCGCCGCAAGCTGCTGTATTACTCGGCACGCCATATGGAGACGAGCTGCCTGGGTTGCCACAACCACCCGGACAGCCTGAGCACCAAAAAAGACTGGAAGGTGGGGGATGTCGTGGGCGTGCTGAAGATTGTGCGCCCGCTGGAGCACGAGATTGCCAATACGCAAGCGGGCCTGCGCGGCGCGTTTCTCCTGGTGGGAACGATTTCCTCCTGCCTGGTGGCCGTCAGCGTGGCGGTCACCATCATCGCCCGGCGCCGCCGCAAGGAGGGGGGTGAATGACCCTGAGTGACGCCCGTCGTGAGGGGGGCTCCACCTCGCGGAGCCTGCTGGCGGACGCCAGGCAGTCGCTTCCCGATGCGTGGGAACGGCTCGTGCGGCTGTATGCCCCGCTGGTGGCCTCGCGCTGCCGCGGGTGGGGAGTCGCTGAGCAGGATGTGAGCGACTTGTTGCAGGACGTTTTCTCCGCCGTGGCTGAACATCTCGATCGCTTTCGCAAGGAGCGTCCCGGCGACACATTCCGCGGCTGGCTAATGACGATCGCCCGGAACAAAGTCAACGATCATTTCCGCCGCCGCTCCGGCGAGCCGATCGCCACAGGAGGTTCAGAAGCAGCGCAGCGATTCCAACAGGTCATCGATCCCGCGCCGCCGGCACCGCAGATCGACGGCAGTGAGATCGCCAGCCAGGAGTCGGACGACCTCGTCCTGGACGAACTCCTGCGGCGGGCGTTGGAATCGATCCGCGGTGAGTTCCACGAGCGAACGTGGCGCGCCTTCTGGGGGGTGGTCGTCGAAGGGCGCGCCGCGGCCGATGTCGCCGCCGACCTGGAGATGAAGCCCGGCACCGTCCGCGTCGCCAAGTCCCGCGTCCTGCTGCGCCTGCGGAGCGAATTGGGGGATGGGCCTCAATGAAGGCCCTACAGATCCAGCCCCAGTTCCTCAATCTTCCGATACAGGCTCGACAGTCCCAGGCGGAGCCGTTTGGCGGCTTCTCTTTTGTCGGGCCATTGCCGCAGGACGCGGCTGATGTGCAGCCGTTCGTAGTGTCTGATGGCGGAGCGGAGATCGTCGGTATCGGGAAGGATTTGGCCAACTCCCAACAGATCGGGGGGAAGATCGCGCGGTTCAATCTGCGGTCCTTCGCACATGATCACGGCCCGCTCGATGGCGTTGTCGAGTTGCCGCACGTTTCCCTTCCAGCGCGCCGACATAAGCAGCCGCATCGTCTCGCTGGTGACGCCGGCGACCCGTTTGCCCAGGGCGCTGGTGTGCTTGCCGATGAAGAACTCGACCAGTTCCGGAACGTCATCGAGCCGATCGCGCAGCGGAGGAATCCGGATTTTGACGCCGTTGAGCCGATAAAAGAGGTCTTCCTGAAAACGCCCTTCCGACACCTCGCGCATCAGATCGCGGGTGGTAGAAGCGAGAATCCGCGCGGCGACCCGGACCGGTTCGGTCCCCCCCAGCGGCATGATCTCCTGAAATTCCATCGCCCGCAGCAACTTCGATTGCGTCGCCAGCGGCAGGGCGCCGACTTCGTCGAGAAAAACGGTTCCTTCACCGGCGTGCAGCAGGATTCCCGGCTGGTCGTTCTGGGCGCCGGGAAATGCGCCGGTCCGTTGGCCGAACAACTGGGCTTCCAGCAGTTCCACCGGCTGCGTGGAACAATGCACCGCCAGGAATTTTTCCTGGCTGCGCGGGCCGGCGCGGTGAATGACCCGCGCAAAGAGCTCTTTGCCGGTGCCGCTTTCTCCTTCCAGCAGGACGTTGCTGCTGGTCGCGCCGATTTTGCGGATGGCCGCTTGTACTTCCTGAAGCGCCTTGCTGGAGCCGATCAATTCTTCGAACCGGTCTTGCCGCGACAGCTCGCGGCGGAGCGACTGGTTCTCGACGAACAGCTCGCGATAGCGGAACAGCCGCTGCAACTTGTGCTGCAGGTCGTCGAACAGCACCGGTTTGACGAGGTAGTCATAGGCCCCGGCGTTGAAGGCCTCGACGGCGTTTTCCACGGTGGCGTAGGCGGTGATGATCAGCACGAACAGCTCGGGGTTGAGCTGCAACAGCCGCTTGAGGAGCGCGATCCCGTCGCCGTCGGGAAGCCGCACGTCGCAGATGGCGACGACGAAATCGCGCTGGCGGGCCTGGGTCAGCGCTTCGGCAAACGTGGCCGCCTCGAACACGAGGAAGCCTTCGGAGGTCAGGTATTCGCGGAGCGTGGTGCGGATGATCGGTTCGTCTTCGACGATCAGCACCGGGCGGGGAGATTTCACGATGTGCTCACTTCGGTGGATACGGTTTCAGGGGAGGCCACGTCGGGATGACTGCGGACGTTGTCGCAGGTCAACGACACGGTGAACGTCGTCCCGGTGGAGGCGGTGTGGGTCAGTTCGATCTGGCCGTCCATCGTCTGCTGCATGATGTATTTGCAGACGAACAGTCCCAGTCCGGTCCCGGTCTCCTTGGTGGTGAAATAGGGTTGAAAGACGCGCCGCTGGTCTTCGGGAGAGATGCCATGTCCATCGTCGCGGACGGTCACCTCGATCCAGCCGTTCCGGAGGCAGGTGGTGATTTCGATCGTTCCTCCTTCTTCGGTCGCATCCATGCCATTGAGAATCAGATTGAGAAAGACCTGCACAAGCTGGTCGCGAACGACACGCAGCAGCGGCAGGTTGCGGGCGTAGCAGGTGGCGATGCGCTTCCCTTTGGTCCGTTTATAATACTTGGCGATGTTCAAGGCGACGTCGATCACCTCATGCACGTCGCACATCGTCTTTTGCGTCGTCGCCGGACGGCTGAAATCGACCAGTTCCCGTAGCGTCCCCTGAATCCTCCGCAACTGGTCATCCACCATCTGCAACCGCTCCCGCGTGTAGTCGTCGTTGGGACGGCGATTGAGAAGCTGCACCAGCGAGCTGATCGCGGCCAGCGGATTCCCCACTTCATGGGCGATCCCGGCGGCGAGCAGGCCGAACGCCGCCTGCTTTTCCTGCTGCACGACCAGCGCCTGCGACTGTTGCAGCTCGGTGGTCCGCTGGGCAATGCGGCGTTCCAGTTCGATCTGGTTCTGCCGCAGCCGATCGTTGAGCTGCGTCAGCCTCCGTCCCGCCCCGGTGAGCAGACCGGCTAGCGACGTTCCGGCCCAGGTCACCCAGCCCATGGAGACGAGCATCACGACGAGCGTGGCCAGCTCTTTGGTCTCTTGCCGGTGGCTGAAGAACAACTCGCCGTAGCTGATCGCGTGCAGCACCAGCGTGGCGATCGTCATGGCGGGGGAATACCGCATCCCGCAGACCAAGAGCGACAGGAAATAGTAGAATCGAAAGGGGCTTTCCAGGCCGGTGTCGAAATAGCACAAGACGCCGATGAACACCGCCTCCATGAGCGAAATCGCCAGGGGCCAGCGGCTGAGAAAGACCTTGCCCTTCAGGCTGTAGACCGTGTCGATCATGGCAAACAGCGCCCCCAGTGTGAGAATCGCGTTGAGGACCGGGGGATGGCTCTCGGCCGGGCGTCCCAGGATGTTGACCAGGGCGTAACCCACCACCACGCCAAACCAGCGGATGCGGACGGTGATCGATTCAGCCGCCAGGTCTTC
>JBJXGA010000093.1:0-11078 GCA_046152955.1 Planctomycetales bacterium | reverse complement strand
GTGACCGGCAGCGAATTTCGCTTCAATTATTGAAAGTTGACTGACTTCAGATCGAGGGACGTATGTCACGCATCTTGCACGGCTGTTGCGGTTCTTCGGCGCATGGACTCGATCGGCGCGGTTTTCTAGGAACCGCGGTCGCCACCGGCGCCGCGGCGTTCGCCGCCGACATGACTGTGCTCAACGCCCTGAAATCTCCTGCGCTGGCAGCCGACCTCAAGCGACAGGAAAAGCATGTGATCCTGTTGTGGCTGGCGGGAGGGGCCAGCCAGCTTGAAACTTGGGATCCCAAGCCGGGCCGACCGACCGGGGGACCGTTTCGGGCGATCGACACCAATGTTTCGGGAATTCGCATTTCCGAATTGATGCCCAAGTTGGCGCAACGGCAGCAGCATACGGCGATCATCCGGTCATTGAATACCAAGAACGCCGACCACGGTGGCGGTTCAGATCTGATGGACACCGGACGCCCCAAGGAGCCGGGACTGGCCTATCCCGATCTGGGCTCGGTCGTCGCCCGCGAGTTGGGACGCGCCGACAGCCCCGTTCCCGACTACGTGTCGATGTACACCTCGACCGAAGGGCGGCGCAAGGGGGGCTCCGGGTTTCTCGGCGCGCGGTATGCCCCGATGTTTCTCGACAGCGGCCTGATGCCTGAGAACATCCGGCAGCTCGAATCGATCAGCACCCTGGACCACCAGGCGCGGCTCGATTTGCGCAATCTGTTGACGGCCCGCTTCACCCGCGCCCGCGAGAACAACGCTCTGGGGAGCCACAACTCGGCGTACAACCGGGTCCGCGGGCTGATGTCCAGCGAGCGGCTGTTCGACATCACGCAGGAACCCCAAGCCATGCGCGACCGCTATGGGCCGACGCAATTTGCCGAACAGGTTCTGGTGGCGCGGCGACTGATCGAAGCGGGAACCCCGTTCGTCAAAGTGGCCCGCGCCTGGTGGGACAGCCACGGCCAGAACTTCGAGACCCACCTGGAACTGGTGCATGAACTCGATCACGTTATGTCCACGCTCCTGGATGACTTGCAGGAGCGCGGCTTGCTGGAGAAAACGCTGGTGATCACGCTGGGGGAATTTGGCCGCACGCCGAATATCAATCCCAGCCTGGGCCGCGATCACTTCGCCAGCGCCTGGAGCGCGAGCCTCTCGGGCTGCGGGATCAAAGGGGGAACGGTGTTCGGCAAGACCGACGAAGATGGGCACAAGGTGGCGGAGGGAGAGGTGGGGGCCGCGGAGTTGTTCGCCACGATTTACCAGGCGCTGGGAATCAATCCCCAAAAGAACTACCACGTCGGCGCGCGGCCGGTGCCGTTGACCGATCCGGGGACCAAGCCGATCAGCGAAGTGCTGGCCTGAAGCGGCGGAAAGCGGTAATGAGGAGACGTAATGGCGGTTGATCCCACGCAGTTGAAGCTAACGAAGCAATTCGATCGAGCCGGGATGTTCTTTGGCCTGGCGCGCGTCCCAGGGACGAGCCGGGTCTTCGTCGGCGCCTCTGACGCCAAAGTCTACGACCTCGATCTGGCCGCCGAAAAGCCCGAGTGGAAGGAACTGGCCGGGCATGAGAGCTACGTGACGGGAGTCGCCCTGGCGGCAAATTCGGCAGTCAGCGGCGCCTACGATGGCAAGCTGATCTGGTGGGATATTCCCTCCGGATCGATCGATCGCAAGCTCGATGCGCATTCCAAGTGGATTCGGGGGGTGACCGCCTCGCGGGACGGCAAACTGATCGCCAGTTTCGCCGACGACATGCTGTGCAAGGTGTGGAATGCGGTGACCGGCGAGTTGCTGCACACGCTGGCGGGACACCAGCCGATGACTCCGCACCACTACCCGTCGATGTTGTACGTCGCCACCTTTTCCGCTGACGGGCAATTTCTGGCGACCGCCGACAAAGTCGGACACATCGTGGTCTGGAGCGTCGCCGACGGCCAGCCGGTTCAAACGCTCGAAGCGCCGCTGATGTATACCTGGGATCCCAAGCAGCGCCGCCATTCGATCGGCGGAATCCGCAGCCTGGCCTTTTCCCCCGACGGAAAACTGCTGGCCGCAGGAGGGACCGGACAGATCAACAACATCGACCACCTGGAAGCCGCCTGCCGGGTGGAGATCTTCGACTGGCGCGAGGGAAAGCGGCTGGTGGAGCAGCCGGGGGACAAGCACAAGGGGCTGGTCGAGCGAATGGAGTTTTCCCCTGCTGGAGACTGGATCGTCGCCGCCGGGGGGGCCAACGACGGATTCGTGATGTTCCTCAATGTGGCTGACGGCAAAATCCTGCACCAGGACAAATGCCCGGTG
Source organism: Planctomycetales bacterium (assembly GCA_046152955.1). Taxonomy (GTDB): domain Bacteria; phylum Planctomycetota; class Planctomycetia; order Planctomycetales; family Planctomycetaceae; genus SIAF01. The sequence continues at coordinate 8,766 of JBJXGA010000093.1, read as the reverse complement.
CATGTCTATGATTTCGAGTTGCTCGATTCGCAGGAATCGCTGATCGCCTGTGGCCACGGCAAGGTGCTGCAATATGATTTCGCCGCCGCCGCGCCTCCCGCTGCAGCTCCTCCCGCGGTCGGTGATGGCAAGGCCTAGCGCCACAATCGAAGACCGAACCATCATCAGCCGCAGCGGCGCTGCGTTGAACTGCGACCAGGAGGAGGAGTCGTCCGGCGCAAGTTGGGCCAGGAGGAAGAGTCAGGCGACGCAAGCAAGTTGAACTCCCGCGCGAAGTTCTCCCTCCCCCCTTGCGGTGGGTGGGTCGGGGTGAAGGGGTGAGCGCCGCGCGACTCGGACGATTTGAGAACGGAGATTTCAAATCTCAAAACCAAGTTCTCTAACCCCCACCTCCGACAGATCTACCACCCACAATCCACAATCCACCCACCCACGCACCACCCGTCACACGCCCCCCGCCACCCATGCCCACCTTCGCCACCCTCGTTACCTCGCGCAAAGCCTGGATCGAAACCGAGCTCAAGCCCTGGTGCCGCCAGGCTGCCGTGAAAGACTTGCGGCTGGCCGAGCAGGAGTGGATCGATATCGCCGGAAAGGTCGATCCGGAGAAGACCCTCTGGTACTGGGCCTGGAGCCGGTTTCCGGAGCTGGTGAACGAAGAACTCCTGGCGATCGATGAAACGCAGCCAGTGCAGGTCAGGCTCGCGGATGGGCGAACCTACACCGGCTTTCCCGACGGGCGAAAAAGCCAGCAGGGAGGCCTGGTGCTCGTCTGTCGAGCGCCGGGGACACCCCCACGATTCGTCGACGAGGGGCCGCTGTCCCTGGATGACATCGTCGCGGTCACGCATGGATAACGGCTGGCGAATTGTGTGAGCATCGGGCGCTGTACGGACCCCGCGTTTCAAAAACAGGTGGCTACTTTGACCAAACTGCAGATGTTGAATCTCAAAGGAACCGGGATTAGCGAGACCGGCTTGGAATAATTCCGTGCCGCGCTCTCGGATTGCGAAATCTACAATTGGCGTGTAATCGCTTCGATCGATTCGAACCGCAGACGGGAGCAGCGTGCGAAGGCCTAGCCATAACGCCGGTGGATAGTCACCACTTTCCGGCTCGGATCGACGACGACTTTGCGGTACAGCGCCCCGAGCGATCCGACCCAAACGCGCCAGGCCGTCTCGGCCACCAGTTTCCACTCGCTCTTGGTGACGCGGGGACAGACTGAAAAGAGCCGAGAGACAAGAGCCATAGGATCCACCGGCATTCATCACCCAGCCAGTGCTTCCTCCTCGCCCGGGCCAATCTGAGTTTCGGGATCGGTCTCTCCTTATAGCGTAGCGCCATTTTTGTTACTCTGGTGGTCTGGGAACGGTCGATCGTCAGTTCCCCAGAGAGGTCTTCCTGACACTCATTGGAGATAGGCCATGATGCCGCTTGACCGGATCACTTTCGATCCCCGGGTGATGGGGGGCAAACCATGCATTCGAGGGATGCGGGTCACCGTAGGAACCATCGTGGGTCTGATCGCCAGCGGGAGCACCACTGCGGAAATTCTGGCCGACTATCCGTATCTTGAGGTCGACGACATCCCCGCCGCGCTCGCCTATGCCGCTTGGCGCGCGGAGGAGGTGGAAATTCCCCTGGTTCATCATGAAATACCTGATTGACATGAACCTGTCGCCTAGGTGGTGCGCGGTTCTGCAATTTGAGGGTTGGGACAGTGTCCACTGGTCGCAGATCGGCCGCATGTCGGCACCCGACCATGAAATCATGCAATGGGCTTTGAGCAATGGTCGAGTGGTCCTGACCCACGACCTCGACTTCGGTGCGATGTTGGCCGCGACGCAAGCCAATCCAATTGCCCCCCGCCTGGTGCTGGCGGAACGATTCCTGGCTCTTTAGACTAGATCAAGACGCGGGGATCATTCATCCAGGCACCTTTCGGGCGGCGCAATGGTCGGTCAGCACGGTCAGCCACACGGGGCGGCTCCAGAAAAGTCGTTGCTCGGTTCGGTCGCCTTTGGGGCGCTGTTGTCGCGCCGGCATTTGTGGATCTGGCCGGTCACGGCGGCGATCGTGCTGGCCGCGCTGGGATGGTTCCTGCATGCGACGATCGAGTCACGGATGAAGACCGATCTGGCGTCGCAACTCCAAACGCTGCTCGATGCCGATGTCAAGGCGCTGGAATTATGGTTGCGATCGCAGGAGGTGACGGCGACGGCCGTGGCCAATGACCACCACGTCCAACAGCATGCCGAGCGCCTGGTTGAACTGGGAGACGCTCACCAGGATTCCGCACTGCCGCTCTTGCAGTCGCCGGAGATGAGCGAATTGCGACAAGAACTGGCCCCCGTCATTGAGGCCAACAAATACAAGGGCTGGATCCTGGTCTCCCCGGCCTTGCGCATCGTAGCGTCGCAGCGGAATGAACAAGTCGGAATCCAGCTTCCCTCCTCCGATGTCGCGGCGGTACGCGAGAAGGTATTGAATGGGCGCGCGACCGTTTCGTCGCCTCGAAAGAGCGTCAGCGCGTTGCCGGATCGGAACGGCGAATTGAAAGTCGGCGTGGCCACGATGTTTGCCTGGGCGCCGGTCAGAAACGGGGAAGAGACCGTGATCGCCGCGCTGGGACTGCGCATTCCTCCGGAACAAGATTTCACCAACATCCTGGGGATTGGGCGGGCCGGGACGACCGGAGAGACATACGCCGTCAATCGCGACGGGCGGCTGATTTCCGACAGCCGCTTCGAGGAAGGATTGAGACGGATCGGTCTGCTGAAAGAGGATGAGAACTCAATTCTGAACATCGAGATTCGCGATCCGGGAGTGGACCTGACGAAGAACAACCGCACGGGCAAGCTCCCCTCCGAACTGCCCCTGACCCGGCTGGCGGAGTCATTGACGCGGGGCGAATCGGGTTATGACGTGGAGGGCTATCGCGACTACCGGGGAGTCGATTCGGTCGGCGCGTGGAAATGGCTCGACGAGTATGACCTGGGGGTCGGAACCGAGCAGGATCAGGCCGAAGCCCTGGCCCCCCTCTATCTGCTGCGCAAAGTTTTCTGGGGTTTGTTCGCCCTCGTCGGGGCGGCGGCTGTCGCCATTTTCCTGTTCTCGGTGATGATCGCCTACCTCAATCGGGAGGCGCGGCGGGCGGCGGTGGTCGCCCGCCAGCTCGGGCAGTACACGCTCGATGAGAAACTGGGGGAAGGGGGGATGGGAGTCGTCTACCGGGCGCACCACGCCATGTTGCAGCGTCCCACGGCGGTTAAGTTTTTGAACGCCGAGGCTACGAACGAACGTTCGATCGCCCGGTTTGAACGGGAAGTGCGACTGACGGCGAAGCTCACCCACCCCAACACGATCGCCATTTATGACTATGGCCGCTCTCCCGAAGGGGTGTTCTATTACGCGATGGAGTACCTGGAAGGGATCAATCTGGAAGAACTTGTCGATCGCTATGGACCGCAGTCCGAAGCGCGGACCGTGGCGATTCTTAAGCAAGTCTGCGGATCGCTGGCGGAGGCGCATCGCCACGGCCTGATCCACCGCGATATCAAGCCCGCGAATATCATGCTCACCGAACGGGGGGGGATCTACGATTACGTGAAGCTCCTGGACTTCGGTCTGGTAAAAGCGGTCGATGCCGATCAGGAAGCCAAGCTCACTGCCGCCGGCTCGCTGACCGGAACGCCGCTGTACCTCTCGCCTGAGGCGATCCACAATCCCGAGAGCGTCGACGGGCGAAGCGACCTCTACGCCGTGGGGGCGGTGGGATATTTCCTGCTGACGGGAACCCCCGTGTTTCAGGGGAACAGCGTGCTGGACATCGTGCAAAAACATGCCTCGCATCCCCCTGAGCAACCTTCCGCCCGCCTGGGACAATCCGTCTCCCCCGCGCTGGAGTCGCTGATCCTCAATTGCCTTGCCAAACGTCGCGACGACAGGCCAAAATCGGCGGACGACCTGGCCGACGCTCTGTCCCAGATCGTCGTCGATCCACCCTGGACGACCAAAGACGCTGCCCTTTGGTGGGAGGCCAACAAACTGGCTGAGCAACACCATGTGGACAAGTTCGACACTGCCGATTCGCACCAGATCGGCACGGTCGTCGGCCAGGAAGTCAAACCCCAAACCCCCGTCGCCAGGTAACGTTTCTCCGGGAGCCCTTGGCGTGCCACACTGTTCGTCACCACTGCGATGCGACTGCCCCATGATGCGGCCCGCTGCTGGAACCGCGCGCGCCGCGCGGTGGATGTTCGCAGCGGCGTGGAGTCTGGCGTCCTGTCTGTGGGGGATTTTGTGTGCGACCGCCGATGAACCTGCTGTGCCTGATCCCAACATTTACGGCCTGGAGGTCTCGGAAGACGACCGCGGCCATTGGGCGTTTCGGCCCATCCTGCGGCCGGTTCCGCCGGACTTTCAGGGAGCCGCCGCGCCGGTGGCCAATCCCATCGATGCGTTTGTGCTCCAGAAACTCCAGACGCATGGCCTGTCCTTGGCGGAACCGGCCGACGATCGAACCTGGCTCAGGCGCGTCACGTTCGACCTCACCGGACTTCCTCCAACTCCCGAGCAGGTCGCGGAGTTTCTGGCCGATCCTTCAAACGAGTCGCGCGAACGGGTCGTTGATCGACTGTTGGCCGATCCCAATTACGGACAGAAATGGGGCAGGCAATGGCTGGACGTGGTCCGCTACGCCGACACCAATGGCTACGAGCGCGACGGCAACAAGCCCAGCGTCTGGCGCTACCGCGACTGGGTGATCGAGTCGCTGAACGCCGACAAGCCGTTCGATCGCTTCCTCACGGAACAGCTCGCCGGCGATGAACTCCCCGACGCCGACGCGCAAACGATGATCGCTACGACCTTTTTGCGACTGGGCACCTGGGACGATGAACCTGCCGAGGAACGAGTCGACCGCTACGATCAGCTCGACGACGTGGTGGGGACGGTGAGCGCCACGTTCCTGGGACTGACGCTACGGTGCGCCCGGTGCCACAACCACAAATTCGAACCGCTGTCGCAAATCGACTACACTCGGATGCTGGCGGTGTTTGAACCGCTCAAACGCCCGCAAACCGGGCGGGCGGAATTCGACCTCCCGGTGGGAACGCCCGAACAAGTGGCGCGGGAGCGCTCGGCGGTCGCCCGCCAGGAGACAACCCTCAAGGCGCTGGAAGAGCAACTGAGCCTATTGGATGAACAGGTGCGGCAGCGGCTGCTGCGGTCCAGCGACTCGGGGTTGTCCCCCGAAGCGCTCGCCGCTCACGCTGCCCCCGCGGCACAACGCACCGACGCGCAAAAGAAACTTGTCGCCGACACCCAAACGCAGTTTGACGAGGCGCTGCGTAAGTCGCGCTCGGCGGACGAGTCGCGGCAGCGGGAAGGCTTTCAGGGAGCGATCGCCGCCATTAAAGCCGGGGCCCCCACGCCCCTGCCGCGAGGTTATCTCTGGGAAGAAGCGCCGGATCCCTCTCCCCTCACGCAGGTCTTTCGCCGGGGAAATCCCGCCACGACGGCCGGAGGGGTCGGTCCGGGGCTCCCTGTGGTGTTGTGCCGCGGCCCGGCGGACCTGCCGGTCCGCGGTCGGTCGCCGGAGTCCCGCACTTCGCACCGGCGGGAGGCGCTGGCGGCCTGGATGACCTCCCCGGACAATCCGCTGGTGGCGCGGGTCATCGTCAATCGGTTGTGGCAGGGGCATTTCGGCAATGGCCTGGTGAACACGGAGAACGATTTCGGAGTCATGGGTTCGCCGCCGACGCATCCCGAGTTGCTCGACTGGCTCGCCGCCGAGTTGCGGTCTCCCCAATTTGGGGCCGGAGCCGCGCCATCGGGAGAGCGCGGCACCGACAGCGCGGGCGCCTGGTCGCTCAAACGGATGCATCGGCTCATCGTTCTCAGTCGGACCTACACTCAGTCGAGCGGCCAACGCGACGTGGCAAGGCGGGTCGATGTGGACAACGCTCTGTTGTGGCGCTTTCCCTTCCGGCGACTGGATGCCGAGGCGCTGCGCGACGCGGTTCTGGCAGTCAGTGGTCAACTCAATCCCCAGATGGGGGGGCCGGGAGTGTACCCGAAGATCGCCCGCGAAGTGCTGGAAGGACAATCGCGCCCCGGCGACGGCTGGGGAGCGTACGACGAAACACAAGCGGCACGCCGCGCGATCTATATCTTCGTCAAACGCTCGCTGCTTGTCCCCGAAATGGAGTTGCTTGATTTCGCCGACACGACCACCTCCTGCGAACAGCGCCCCGTCTCCACGATCCCCACGCAGGCGCTCACGCTGCTCAATGGAGATTTTTTGAACCGGCAGGCGCAGTTGCTGGCCGATCGACTCCTCCGCGAGGCGGGCGCAGATCCCGCGGCGCAGGTGGAGCGTGGATATCGATTGAGCCTGTCGCGACCTCCGACCGCAGAAGAACGGCGCGCGGCACTGGCATTTCTCGAACGCCAGACGGCGCTCCTCAAACAGGAAGGAAATGCGTCCCTCTCCGCGTCTGAGGCCTCCCGTCGATCGTTGGCCGCGTTTTGCCTGGTACTCTTCAACCTCAACGAATTCGCCTATGCCGACTGACTGCCATTTTGGCAGATATCAACCTGAAGTGGCGCGGCGCAAGTCCCGCAATTGGCGGGTTTTTTAGCCACGTTGCCTGGCGCGCGACTTGCTTTTCGAGGGAGGGCGTCGTCGTCAAACTGTCAGTTTGTCCATCCACCGTGTCGCCTTTCGTTTGCCGGAGTTTGCCGTGTCCGATCCGCAGGAATTCACCTTCCAGGCTGAAATCAAGCAACTGCTGCACATTCTCTCGCACTCGCTCTATCAGAATCGCGAAATCGCATTGCGGGAATTGATTTCGAACGCCTCGGACTCGCTCAACAAGCTGCGTCACATCCAGCTCACTGACGATCAATATCGCGACGACGCGCCGCTGGAGATTACGCTGGAACCGAACCAGGAAGCCAAACTGCTGGTGATTCGCGACAACGGGGTGGGACTGACGCACGACGAACTCGTGCAGAACCTGGGGACGATCGCTCACAGCGGTTCCAAAGAATTCTTCCGCAGCCTGGCGTCGAACGCCGCCGGGGGGGCGGCCCCCTCGGACCTGTCCTTGATCGGCCAGTTTGGCGTGGGGTTCTATTCGGCGTTCATGCTGGCGGAAAAAGTGGAGGTCATCACGCGCAGCTATGGGGACCAGGCGGCCTGGCGCTGGGAATCGGATGGATCGGGCAAGTTCACGATCTCCCCCGCCGGTTCCGACGTTCCGCGCGGCGCGCAGATCCGGCTGCACCTCAAGACCGAAATGGAAGAGTTCCTGGAGCCGCATCGGCTGCAAGCGATCGTTCGCCGCTACTCGACGTTTGTTCCGCACCCGATCAAATTGAACGGCGAGGTGCTCAACGAACAGAAACCGATCTGGGTGGAACCCAAGAGCCAGGTGAGCGACGAGCAGCACGCCGGATTCTACCAGTGGCTGACGCATCGGACCGACGAAACCCCCTTGTGGCATCTGCACCTTTCCGCCGACTCGCCGATTCAGTTCCACGCCATCGTCTATTGTCCGCGCACGAATCTGGAATTGCTCGGGTTTGGGCGCATCGACCATGGAGTGAATCTGTGCGCCAAACGGGTGCTCGTGCAGGACGACTGTCGCGATCTGCTCCCCGAATACCTGCGGTTTCTGCACGGCGTCGTCGACTCGGCCGATTTACCACTAAACGTCTCGCGCGAAACGCTGCAGGACCACAAGCTGCTTCCCAAGTTGAAAAAGGTGCTCACCAAGAAGATTCTCGACCATCTGGTGAGCCTGGCCGAGGAACAGCCCGAAACGTTTCAGACGTTCCACGAGCAGTTTATCCCCGTGCTGCGGACCGGGATCGGCGAGGACTTTGAAAACCGCGAGCGGATCGCCCGGCTACTGCGCTTTCATTCCAGCCATTCCGCGGCGGAGCGGACTGTCGTGACCGACCAGCCGCAGCACTGGCACGACGCCCCGAGCGTGTCGCTCGACGCCTATCTGAAGCGGGCGCCTGAGGGGCAGTCGCAGATTTACTATTTGATCGGCCCCGATTTGCAAGCGCTCTCGCGCCACCCGCATCTGGAGCCGTTCCGCAAACGCCATCTCGAGGTGTTGTTCCTCAACGATCCGATCGACGAGTTCGCCCTCACGCAGCTCCACAGCTTCGAAGGGAAAAGCCTGATCTCGATCGATTCGGCCGACGTGAAATTCCCCGAGACCGGCGCGGCGGCCGAAACCACCGACACCCCGCCCAACCCGCCGCATTTTCTCCGGGTTTTGGAGCTATTCCGCGGCGCATTGTCCGACAAAGCGGCCGATGTCCGCGAGTCGTCGCGATTGACTGACAGCCCCTGCTGTCTGGTGAATACGCAGGGGACGATGAGCAGCCAGTTGCAAAAGGTCCTGAGCCATACGATTAAGGAGTTCGTCCCTCCCAAGCGAATCATGGAGGTCAATCCGCACGCACCGCTGATCAAACGGCTATGCGAGTTGAGCGTCAACCTGCAGAACGACGACTTCATCCGCGACTGCGGTCGGCAGCTCTTTGCCGATGCCCAGCTCATCGATGGCCTGATCCCCGACGTCCAGGAAACCGCCAGCCGCTCGCTCCGCTTCATGGAGGAGCTGTCGCAGACCCGGTCCGTGATTCTGACGTAATCAACGGAGCCGGAGCGCCCCCATCGGGAACACGCCAGCTCTCGTTGAAACTTTGCTTCGTAGACGATCGTCAGACCAACACCAC
>JBJXGA010000085.1:0-34707 GCA_046152955.1 Planctomycetales bacterium | reverse complement strand
CTTCGCGACCGGTTCCCGTTCCCCCCGAATTGGCCGAAGCCTTGGGTATCGAGCCGCGCGCCGTCGGCCGCAATCGCTTTGATTTTTTGGTCGAATTGGCCACGGAAGCGGAGGTGCGCAGCGTTCGTCCCGATTATTCCCGGCTGGCCGCAATGGACGTCAGGGGGACGATCATCACCGCCCCCTCGGGCGATCCCCGCTTCGATTTCGTGTCCCGTTTTTTTGCCCCGGCAGTGGGAGTTCCCGAAGATCCCGTCTGTGGATCGGCGCATTGCTGCCTGGCCCCTTACTGGTGCGCGCGATGGAACAAGTCGGATTTGATTGGGCATCAGGTTTCACAGCGCGGCGGCGTGGTGCGCGTTGGACTTCGCGGCGGTCGCGTGCGACTGGCCGGGCAGGCAGTGACCGTCCTGAAAGGCCGGCTGGAGCAATCGGGCGGCATGGACTCCTAAATTCACAGCGCGGCTGATGGCCTCAACCAAAGGAACGGATTGAACAGGAGGGCGCAGAGGAAGTAGAGAAGTAGGGTGATGGTCGGCACAGCGATCGATTGTCAACTGCAAATGAAAGAAGCCAATTCCAAGCGGCCAAAGGCCACTTCCCTCTCCGCACCGCAATCCAGCAGGATCTTGATACGCCGAGAAGATTTTCAAGTCGCGAGAGAGTTAGGCATAATCATGGAACCACGGATGACACCGATGGCACGGATGATTCGAGGACCGAGTCACAGGTGATGATCCGTGTCAATCCGTGCTACTAACGATTCAAAGTTTGTCGGTTTGCGCAAATTTTCATGTGGCAAGTCCTGCCAACTTTCAGCGCGAAAGACAATGGAGCAGGAGGGCGCAGAGGACGCAGAGACAGGCGCGGCCTTGGGACGCATGAATTCCAATTGAGACCCCGCGCCAGTGATCGACACAGGATCGCTTGGCCAACCACGGCCGGATTTTCTCTGCGTCCTCTGCGCCCTCCTGTTCAGTTCTTCCATCGGTTGCGGCCCATGGCCGCGCTGGGTAATTCGCGTATTTCGTGGTTCATTCCTTCACGGTTCCAGGTGAATCGCTTTGGCCAGCTTTTCAAAGATGGAACCCCGAAATACCCCAATCTCGGCGGCGCGGTCAGGATTTGCAATTCAGCCATTGGAATCGTGCCCTGACAGCGGTAGGCGCGTCCGGTTTTTGGTATGAAATAGGACATGCATCGAAAGCCACTCAGACAGCGAATTTGTGCAGACCGCCTCGCGGGATGGGTGGTGGTGTTGTCTGTCTTCCTCACGCAGCTCTCGGGAACACCGGTGGGCGTTCAGGCGGACGACACCGAGGGACTTCGGCTGTTCCGGGAACGGATCGAACCGGTGCTCAAGGTGGAGTGCTACGGCTGTCATTCGGATCAGGCCCGGAAAGTACAGGGAGGATTGCGACTGGACTTGCGCTCAGGATTGCTCGACGGAGGTGATGGCGGACCGGTCATCGTTCCGGGCCAGAGTGGCGAGAGTCTGTTGCTCAAGGCGCTGCGACACGAAGAGGGGCTGGCGATGCCTCCGAAAAAGCCTCGACTCTCAGACCAGACGATTGCGGATTTCGCCCGCTGGATTGATCTGGGAGCGCCGGATCCGCGCGATGGCGAACGGAGTGGGGAACCGCCTGGGCTGGAAGCCGCGCGGCAACATTGGGCGTTTCAGCCGATCCGCAAGCAGCCGCTCCCCGACGCGTCGCCGGCACAGTTTGAGTCTTCGGCCATTGATCGATTCATTCGGGCCAAGCTGGAGGAACGGGGCTGGCAACCAGCGCCGGAAGCGAGCCGTCGGGAATGGCTGCGGCGGGTGACGTTTGGCCTGACCGGTTTGCCTCCCACGCCGGAGGAGGTCGTGGCCTTCGAAGGAGATGCCTCTGCCGAGGCCTACGAACGGGTCGCGGATCGATTGCTGGCCAGCGTGCATTACGGAGAACATTGGGGGCAGCACTGGCTCGACGTCGTTCGATTCGCCGAGACCGAAGGCTACGAATATGACCGGCACATCCCCGATGCATGGCGCTTCCGCGATTACGTGATCGACTCGTTGAACCGCGACAAGCCGTTCGATCGGTTCGTGAGTGAACAGGTCGCCGGCGATGAACTGGGGCCGGATGATCCCGAATGCCTGACCGCATCGATTTTTCATCGTCTGGGGCCGGTCCGTCGCAACGCGGGGAATCCCGACATCGCGCTGAGTCGCAATGAAGTGTTGACCGAACGGACCGACATCCTGGGGACCGCGTTCCTGGGGCTGACGATCGGTTGCGCGCGATGCCACAACCACAAATTGGAGCCGATTTCCCAAAAAGACTACTACCGCCTTCAGGCGTATCTGTCCGCCACCGAGGAACACAATGTGGTGCTGGCCTCCGTCGCAGATCAGGACGCGTGGAACGCCCAAACGCAGGCGATCAAGGATCAGATGCAGGCGATCCAGCAACAGGCGCGGCTGGCCACGGGCGCCGAACGGATTCGACTGACACAGATGATTGAGGAACTGGAAGATCGGCTCCCCGCGCCGCTGGCGACCATTCCCGCGACGCACAATGTCGCCGCCTCCCGCACTCCGATCCATGTGCTCCGCCGCGGAGTCTGGGAGAACAAGGGGGAACCGGTCGGACCAAGGCCGCCGGCCGTGCTCGAGCCGCGCGACGTCGAGGAGCTACCGGCCGACGTGGACAACCCGCGAACGCGCCTGGCCGCGTGGCTCGTATCGCCGGAGAATCCGCTCACGGCGCGGGTCATCGTCAACCGATTGTGGCAGCAGCATTTTGGAATTGGCTTGGTGAAGTCGGCCAATGATTTCGGTCTGAAAGGGGACCGTCCCAGTCATCCGGAATTGCTTGATACGCTGGCGGCGACCTTCATCGAACAGGGCTGGCGGCTCAAACCGCTGCATCGGCAAATCGTGCTGAGCCGCGTCTACCGTCAGTCCAGCCGCGCGCCGCGCGACTCCGAGGCGGCGCGGCTCGACCCGGAGAATCGCCTGCTGTGGCGTTTTTCCCGGCGGAGACTGTCGGCGGAAGAGATCCGTGACGCCATGCTGGCCGTTTCGGGGCGACTCAATCCGCGGATGGGCGGACCGAGCGTCATGCTTCCGGTCGATCCGGAACTGGTGGGGCTGCTCTACAAGCCGTCGCAATGGGCGATCACCCCCGCCGCCGAAGAGCATGATCGCCGATCAGTGTACCTGATTGCCAAGCGCAACCTGCGATTGCCCTTCCTGGAAAGTCTCGACGCACCGGCGCTACTGGCCAGTTGTGCGCGGCGGGAGTCGAGCACGCATCCGCCTCAGGCGCTGGAATTGCTCAACGGCGCGCTCTCGAACGAGCTGGCGGAGGCATTGGCGCGGCGGCTCGAAGCGGAATCGGGGAGCGACTCCATTCGCCTCGTGGACCGTGCGTACGAGTTGGCATTGGGTCGCCTGCCGGTCGTTGCGGAACGCGAGGCAGCGATCGGGTTTCTGCGCGACCAGCCGCTGAGTGAGTTGGCTCTGGCCCTGTTCAACCTCAACGAGTTTCTGTATGTCCCCTGAGCCCTTTCCCCGGCTGCATGCGCGCGTCACCCGGACGCGTCGCGAACTGATTCGCGACGCCTGTTGCGGGTTTGGCGGGCTGGCGCTGGCGTCGCTGCTGCACAGTGACACGGCGCGTGCCGCCGGCCGCTCGCCTCTGGCCCACGCGTCGCCGCATCACACGCCGCAGGCCAAAGCCGTGATCTTTCTGTTCATGGCAGGGGGCCCCAGCCATCTGGAGACGTTTGATCCCAAGCCGCTGCTCAACAAATTGGACGGACAAGTGCGGCCGCAGGAATTCGGAGAGGCCAAGTATCAATTCGTTCAAAAGGATGCGCGCCTGCTCGGAACGCGGCGCACGTTTCGTCGTTATGGCCAAAGCGGCGTTGAAGTCTCCGATCTGTTTCCGCACACCGCCCAATGCATCGACGACATGGCAGTCATCCGTTCCTGCCACGGCGACATGGTTGTACACTCCGCCGCGCAGTACGAGCTGTTCTCAGGACGAACGGTCCCCGGTTTTCCGAGCATGGGTTCGTGGATGCTGTACGGCCTGGGGAGCGAAAGTCAGTCGCTTCCGGCGTATGTGGTGATGCCCGATCCGAAAGGGGCGCTGGAAGCGGGACAGCCGATGTACATGCACGGCTTTCTGCCAGCCGTCTACCAGCCGACGATGTTTCGACCCGGAGCTCGACCGGTGTTGAACCTGGATTTGCCTCGCCATGTGGATCGAGCCCAGCGGCGGCGAACGCTGGACCTGATTCGCCGCCTCAACGAGGCAAACCTGGAACCGGACGATGAAGAGTTTCACGCCCGGATCAACGCCTACGACGTGGCGTTTCGCATGCAGACTGAAGCGCCGGAGATATTTGATTTGTCACGGGAGACGCGCGAAACGCACGCGCTGTACGGCATCGGCGTGGAACCGACAGATGACTATGGCCGCCGCTGCCTGTTGGCCAGGAAGCTCGTGGAACAGGGGGTGCGCTTCGTGTGCGTCGTGTCCGGAGGGGGGCCGGGGAACATGCAATGGGACGCGCATGGCGACATCGAAGAAAATCACTTGCGGAAGGGGGCCGAAACGGACCTTCCAGTCGCGGGGTTGCTCCGTGACCTGAAACGCCGCGGGTTGCTCGACAGCACGCTGGTGCTGTGGGGAGGAGAATTCGGCCGCTCGCCGGAGGCCGAATCGGGCAAAGGGCGCGACCACCACAACCTCGGTTTCTCGATGTGGATGGCCGGTGGAGGAATCCAAGGAGGCCAGGTTGTCGGCGCCACCGATGCCATTGGCCTCCGGGCGGTGGAGAAGCCGTATCACTTTCGCGACATCCATGCCACCATTTTGCACCAACTGGGACTCGACCAACATCGGCTGACCTATCCGCACCTGGGTCGGAACGAGCGGCTGACGTTTGTCGAGGGGAAGGTGATCCGCGAGATCACCGCAGGGTGACAAAATCGTTGTGGTTGAACAGCGATCGAATCAGACTTTCCCGGGCACGCTGTCCCGGATCCACGGAGGGGGGCGTCTGGCCGTCGGCCTGCGCTGCCAGGTGTTGCGGATCGGCCGCTTCAAAAAGCTGCTGTTGTGTGGCCAGGAATTCCAGACAGGCGGCCGATTCCTCACTGCTGGGCCGCCGGGTGAGAATCTGCTGAAAGGCGCGATCCACAAATTCTCGTGGATGATCGGCCTGGGGCGCGCTGGAGAGAACCTGACTCCACAGCGTCCGCGCCAGTCGGCGGCTGTGATCCAGCAAGAGGGGGCTGTTCGTCAATGCCAGCGCCTGTTGCGGAACAATGCTTGTGGTGCGGCGATAGCAATCACACGGGTCCGGCGGATCGAACAGATCCAGCCAGGGGAGCCGCCCTCCCCCTTCCGCATGGACGGTGAAGTACAGGCTGCGACGCGGTGTTTCCGATTGCGTTTTGAGATCGAGTTCCGGTCCTCCCATCTGCGGATCGAGCCCGCCGGCCAAATGCAGGACGCCGTCCCGGATCGCCTCCCCTTCCAGCCGCCGCGATGGAAAATGCCAAAGCCAGCGATTCTCAGGATCGACCGCTCGTCCTGGATGCCGCGGATCGGCCAGCGATGCTCGACGATAGGCGCTGGAGGTCACCATCAGTCGATGCAGGTGCTTCATGTTCCATCCCGATTCCATGAACTCCACGGCCAGCCAGTCGAGCAGTTCCGGATGCGTTGGCAGTTGTCCATTGCGTCCGAAATCGGCGACGGTGGCAACCAGCGGGCGACCGAAATGCCGCATCCAGATGTGGTTCACTGCCACCCGCGCGGTGAGCGGGTTTTCGCGGCTGGCGATCCATCCCGCCAGCGCAGTCCGCCGACCAGTGCTGGTCTCTGGGTACATGGGTGTGAGCGGCGAGTAGGTGTTCTCCTGGTCCGAAGCAGACAAGGCGCCTTTCGCCCGTTCGACCGCGGCGCGGGCCTCGGCGACCTGCTTTTGTGCGGCTTCGATCTCCGCGGCGCGCTGGGACTGTGCCGGATCCAAGAGATCTGCAGACGCCAGAGCGAGTTCTTTGGTCAACACGTTGGCGTGCGAAGTTGCCACTGCCGCTTCGCGCTCCGCCCGGCTGGCAGCGCGAATCAGCGCCGTGACATTCGCCGCCGAACTTTCGCCATATTTGGCTTGATCCGCAGCGATGCGGGCTTCCAATGCGGCCAACTCCGCCGACTCGGCGTTCACCCGCTCTTGTGCCGAGTTGAGTTTCAATTCCTCCAGTCGGACGGCGCGGCGGCACACCGCCAGCTCCTTTACGGCCAGGCGCAATGCGTCGTCTCCCAAGCTGGTGACTACCAGCGACGTGGCCGGAAGTTGGCCAAACGGACTGCTGCGCCAGCCGTCCATTCCCGCGATGTCCTGTCCCGGGAGGTATTGGGGGGGCTCAAAATCGAACCAGGCCAGCCTCCGAGTTGTCTGTTCCCCTTTGTCCGGCGTCTCCAGCAGTGGGACTGTAAGTCCCAAGTCGTCAATGGCGACAACGGCGCCGGTCCGCACATCGAAGGAAATGGCCTGCACTGTGTCGCCGACCGGATTCCAGCCGTTGAGTGCCACCGGTGTGTGATCCACGAGCAGCTTCTCTCCCGAGCGGACGGTGAGCAGGCAGCGATCGGCAATGGGCTCCAGGAGCAACTCCAGGGCAAACTGCCGCTCATCGGCGGCGAGGTCGTAGCGACCAGCGACGAACTCCATTACGGAACCGGGCTGATAGGCCAGGATGCGTCCCTGTTCGAATGCGACAAAGCTGGCGGTCAGCCCCTTGACATGGTCTTTCACCAATTGGAAGTTGGCATGCGCGTCCTTCACGATGTGGAGCAGAAAGCTCAACCGGGCGCCTGACTCCAGCGGTTTGGCTTGTGCCAGAGAGTGCTGCACGATGCATCGCCCGAGGGTTGCGTCGAGCAGCAACGATTGCTCTCCCGCCAGCGGACCGGGCTGTCCGGCCGCCTTTGCTTCACGCGCCGCGAGTGCGTAGCGCGCTTCGGCCTGCGAGGTCGCGGCGCGCCGCTGGACCAGCGCCGAGTCGGTCGACGCGCGGACCATTGCCAGTTCCTCCTGACTGCGAGCCAGCGCGGCTCGGCGCTCGTTTCGCCGGGTCTCCTGAATGCCGGGGCGCAATCCGGGATACCAGGCACGGGGAGGGAGTTTTAATGTCTCCACGGGCTGCCAGGAGGCAGCCAGGAATTCCGGCACGCCGGGCATGACCGGCGGCCTTCCGGCGATGCGGTTCCGAAAATCTCCCTGGGTGTACATGAACGTCTCGGCGTCCGGTTTGTGATCGAAGATGCGAACCAGACCGTGAGGCACCGGGGTCGTCGAACCGCCATAGATATAGCTCTTGAACGGCCCAGGGTCCGGCTCCTCCGGCAATGGGTCGCGCCGCAACTCCAAGGGTTCAAAAAACGCCCGCATTCGAAAATAGTCTTCGTGCGAGATCGGGTCGTATTTGTGATCGTGACCATGCGCGCAGTTCATCGTCAGTCCCAGAAAGGCCTTTCCGGTGTGTTCGACCAGATCCCGCATCCATTCGTGGTAGTTGAGCGAGTACCAGTTGCGGACGATGAAGCCGGTCGCCGCATGGGCCGACACGTCGTCCGGAGCAATCTCATCAGCGGCCAGCATCCCCCGCACCATCTGATCGTAGCCCTGGTCCTTGTTGAGCGAGCGCACGATCCAATCCCGCCACCGCCAGATTGTGGGGAAACTGTTGCGGACGTCATTGGCGTCGCGGCGACCGTACCAGTCGCTGTACCGCCAGACATCCATCCAATGCCTCCCCCAGCGCTCGCCGTAGCGCGGAGAATTGAGCAGTCGCTCCACCAGGCGGTCGTATGCCTCGGGAGACTCATCCGCCAGAAACGCCTGCAATTCGTCTGCCGTCGGTGGCAGTCCCGTCAGATCGAGTGTGATCCGCCGCAGTTGCAGCGACCTGGACGCCGGGGGGAGCGGATCCAATGAGTGCCGCGCGAGAGTCGCATTGAGGAACGCATCGATCGGATGCCCGACCACCCCCTGCGCATCGGCAGCCAGTGTCGTGGGAACCACCGGGCGCACCGGTGGAATGAAGGCCCAATGCTTTCGCGGATCGGGCTCGGGGGTCTCGTCTGGCGGAGCAGCGGCCCCTTGAAGAATCCAGTTCCGAAGACTGGCGATCTGCTCCGAAGTGAGCGGCTCCCCCTCGGGAGGCATCCGGCGGGTGATTTCCGCCGCGCTGACCCGCTCGATCAGAGGACTGTCATCCGGCTGTCCGGGGGTGATGACCTCTCCTCCGTCTCCCCCGCGACGGATCAATTCGCCCGTATCGAGCCGCAGCCCGGAGGCCTGCTTGAGCCCGCCATGACAGGCGTAACACCGCGCCTTGAGCACCGGCTTGACGTCGCGCGCATAATCCACCGGGTCGGCACTGGCGATCGCGGCGACCATGAACGGCGCACACGCGAGCAACGCCGGTCTGCATCGGGAGAAAGTCATGTTTTTCGGAGTTTGACAATCGTACTGGCGAACCGGGCAATCACGCGTTCCAGCGGCCAACGCCGGACGGTCGGAGCGGGTCGGTTACTCACCACGATAAACTGCCTCGGCCAGTTTTCCCAGCACGCGGCCGATCCGGGCGGTTTCTGTGGAGTTTGAGAGGTGGACGTTGTTGACGAACAGGGCGAACGCCAGCGGTTCTCCCTGGGGAGTCGTGGTGTAGCCCGCCAGGGCCTTGCTGGTCAGCAACACTTTCCCCGTCAGGAGGTTGTCCCAGTACAGCGTGCCGGTTTTGGCCATCACCTGGCCCCGTGCGGGGCTATCGGCGGCCACCGCTTCCGCCAGCGTCCCGTCAACTCCCAGAATGGGCAATGCCTGGCGGTACGTCTGGGCGTCGGGGCGGGTGTGCATCGCCCGCAAGAGTTGCACTGTCGCGTGCGGAGTGACGAAGTCGGCCGCCGCCCCGCCGGCCCCTCCCCCAAACGAAATACTGGCGACATCGACCCCCGCGCGGTGCAGGAACTCCGCCTGCCGCTTCAATCCCTCGGCCAACGTCCGCTCGCCGTGCCGCGCGGCAATCAAGAGCGGGAGCGAGCTGGCTTGCAGGTTGTGACTGACCTTGAGGATCAGCCGCGCCTGTTCCGCAAACGGAGGAGACTTCAGCAGCGCCACCTGTTTGACCTGCGAGTAGTCGCCGCGCACGGGGAGCGCTGTGGTGGGGGGATGCGGCGACAGCGGAGAGGCGACCGTTTCGACCCCCGCCCGCCGCAGCGCCTCGATGAACAGCCCGCGGGCAAATGCCGCCGGATCGGGAACTTCGAACACGCGCAGGAGCGGCTTGTGTCCCGCCGGAATCTTCCCCCGCAGGACGATCCCGTGCAGGTCATTCCCCTGGAGCGTCGTGACGAGCGGTTCGCCGGAGGCAACGGTGGTCACCTGGGCATCGACCTGAATCAGCGCCGATTGCGGCCGCCAATCGACGCGCGCCGACGAACCTGGTTCAGTCGGGGTGATCGTCAGATCGATCAGATTGTCGTTGACGACGATGGGGGTCACGCGGCGCGGACCGCTGCCAGTTCCGGTTTCCTGGTCGAACAGCCGATCGTCGATCAGAACGTCGCCTGCCAGCCGCTTGATCCCGGCGGCCGCCACCTGATGCGCCAACTCTTCCAGGCCGGCCAAGGGGTTGGGGGCCGTCAATTCCCCTTTGTCTCCACCATTGGCGTAGGTGTGGTCGGAATTGGTGAACGCGATTTGTCCATCGGGGGTCGTGCGTCCTCCCAGAGTCAGATCGCCCGTCGCAATGAGGATCAAATCGCCGACCAGCTCACCTTGTTCCCCGATCGCACCACGGGCGTAAACCGGTGTTTCGAATCGATGTTCGGCGCCAAACGCGTCCAGCGCGGCCGCCACGGAATACAATTTGGTCACTGATGCAGGAGCGAACAGATGCTGGGGGTTCAATTCATAGACCGTCGCGCCGGTCCGCAGGCTCACCACCTGGATTCCCCAATGCGCGTGTTGGAACTCAGGCGCCTGGATCACGGCAGCGATTCGGGCAGCCAAAGGCTCTTCGGCAAATGCCGTGGCCGACCACCCGCACATCACCAACCATAGCCCCCACCGCCGCCAGACACCCCGCCGCAGAGAATCAACCATTGTTATCTGCTCCCAGTGATTCGCGCCAGACCCCCCAGACAGTCCGCAAATGGAATTCCTGAGACTATATTACGGAGGTGGGTGGAACTCTGCGAACCAGGAGGGGAGTGCGAACCAATGCCAATGATCTTAGAACCGCGCGGCGGCGGTTCCGTGACAGCCAGAGGGGGAAGTGGCGCCGCACGCTGGTGGCGTGCTGCGGCCTTGCTCTGCCTGGTTCTGGGGGGACGCACAGGGGATGGCCAGGAGCCACCCGACATTGTCCCGGCCAAGGCTGAATCGGCGGCCAGCGCCAAGGCGGACCTTCCGCCGCTCCAGCCGCGCGACACGCTGACCGGGCCGCCGTTCGTCAGTTGCCGCAACTGGGCAGTCGCCGACACGCGCTCTGGCAAAATTCTCGGAGAGTCGGGGGCCGCCGCCGTGGTGGACGTCGCCAGCACAACCAAAATCATGACCGCCCATGTGATCCTGCAATTGGCCAAGAAAGAGCCTGACTTGCTCGATCAGGTGGTGACGTTTTCCGAGCGCGCGGCGCGAACCAGCGGCTCGTCGTGCGAACTGAAGCCGGGCGAAAAGCTCCCCGTGCGCGACATGCTCTACGCGCTGCTGGTTCCCTCCGGGAACGATGCGGCGATCGCGCTGGCCGAGCACTGCGGCCGGCGCTTCGAACCGGCCGGCAGCAAAGGGGGAGACGACCCGCTCTCCCGGTTCGTTGCGGAAATGAATCGCACCGCCAAGCGGCTGCAAATGTCCCACACCCGCTACTTGAATCCGAACGGACTCCCGGAAAAGGGGCACGCCTCCAGCGCCCGCGACTTGGTCCGGCTAACCGTCGCCGCCGCTCAGGAACCGCTGTTCCGCGAGGTTGTTGCCACGCGACGGCATCAGGCTGAGATTGCGGGACTGGAGGGGAAGCGCCGAACGGTGTCCTGGAAGAACACGAATCGACTGCTGGCGATCAGCGGTTACACCGGGGTCAAAACGGGTTACACCAAGAATGCCGGTTCCTGCCTGGTTTCCACCGGGACGCGCGGCAAGGAAGGATTGGTCGTGGTCGTGCTGGGAGCTCCCTCCTCGGCTGCTGCCGTCGCCGACTCCCGCAATCTCTACCGCTGGGGCTGGAAAGAAAAGGGGTTGCGCGATTGATGAGCTGATGGGGTATGCCCAATTTTGCTGACATCCCCGCTCACGTAGCCACCTTCGCCAGAATGTGGGTGATCGTAATCGCTGCTGAGCCCACGTTCTGGCGAACGTGGCTACCGCCAGGATTCGCAGGCACACCCAGCCCCCCACCTCGCGCGCTGGTCAATTTCCTCGTCGAAATCCAAATGATATAATATGGTCGCCGCTGGATACGACGCCCCCCCGCCCGTGCCCGACGCAGCCTGCGTCGGCATGCTGAGTTTGCGACCTCCGACACAAACGGCTCCCGCCAATGGCCCCCCAAGTTTCGTTCTGTCCCTCAGCGCCCCGCACCGCAATCCAACAAAATCTTGTTGCAGCGCCCAGTTTGTCGCGAGATGAGTACTCCCTTCAAGAGGAATGAAAATGGAACAGGAGCACGCAGAGATCGCAGAGCTGGACGCGGCCATTGGCCGCATGGATTCCGATGGACGCCCCTCTCCAGCGATCGAGTTGGAATCGTTTGGCCAACCACGACCGGATTTTCTCTGCGTCCTCTGTACCGCAATCCAGCAGGATCTTGATACGCCGAGAAGATTTTCGAGATGCGACAACTCTGTTCAAGGCAATAGAAGATGGAACAGGAGGGCGCAGAGATCGCAGAGACAGACGCGGCCTTTGACCGCAATGACTCCAATGAAAACCTCTCGCCACTTTTCGACACGTGATCGCTTGGCCAACCACGGTCGGATTCTCTCTGCGTCCTCTGCGCCCTCCTGTTCAATTTTCCCGTTTTGGTTGCGGCCAGCGGCCGCGCTGTGCCCTCCTGTTCAATTCTTAGGTTTGGTTGCGGCGAATTGCCGCCCCACGCTCACCCTCCTCTGCACCCCGATTGCGAGGCCCCTATGAAGTCCGAGATGTTGCCCATAGTGGCCCTGGCCGTCGCGGTTGCATCCGTCTGGTCGATCCCCGCGGCCCCTGCCCAGGAACCTCGAAAGCTACCGCACATGCAGGCCATTGCTTTGGAATCCGGGGCGGACCTGTCTGCCGCCGTCGTTGTGGAATCGGCTCCCTTGCAATACACGGCGCAATTCTTTCCCCTCGATTCCCGGGGACTGATCGTGGGGGGCGCTCATCCCGCCGCGCAACTGGAGGCGATCCTCAAGAGCCTCGATCAATCGGGCCTGGGGACCGACTGGCGCCAGCGAACTGCCAAGATCAATATCTATGTCGTCGACGCGACGGTGGCGGAAGTCGTCCGTCCGGTCCTAGCAAAAGCCTTCGCCGGTCCAGTCCCTCCAGCGGTCAGTTTTGTCGCCGGCAAGTTGGCCAAGCCCGGTGCGCTCGTGGCGCTCGATCTGGTGCTCGCGGCCCCCGAGCGATCTGAGACGCTTTCGCGAGTTCGCACTCCCGGCGCGACGGGAACAGCGCGCTGCGACCAGGCCGCGACGCTTCCCGCGGGTCGGCGTCTTTACATCTCTGGCCAGGCGGAAGCCGCTCCCTCGATGGCTGAAGCGACGCGACTGACCCTGGAAAGCCTGCGCAAGACGCTGGAACACTTGGGGCGGTCCCTGGATGACGTCGTGCAAGTGAAATCATTCCTGGGGCCGATCTCCCAGTTCGAAGAGGCGGAACGGGAATTGGTGCAATTCTTCGGTGAGCGGGGCGCCCCCCCGTTGGTGTTCGTCGAATGGAGTTCGAATCTGCCGATTGAGATCGAACTGGTCGCTGCCGCCGGTCCGTTCGAACCCCAGGTCGGCGAGCCCGTGGAATACATCACCCCCCCTGGCATGACCGCCTCGCCGGTCTTTTGTCGGGTGACTCGCGTCAATGTTCCGGAGTCGATTCTTGTCGCCGGACTGTATGGCCGGAGTCAGAACGACGGTGCCGCCGAGACTCTGGAAATTTTCGAATCCTTGGACCAGGTACTCCGCAAGGCTGGAAGCGACCTGAAATATCTGGCCAAAGCCACCTATTATGTCTCGACCGACGACGCCAGCCAAAAACTGAACGAAATTCGCCCCAAATTCTACGATCCACAGCGTCCTCCCGCCGCCTCCAAAGCGGTTGTGGCCGGAACCGGACGGGCGGGAAAGACCCTGACGCTCGACATGCTCGCTGTCCGCAAACCGGCCTCAACTCGTTGATTTGGGCCGTCGGTCAAGACCGGCACATCGACAGTCTTTTCGCCGACGTGTATCATGCGGATGGAATTCGGCGACACTTCAATCGACAGCAGGCGGGACATTGGCATTGTATGGAAGTCAGGCTGCGGGTGGTCAATGAGCGAGCCAGTGCGAAATACGTCAAGTTGACGGCGCAGACGGTCATCGGCCGCAGTCCGCAATGCAATCTGCGGATCGTCTCCAACCAGGTGAGCCGCAAGCATTGCGTCATTAGCGTCGTCGCCGACGAGGTTTACGTCCGCGATCTGGCCAGTGCCAACGGAACGCAGGTCAACGACCAGACGATTCCTCCGGAGACCGACGTCACCGTGGAACCGGGCAGCACCCTGGGAGTCGGGCCGTTGAAGTTCGTCGTCGAATTTACGCAACCGCTTGTGGCGCGATCCGACATTCCGCGCGGCCCGATTCCGAATTTCCGGGAACTGCTGGAGGCCCCCCGCCAGGACGCTGACACCAAGGATTACGTCCCGCCGGCCAACAAGCGGCGAAAGGGAGCAACCGACGGTACCGAGGGAGGCGACCCCTCCGAACTGGATTTCGAACTCGAAGATCCCAACTCCGCCACCTCCATCGTCGGCATGGCCGATCCCCGGATGGTTCCCCCCGCGGCACCTAATCCGGATGACACGATTCACGATCAAACCGCTGCGGAACATGCCCGGAGGATCGCGGAACGACTCCGTATCCAACCGGCTGAAACCGCGGTTCCCACAGTGCGCTTTGCCGAGCTTGCCGAACCATCGCCAGCGTCCGTCGCCGAGGCCGTGGCGGACGAGGTACAACTCGAACCGGCGCTCGACGGCCAAACCGTGGCGCTCCCTTCGTCCACCCCGCCTCGCCCGCGAGGCTGGGAATTTCTCCGTCAGCCGGTCGCAACGCCTCCACCAGCGTCGGACTCTGCGGCCGATGAAACCGCGCTGCAAGAGGCGGAACCACCCCAGTCCCAACCTCCCAAACTTTCGCCTGTCCCCACCGAACAGTCCGCGCCAGTCATTCCTGAACCACCGGCCGCCGGCGAAGAGATCGACCCGGCGCTGCAGGATTTTTTCAAGAACTTTCAACCCTGATGAGGTTTGCACCGATGCCCGACAGTTTGGAAATGGAACTTTTGACCCTGAGCCAGCAACTGCTCAATGCGATCGCCGATGGAGACTGGGGCGCCTACAGCGCGCTGTGCGACCCCTCCCTCACCGCATTCGAGCCAGAGGCGCTGGCGCATCTGGTGTCGGGAATGGACTTCCATCAGTTCTATTTCAAACTCGCCGGCGGTCAGGTCAAGCCGCTCAACTCGATCATCGATCCACATGTCCGGATCATGGGAGACGTGGCCATCGTCGCCTACTACCGCCTGACGCAATACGTCGACGAACAAGGGCACGCCGGAACGCGAGGGACCGAAGAAACCCGCATCTGGCAGCGTCAAAACGGCCAATGGAAACACGTCCATTTCCACCGCTCGCCCAGCCAGAAGAGCTAGACAGACCCGCAAAAAGAGGGCATGCTGTGGGATCCGCTGCAAACTGGATTGAGCCTCGAACATGGCCCGACTGGCGCTTCGGGCAATTTGGGTTGACTATTCTTCAGGTTGCGCGGGCTGGCCAATTCTGAATGGGTCGGACTGCCGATACCTATACTCCACGGGGGTGTTGCGCCCGTGGCGGACGCTGCGAGCGTCCAGCGCCGACGCAGGCTGCGTCGGTCAAGGATGGGGATGGCCAGTCAATACGATGCCGTCGGAGGTTGTGTCGGCAATCGGATTGGACGGGTCGGGATTTGGCGCCGACGCAGGCTGCGTCGGCCACGGGGCAGGGAGCAAGGAGGCACAATGAGCAGTTCCATTCGTCTGGTCTTGGCGCTCCACGACCATCAGCCGATCGGGAATTTCGACGGCGTGTTTGAGGCCGCCTACCGGGACAGCTACGCCCCGTTTCTCGACGTCCTGGAACAATATCCAGAGATTCCGATCGCTCTGCACACTTCGGGGAGCCTGTTGGAGTGGCTGGTTCCTCGATTTCCCGAGTACATCGACAAGGTCCGCCGCCTGGCGCAGCGGGGGCAGATCGAGATCGTCGGCGGGCCGTTCTATGAACCGATTCTTGCCACGATTCCGCGCCGCGACCGGATCGGGCAGATCACCGCCTATTCCCGCTACCTGGAACGGTTGTTTGGCGTTCCCGTCCGCGGGATGTGGATCCCCGAGCGAGTTTGGGAGCAGTCGTTCGCTGGAGATATTACGGAGGCAGGAATCGAATACACGATTCTCGACGACTTCCATTTTCG
This sequence comes from Planctomycetales bacterium, assembly GCA_046152955.1. Classification (GTDB taxonomy): domain Bacteria; phylum Planctomycetota; class Planctomycetia; order Planctomycetales; family Planctomycetaceae; genus SIAF01. The sequence continues at coordinate 18,943 of JBJXGA010000085.1, read as the reverse complement.
CCACGCGGGACTGCGCGACGACGAGCTGCACGGGTACTACCTCACCGAGGACGAAGGGCGGCTGCTGAAGGTCTTTCCGGGAAGCGAAAAGCTCCGCTACACGATTCCGTTCGCAGAGCCGGAGGAGACGATCGACTACCTGCGAACGCTCGCCGAGCGCTGCCCCAATTCAGTCGTGACGTTCGGCGACGACGGCGAGAAATTCGGCACCTGGCCGGGAACTAAAAAGCACATCTACGAGGAGGGGTGGATCGATCGCTTTTTCGACGCCCTCCGCGCCAATGCCGACTGGCTTAAGGTCTCGACTCTGGCGGCGGTCGTCGACCAGACTCCCCCCACCGGAAAGATCTATCTTCCCGACGCCAGCTACCGGGAGATGACTGAATGGGCGCTCCCCGTCGCGCGGCAAGGAGACTACGCGGACCTGGTGCGGGAACACGAGCAGGCCCCCCACTGGGCGCGGCTAGTCCCTTTCCTGCGGGGAGGCTTCTGGCGTAATTTCCGGGTGAAATACCCCGAGAGCAACGAGATGTACGCGCGGATGCTCACTGTCAGCGAACGGCTGGCGGAACTGATCGAAGCCGATGCCGGGCACGATCAGGCCGAGCGGATTGCCCAGGCCCGCACCGAGTTGTATCGGGCGCAGTGCAATTGCCCCTATTGGCATGGCGCCTTTGGCGGGCTGTACCTCCCGCACCTGCGGAATGCGATTTACAAGCATTTGATCAGCGCCGACACCCTGTTGGAAGAGGCGGCTGGTCGGGAGGGGCAGTGGGTGCGAATCGACGCGGCGGATTACGATCTGGACGCCCGCAAGGAGGTCCGGTTGTCGAGCAACCGCCTCGTCGCCTGGGTGGCTCCCAGCCGCGGCGGGCATCTCTACGAACTCGACCTGCGCGGCATCAGCCACAATCTGCTGGCGACGCTGAATCGGCGTCCCGAAGTGTATCATGACAAGGTCCGCCAGGCAGGGGAATCGCCGGCGACCGATCACGAGGCACAGGCGGTCAGCATTCATGACCTCGTGGCGTTCAAGCAGCCCGATTTGCACAAGAAGCTGCAATACGACCACTGGCCGCGCAAGAGTTGCGTCGATCACTTCTTCCAGCCCGGACTGACTCTGGAACGGATGCAGGCCGGCGAAGGAGAGATCGGCGATTTTCCCACCGGCATCTATGAAGCGCTGCTCCGCCGCGCCGACCACCGGGTGGAAGTCCGCCTGACGCGACGGGCTGTGTTGGGCCCCTATGGAATTGTCGTGAGCAAGACGATCGGCCTGGCGCGGGGGGCCAGCCGCCTGGAGATTGACTATGAGCTGAGCGGCTTGCCGCAGCACGTCCCGCTGCACTTTGGTGTGGAGTTCAATTTTGCCGGTCTGGCGGCTGGGGCGGCGGACCGGTACTACTACGACGGGACGGGGCGGCAACTGGGGCCGCTGGAAAGCGTCCTGGAGTTGACGCAGGCCGATCGGATCGGGCTGACCGACGAGTGGCTGGGACTGGACGTGGGGCTCGAGCTGTCACAGACTGCGGGGGTGTGGACGTTTCCCATCCAGACGATCAGCCAATCGGAAAGCGGGTTTGAAGCGGTGCATCAGAGCAGCGCCGTGATCCCGCACTGGGAGTTTGTCGCGCCGGCCGACGGCAAGTGGCGCGTTCGGATCACGCTGGCCATCGACACCTCCGCCGCTCAGGCCCGCCGCCTGCGTGAGGGATCGGGAGAGCTGTCGATCCCTAGGCTGGCCAACCGGAGCGCGGTGACCGCGTAACGCCAGCCTGGCCTGCGCAAAAGTGCCTCGATTTGAACCGAAATAGCGGTCAGCAGATGTGAGCCTTTGTTCCAGCCCGCCCCCATCCGCCTCGTGCGGATGGAGCGAAAGATTCGGAGGCTAGAACGAAGCACCATCGAGAATGATCCCACGTGTAGAACCGCTCCCCCCTCCCCGCCGCGATCAACGCTGGTGGGCGCGAAAACGGTTTGCCGCGGCGGGGAGGGGGGAGCGGTTCATGAGCGCGGGAAACCGGATGTCAGGCGTGAGTGTAGCTGCCAGGCAGGCCTCCGCTGGCACAAGGCCATCGGGGGGCGGCGTATCGGTTAGGAGATGCGTTTTCCGTCTACCAGCGGAACAATTCCTGGATCAATTCACTTCACTGCCGTGTCTGACTTTTGCGGAGGCTAACGCCGACCTCACTTTTCTCCCAGCAGGTAGGCCAACAGATCGCTCAGTTCGTCCGGGTTTTTGACCAGGCCGGCGGGCATCGGCGAGACGTTTTGCAGCGAGCGCTCTTCGATCTCTCCCACGGCAAGCGTCACCTTGTTCGTATCGGTCAGGATCATCTCCACCCGCTGGGCCGTGTCGCTGGTGACCAGGCCGGTCAGAGTTTTTCCCTGCTTCGTCACGATTGTCGTCGCTTTGAAGACGGGGGAGATCGTCTTGTTGGGGAGCAGGACCGATTCCACCAGATGGGCGATTGTGAACCGCTTCGCCGCATCTGCCAGGCTCGGCCCGCCGGTCACCGCCGCCTCCACCGTCGCCGCGTGGCACTTGGCGCACCCCAGCCCGTCAGCGCTGAACAGCTTCTTCCCGCGCGCGGCATCGCCCCGCGCCGCCGCCTGTTCCCAATCGACCGAGAGGAACTCCGGAAGGACTCGCGTTTCGTCTGGATTTGCGGCAGCTTCTTTCAGGCGTTCCGCCAGTGTGCTGATCCCCAGCGATTCCGGCAGGACAAACGCCACCGGCTGCAACGCGCGATAATGCAGATACAGTCGGCAGTCACTCGTGCCGCGGCGGAGCCGGATCAACAGGTCGTTGCTCCCCGGCTGGAGTTCCAGCGGGATGACGTCCTGCAGCGGCAGCGCGCTGCGCGGGGTGAGTCCCCGAAACGCCAGCGCGCCGTTGAGCCACACCTTGATCCCGTCGTCGGTTCCGGGAATCAGTTCGATCTGTTGTTTCGTACCGCTCTCGATCCGGGCGAACGCATAACACGAGGAATTCTCGGGTGCGGCAAACTCCTCACCCAGATCGAACAGCCGGCCGGAAATCAGTTTGACCTGTTTCCAGGCCACGGGCTGCTGGCCGTCGCCGGGGAATTTGGCCGCGGATTGGAATGGTCCCTTTTCGGGAGCGTGAGGGGTGATGAAACCGCGGGGGCCGTCGGGGAAAGGGCCGATGGCCCACAGTGTTCCCACTCCGGATAACGGCGCGGTCGCCAGGCGACTCCGCTGCACGTCGGCCCGGACCCGGGCGATCACCGGTTCGGTCCGCTCATCGTCCAGCAGGTAGAGAAAATGCGCCGCTTGCAGGCGCACCTGTTCGTTTTCGTCCCCCAGCCGCGCCGCCAAGAGCGCAAAGAGGGTCTCCTGTTCGAGAGTGTGGCGGCTCGCTTTCCAATACTCGGCGACGGTGAACATGCCGATCCGGGCGTGGTCACGCAGATCGAGATCCCCGTCGATGTAATGGATCTTGTATGCCTCGTCCCCGTTTCGCCACGGAACCAGCGGCACGTCGTCGGGGAGCGCCCCGGTTGGCGGGGGGAGCGTCAGGCGGAAGCCGGCGGCCAGCACCGCCGCCAGTCGCGCCGGGGGATCCCCCGATTGCAGCATATTTCCCAACTCATCGACCGACAGCTTTCGCGCCATGAACAGCGTCGCGGGCTGACGGAGGTAACTGTCGGCGCTCCGCGCCGGACCTTGCACCAGCTCGCGCGGCACATCGTCGAAGGCGTCGAAGACAGCCGTCACGGCACTCTGCGCGACCTGCGGGTCGGAGTCGTTCAAGCGCTCCCGCCAGGCGGGGACGGCGTGACGAAACTGGTCGCGGAAACTGCGCACCGCCACCAGTCGAATGGCGGGATCGGGGTCGCTGGCGGCCCGCAGCCGCAAGAGGTTGACATCCCGACTTCCGCCGAGAGCCGCGGGAAACCAGAGCAGGTGCTTGCGGGCCGGGTCGTCCGCTCGAGCGGTGCTCCAGGCGTCTTTGGGAAGGAGGTCACGGGCGGGGTCGGCGCCGCGCGCGGCAGCACGGCGCTGCAATTCCACGTGGGCCGCCTGTCGCCGGGACCAGGCCGGACTGGAGAGTTCCGCGCGCAGCCGCTCGATTCCGGCGGTCGGCGCGTCGTAGGGTTCGAATGGATGATCGTCGGGATCATCGGCCCGTGTGATCATCACCAAGTCGCTCTTGTATACAGGAGAGCCCTCGTTGTGCGCCATGTAACAGATGCTGGCGAACAACCTTCCCCCCCGACCGACGGCGACATGCACCGGCCGCGCCAGGTCGCGCCCGGCGAGCAGCTCGTGTTCTGTACACTGAAACGAAGCCCCCCGATGCTGCAATGGATAGTAGGTGATCTGCCGCGTACACCAGCGAGCCACCAGCAGCGTGTTGCGGTATTTCTCGGGAAGGTGTTGGTCGTCGTAGTACGTCTGTCCGACGGGAACGAATCGACCCAGCGACGTGTTCATCGTGTCGAGCAGGTCCATCCGATCGGGAGTCTTGGAGAGCATCCAGCCGCGCGGCCAACTGAAGTCCGCGCGCTGCGTGACGTAATTGAGCCGCCCCGGCACGTACTCGGAGGGGATCGACTCGTGATCGTTGTCATTCGTGAACAGATTCCAGTCCAGATCGAACGTCAGCCCGCAGCAATTGCGCAGTCCGGTGGCGACGACTTGAAATCCGCTCCCATCCGGCCGGCAGCGAAACACCCCGCCGACGCCGGTGTACGAAGTCCGAACCCAATCGGCCTCATTTCCCGGCTGTGCGGCGGGGCTTTTCAGCCGTTTCTCCGCGGGTCGGCTGAAAAACGTCCAGTGCCCCCAGTGATCGGGCCGGCTGAAGTCGCCATACCAGGGGAGCGGGTCTCCCATGGCAAAATACAAGTCTCCTTCCGGTCCCCAGGTCATGCCGTGAAAGCACTGGTGGACGTGCCCCATCGGCACCCCCCACACGAGGCGCCGGGCGGACAATCCCTCCCGCTGCACTCGACCGTTCGGGATCACGTACAGAGCGCTGACCGTCAGGATGTACAGGTCGTCTCCCCGGATGTCGATGTCGTACACCCAGGTGTGGTCGGGGAACTTGAGCAACTGCTGCCGAGGGCGATAGCCCCCCCGGTCATCCGGTTCGTAGACGAATAGTGCTTCCCGCCCCCCCACGAACAGGCGGCCGGTCGTATCGACCTTGATCGCCAGGAACGACTCGGTCGGCGCCGAATCGATCCGGACCACGGTCAGTTCGGGATTGGGAGAGGCATAATCGCCAGACTCCGCCCCCCCGACCACCCCGGCGGCAGCGAGCACACACAAACAGCATCCCCAGCGCAGCATGGAATCTTGCCCCTTGTTTCAGCAATTGGATGAAAACGAACCGCCGCTCGTTGTCGCTCCATCGGCGCAGCAAGCAACACTCTAAAATGGTCCGGGACGATCATCGCAACCCCAAGGTGCCGCGCCAACTGCCAGCAGAGCGTCGGTCAGGCTTTGCCGGCAAAGTCAGTAGTCAGTACATCAGGCTGTGCCTGACGCCGCGTCCGTTTTCGTCAGGCACAGCCTGACTTACGCTTACTCCGCTTGCTATGCAATCACTTCCCAAACCGGATCGCCGCCGTGGGAGATGGGAATGGGTCGGCCGGTCAAGTCTTCGATCATCAGATGCGGATCGAGGCCGAGCAATTGATAGAACGTGGCCACCAGATCCCCCGCGGAAACGGGGCGCTCGATGGGGTAGGCGGCTTCCGCATCGGTCTTGCCCAGAACCAACCCCCGTTTCGTTCCGCCGCCGGCGAGCAGGACGAATCCACATTGCGGCCAATGGTCGCGCCCCGCCTTGGCGTTGATCCGCGGCGTCCGCCCCATTTCGCCCATCACGACGATCAGGGTTTGCTCCAGGAGCCCGCGCTCCTCCAGGTCGGCAATGAGGGCCGCGACGATCTGGTCGACGATCGGCGCCTGGACCCGACACATCCCGAAATTGTTTTCGTGCAGATCCCAGTGATTGGCCGTCTGCCCTTCTTCCCAGTTGACGCTGACGAACAGTGATCCGGCTTCGACCAGCCTTCGGCAGATGAGCAGGCTGTTGCCCCACAGACTGCGGCCATACCGGTCGCGCACGGCAGCGGACTCGCGTTCCAGGTCGAATGCCGCGCGGGTCTTGGGGGACGTGAGCAACGAAAACACCTGCTGCTGAAAATGGTCGAGAACGCGAATTCCCCGCGCGCGTTCGACGCGGGCGAATTCATGTTCCAGTTGCTCAAGCAGCGAATGCCGGCGGTCCAGCCGGTCGGCCGTGATGGACGGCAACGATTCCAACGAGGGCAATTCGGGCGTGCCAAAAGGGACGACTGGCTGATAATCGCTGCGTTTGTCCGGTTGTATTGGCTTGAGCAGCGTGAACAGCGGATCGTGTTCGGCCCCCAGATAGCCGCCATAAGGGCCAGCGCGCCGGAGCGCCTGGGAATAACCGGGAAACGCCGGCAGAATCACATACGGCGGCACGTCACCCGATACCGGCCGGAAATGCTGGTACACGGCGGCCATCGACGGGTGATCGGTTCTCTTGGCGAAGTAATTCTCCCGGTCATTGCCCCCATCAAAGCCCGTGTAGACATTGTAGGGATTGTGGCTGTTGTAACTGTGCGAGTAGGTGCGGATCAGCGTGCAGCGATCCATGACTTGGGCAATTTGCGGGAGTAACTCGCCAATCTGAACGCCGGGGACTGACGTTTCGATCGGCTGGAACTCGCCGCGAATTTGCGCGGGGGCCAACGGCTTGAGATCGAACAGATCCTGATGCGGCGGCCCGCCAAACAGATTGAGCAGAATGATTGAGCGGGCGGCGCCACCCCGCGCTGCGCCGGAAGCGCCTTCAGCCCGCAGGATTTTGGAGAGTGTTAGCGCCGGGAAGAGCGACAGACCGCCAACCTGCATCGCCTCACGGCGGTTCAAGCCATCACACGCGCGAGTCCTGCCGCCCTGAATTCGAAGCATCGGGGAAGACCTGATTGAGCAATCCATCGTGTCCCGCGGTCAGGAGCATAACCAATCAGTCATCGTTGATGCAATCGCAGTCGTCCGCTGGACGAAGGGTTTCCGGCTCCACACTCGCACGGTGGCATCAACTCGTGCGCTGGCCTGGAGGCGGCCGTCGCGACAAAAAAACGCTGATGACCGGCGCGGTCGGCATGCGAATCACCATTCTCAAATCGGCGTCCCAGAGTCGCACCATGCGGTCAAGACTCCCGTTGGCGCCCGGATGGAAATCCGCCGCCGCGGTGAGCAAAACGGCGATTCTGGCTACTCCCACGCCTTCGGCTATGCATCCTTTCCCCCCCCCATTATACTCGCGCTGGGGCCTGCCAGAACTCACCTGCCGCGGGATTTGCGACCGCTCACGTCGGTTCGCCGTCGCGACATTTTTCGGAGCTGTTTTCATGTCGGAAGAGGTCAAGCTGCATAAGAACGAGGCCATGAAGGAAGGGAGCCGCCAGTTGCGCGGCACGATCACCGAGGAATTGCTCAACGACCTCGATCGCTTCGAGGGAGACAGCGAGCAACTCCTCAAGTTTCATGGAACGTATCAGCAGGACAATCGGGACGAGCGGCACGAGAAGAACCCCGACGGCACCCCCAAGGGGAAGTCGTACATGTTCATGGTTCGGACTCGCATCCCCGGCGGGAAAGTGACCGCCGGCCAGTTTTTGGCGGAACTCGACCTCTGCGATCGGTTCGGGAATGGGACGCTACGGATCACCACGCGACAGGGGTTTCAACTCCACGGTGTTTTGCGGAACGATCTCAAGGCGACCGTCCGGGCCATCAACGACATCAAACTGACGACGCTGGCCGCCTGCGGCGACGTTGAGCGAAACGTAATGTGCTGCCCGGCGCCGGTCCACGGCAGCGGCGTGCATGCGCAGATGCAGCAGACGGCTGATGCACTGGCCGAACATTTGCGCCCCCAGACGACCGCCTATTGGGAAATCTGGCTGCGCGACGACGCGGGCGAGGATGTGAAGGTCTCCGAGTTCAAACCGGTCGAAGAGCCGATTTATGGGGCGACGTACCTTCCCCGCAAGTTCAAGACGGCGATCGCCCTGCCCGAGGACAACTGCGCTGACGTCTACACGAACGATCTGGGGTTTCTGGCCGACGTCCAGGGGGGGCGGATTGTCGGGTACGACGTGCTGGTGGGGGGGGGGATGGGAGTCACTCCCAGCGCCAAGAAGACGTTTCCTGCCCTGGCCAAGCCGCTGGCTTATGTCACTCCCGATCAGGTTCCGGGAGTCGCGGAAGCGATCGTCAAGGTGCAGCGCGACAACGGCAATCGGGTGGACCGGAAAGTGGCGCGGCTGAAGTACGTGATCGCCAGTTGGGGGGTCGAGAAGTTCAAGGCCGAGGTGGAAAAATACTATGGCCAAACGCTTCTGCCCCCGAAAGGACTGACAGTCACCGGCGTGGACGATCATATCGGCTGGCACGATCAGGGAGATGGCCGGTTGTTCCTGGGGATCAATGTGGAAAACGGCCGGATCAAAGACGAAGGGGCGCTGCGGCTCAAGACCGGCTTGCGAGCGATCCTGTCGAAGTACCGGATGAACACGCGACTCACCGCGCTGCAGGGGGTGATCCTGTGCGACATTCAACCGGGAGACAGGGAGGATATCGCAGCGATGCTGCGGACGCATGGGATCCGCACTGCGGAAGAACTGACACTTGTTCGGAGGTATTCGATTGCCTGCCCCGCCTGGCCCACCTGCGGCCTGGCGGTGACGGAGTCGGAACGGGCGCTCCCTGGCATCCTGGATGCGATGGAAGTTGAGTTGAAGAAACTGGGTTTGCTGGGGGAACGGATTTCGGTTCACATGACCGGTTGCCCCAACGGCTGCGCTCGTCCGTATACGCCGGACATCGGTCTGGTCGGAAAGGCGGCGGGGGAGAAATACACGCTGTTCCTGGGGGGAAACGCCGAAGGGACGCGATTGGCGTACATTTACAAGGACATGGTTCCCAAAGAGGACTTGATCCCCACGCTTGTTCCGGTATTCACTCGCTTCAAAGCGCAGCGTCAGACCGGGGAGTCGTTCGGCGACTTTTGTCACCGGGTGGGGAAAGAGGCGTTGGAGTCCGCGTGAGGCGGCGCGTGGGCTGGCGCGCCCCGCCCAACATGAGCGCGTGCCAGTCGGCACCTGTGTCAAAAATCCGGCGACGGGAAAGCGCCCAGCTTGCGCTCCAGACGGGGACGGAATCGCTCGAGGTATTCTTCGGCGTCGTCGCGGCTTTCAAATGTAGCGGCGGTCGATTGCTGTTCTTGCCAGGTGTCACCGGTCCAAGTCCGCGTGCCGCTGGTCAGTATCCAGGCACTTCCTCGTTGAACGATGTTGATCATCACGCTCGTTCCTGCGTTGGTTGCGGGATGAAAACAAACGAATTGTGCACCGACCGGCCGGGGCGCTCAATCACCAAGCCAGTTTATACCAAAGTTCACCGCTCAGGATCGGCGCGCTGGCTTCGATTTCTTCGGGCTGGGCTTGTTCTTCGGATTGGGCTTGCGGCGATGGATGATCTTGTGTCGCTGCATCAGTTCTTCCAAAACCGCCTCACGGACCGGCGGGGGCATCGGTTCACGGTCTTCGTGGGTGATTTCCGCGGTCGCCCGGCCGCGGCCATCATGGACAATCGTATAGACAATGGCTGTGATACCCGACTTAACGCCGTCCTGCCATTCAATGCTGGCGACCCGTTCGGTCTGAAATGAGCCTTCAAAGATTTCAAACTTGATGATCGCGTCTCCCTCAGATGTTGCGGCAAGCCGTCCGGCGGTATCGCGCCGGGAGTGGTTGGGGGTGAGATGGTAGGCATGATCGACCATTCGGGGGCCGACCTCCTCAGTAGACCGGGGGGGGACTGAAGAGTCAATTGGTACGCCAGTTCGGCGGGACAATTTCTGGAAAAAAGCGGTTCGAACTGCCAGATTTGCGTCCGTTTTGAACGGTTTTCCGCCGGGTCCGGTATGATCCAATCCCATGGCTTTCCGACAGCCCTGCCATGGACTGTACAAAAAGGCGCAATTCTAGCGTTCCGACGATCGGGAGCCGCACCCGACGCCGCGCAGTCCCGTGAAGACGGGTATTTGTGATAGACTGATCCTCGCCATTCCAACCCGATTCAGCCTTTTCAACCTGGAGTTCCAGCCACAGATGTCCGAGAGTCTCCCCAAGTCCTTTTTCAGTCTGGCCGGTCGCGTGGCGCTGGTCACCGGCGCAGGGCAGGGAATTGGAGCGGCGATCGCGCGGCGCCTGGCGGCGGCGGGCGCGCAGGTGGCGGTCTTCGATCGTTCCGCGGAACACGCCGACCAGGTGGCCCAAGAGATCGAGGGGCTGGCTCTGGTCGGCGATGTGACCGACGCCCCTCACCTGTCACAGTCACTGGAACGCGTCGCCGCCTGGAAGGGCCCTCCCGACATTCTGGTGAACAACGCCGGGATCATCGGCAAGGTGGGACCGTTGACGGAACTGCACCGCGACGATCTCCAGGCGGTTCTCGACATCAATCTGATCGCGCCGTTTCTGTGGTCGCAAGGAGTGCTCCCCGCGATGTTGACGCGGCGCTATGGTCGGATCGTGAACGTCGCCTCGATTGCCGGGAAGGAGGGAAATCCGAATCTCATCCCCTATAGCGTCTCGAAGGCGGCCCTGATCTGCCTCACCAAGTCGCTCGCCAAGGAAGTGGCGGGGAAAGGGGACGTGACGGTGAACGCCATCAGTCCGGCGGTGATTCACACCCCGATGATGGAAGCCCTTCCGGTCGCAACACAGGAGTACATGGTGTCGCGCGTTCCGTTGGGACGCCCCGGAACCAGCGACGAAGTCGCCGCCCTGGTCCACTATCTCGCCAGCTCTGAATCCAGCTTTACCACCGGACAGTGCTACGATATCTCAGGGGGAAGGGCGACCTATTGAACGGACCATCTCCCCATTCCCCTTTGTCCCGCCCAAAACTCTTCACTCACGATGAGCCGCACGCACAGGCTGGCTTTTCCCACAGAGAGTGGAGTTCGACCACCCCTGGACCGCACCGTGCCTGACGAACCGCTTCGATTGTCGAAACTCATGGCGCAGCGCGGGCTCTGCTCGCGGCGCGAGGCGGACGAATACATCAGTCGCGGACTGGTGTTCGTGGATGGCGTCCGGGTGGACATCCTGGGAACCAAAGTCTTGCCGCATCAGACGGTCGTTCTGGCTCAGGAGGCCGTCGCGGAGCAGGCAGGGTTGGTGACGATCCTCTTGAACAAGCCGATCGGCTACGTCTCGGGACAGCCGGAAGCGGGATACCATCCGGCCGTGGAGCTGATCACCCCGCAAACCAGAGCGGCCGATTTCGACGGACCGCCGTTTCGCCGCGAGCATCTGCGCGGCCTGGCCCCGGCGGGGAGGCTGGATATCGATTCCAAGGGGTTGCTGGTCTTCACGCAAGATGGCCGGCTGGCGCGGCGGCTGACGGGAGAGGATTCACAGATCGAGAAGGAATACCTGGTGCGCGTCAGCGGCGGCCTGGACGACCAGAGATTGGCCCTGTTGAGGCACGGGCTGTCGCTGGATGACCGGCCGCTCAAGCCAGCGCAGGTAGAGTGGATCAACAGCGAACAGTTGCGGTTTGTCCTCCTTGAGGGGCGCAAGCGCCAGATTCGCCGGATGTGCGACCAGGTGGGGCTGACCGTCACCGGCCTCAAACGTGTCCGGATTGGCCGGATTCCGTTGGGAAAACTACCCGAAGGGGAATGGCGCTATTTGCAGCCGGGAGAGGTGTTTTAGCCACCACCTGGGTGCCGTTCGGACCCAAAATCCTCTGGACCCCGAATACCGAATTTTGTTATACACCCCGCCACGCCCCTCCCGGTCCCTCCCGCGGTCTTCCGGTTTGGGGGGGGCTGCCTCACTTCTCAACTCCCTTCCCATTGCGGGTTCCATCTTGTCCCAATCCTCAGGAATGGCCGGACGGTCCAATCAATCGGATTCCGTCTCGAGTCGGCTGCCCCATCGCTCGGTCGATTCCCCGTCGTCCATGCCGGGCGCACAACGCGCCCTCCGCCGACGTTACCTCGTGCGGGGGGGTGTGCTGGCCTTGGTGATCCTGCTGGGGGCCAATCATGGCTGGGTTCGTGACATTCGCGACCAGTTCCTCCCCAAGCGGTGGGGGATCGTTGAACCGGGAAAAATTTATCGCAGCGGACAGATTTCCGCGCGGCTGATTAAGCCGATGTTGGCGGAACACAACATCCAGCGAGTCGTGGACCTGACGTTTGACAACCCCGAGGACAATTATCACGAGGCGGAACTAGCCGCTTGCGCCGAACTGGGAATCGACCGGCAACTCTTCCCTCTCATCGCGGACGGCACCGGGGACGTAAAGACCTATGCAGCCGCGGTCGCCGCGGTCGCTGAAGCCGAACGCGCCGGAATTCCAGTGCTGGTCCATTGCTATGCCGGCACGCAGCGCACCGGCGGGGTCGTGGCGACGTATCGACTGCTGGTGCAGGGGAAAAGCCCGGAGTTCGTATTTGCGGAAATGAAGCAGTACAAGTACAACCCCCACACCTCTCCCCGGCTCCTGGAGTACCTCAACGAGCACTTGGGAGATCTGGCGCGCGAACTGGTGCGGTTGGGGACGATCGACAGCATCCCTGATCCCCTGCCGGTGCTCCAAGCCGAGTGATCGCTTCGGTCTCATCTCGGGATGAATTCTCTCCCTTCCCCTCGGCCGGGGAGGGTTGGGAAGGGGGGCGAGCGACGACACGAATCCTCGGCAGCTTGTCGCATTCGTGAAGCGCAAGTTCTCAACGCACGGGCATCATCCAGCGGACGAGGGGAGCGGAAGCGGCTCAAACTGACCGTTCAGTCGAGCCAGCGCGTCGGCGGGGTTCATGTTGAACAGCGCCCGTCCGCCGGTTCCCCAATGACCCGCCTGGTAATGGAATACCGCAGCCGCGTCGCGGACATTTCCCACTGCGGCCACCCCTTCCATCTCCTCGCCTTCGATCGCTTCAAAGCGGATATTGACTGCCACAAACGCCGCCAACAAGCCGGTCTGGCGGTCGCGGGCGAACGACACCGCGTCGAGCCAGTCGCAATCGACCCACCGCAACCCGCGCGGCTTGCCTGAGGCGCTTGCGAGGTCGAAGAACTTGGCTTCCAGAACCTCGCGCTCGCGACGAAAACTCTGGCGCGCACGATCGAATTCCCGTCGCCAAAGCCAATTGCGCAGCGGCACGGCCCCGCACAACACGGCCACCGCGACCCCGATCACGATCCCCAAAATCCAACCTGCCATGACATTTCTCGGCGACATCGACCGGGGCACTGGCGCGGCAAAAAAACGGAACCGCCGAGCCCCTTGCTGGCTGGGTTAATTGTAGTTCGCCCCGTGAGGAATCGCGATCCCGACCAATGCCGGGCTTAAGGAACCGAAAGGATTCATCAGCCATTCTGGGGCCTCCGGCCGCCTGGTCCACGGCCCCTACATTTTGCCCATTTTATGAAATTGGAATTCTCGATTTTTTGAAAACATTCGCTGCAACCGGAACCGATCAAATTAACCCAGAGCGACCTGAACTGAGCCCCGGCTGAGCTCCTGTGCTCACCGCTCGGAACGGCTCTCGGAATCGAGGCTGTCCTGAACAGCGCTCCCCGCTGCAGACGGTTTGACGGACCGCTGTCGTGGAGGGTGACAGGGGCTCACGACCAGGCGCTTGGGAGGTCAGGGATGGAACCGGTGCTGGGGCAATCCAAACTCGACGCATTGACCGGGCTGCGGTACTGCGCGGCGATGACGGTTGTCATTTCGCACGTCGTGGGGAACATCTCTCAGTTGCGCAGCGGATTGCTGGGAAACCTCTCGGCGATCGGCATGCCGCTGTTCTTCACCCTCAGCGGCTTTTTGATGTGCTACAACTATTATGCGGACTTCGCCGAGCGTCGTCCCGGCGCCTGGCGACGGTTTTACGTCGCCCGCATCGCGCGCATCTATCCCGTCTATCTGCTGGCGCTGCTGCTCTCGTTCTCCTTTATGGGGAATTTCTTCCATGACCTCCACGATCGACCGGTCCAGACGCTGAAGTGTCTGGGGTTTTGCGGCACATTGACACAGAGCTGGGTCCATTGGCCGGTGTTTGCCGACTATATGCATCCGCGGACCGTGACGCAGGCCTATCTGGGGGTTTCCTGGAGCGTCAGCACCGAAGTCTTTTTCTATGCCACGTTTCCGCTGGTGATCCCCGCACTGCGGCGGGTGCAAAAACCGGCAACGATCCTGTCGTGCGTGGCGGGCGTATGGCTGACGATCGCCGCGTTCGACCTGTGGTACTGCCGCGGGATCGATCGGGTCTTTGACGTCGTCACCAACCACTCCAAGGAACGCTGGCTGTTGTACCTGTCGCCCTATCTGCGGATCGGCGAGTTCTGGATCGGCTGTCTGGTCGGGCGATTGTTTCAGGTGATGTCGCCGCGAGCGCCGTCCGCCAGTGAAAGACGCTGGGCGCTGGGAGCGATGTGGTGTTCGGCGCCCCTGATGCTGGCTTTTCCCGGATTGGTGGGAAGGCATTGGCTGGCCGATCGGCTGCACTTCAACGTCGGCCTGGCGCCGCTGTGCGGGCTGGTGGTGTTTTGTCTGTCGCGATACGGCTCAAGGGCGCAAGCGCTCCTGGGGAGTCGTCCGCTAGTGTTGTTGGGGGAGTCGAGCTATTGCCTGTTTCTGCTCCACCCCCTGGCGCAGAGCTTCTATCACTCGCGTGCCCGAGGAGAAGACGAATTGAACCAGTGGTACATCCAGGGGTTCAACCACTTCGCGATGTTCGTCGTGCTGCACCTCCTGGCGCTGGGGATTTACCAGTTCTTCGAACTGCCGCTGCGGTCGAAAATTCGAAACTGGCTCAATCCGGTTCCCGCGCTGCAACCCGCACCCGCGCCGGTGGCGCTGCCGGTCGTTCGCCGAGCCGCCTGACGCATCAATTGAGCGCCTGGAGGATCTCCTCGGTGATGTCCAGGGTGTTCTGGTAGACCACCTGGCGGCTGAGGCCGGCGAGGATTTCCTGCGGATTCTTTCCCTCCACGGGAACAGGATTGGCATGGAGCACCAGTTTGATTCCGCGGGCGTCGGCAAACTGCTGGACTTGTTCCACGACTCGTTCGTAGGCCCACAGAGCCATTTTGGATTGCGCTTCCACAAACGCCTGCTGTTGTTCGCGGCGATAGGCTTCGAACTTTTGCGCTTTGCCGTTCAGTTCCTCGGTTGCTCGCTTGTGATCAGGAGTTCCCGGCTTGAGCGACTTGGCTTCCTCCTGCAGACGCTTGATGTCTTCGAATCGTTCCTTAACCGTCTCTTCGATTTTCTGATAGTCGCGCTGCAGCTCTTCTTTCTTTTCGGTAAGTCCTTTGTAGCCCTGGAGCACTTTGCCCATGTCCACGACCGCCACGGGAAACTCCGCCGCGCGGGGGTCGTCGGCGCCGCGGAGCGCCGGTTTTTGCCCCCAACTGTAACCCAGAAGCGTCGCAAGGAGGGCAATGACAATCGGACTGGCAACCTGGCGCTTCATGGCCGGATCTCCTGGAACGGGAACATGGAAATATCGTGCCGATCCTGGCGACCGGTCGACGGGAATCATACTTCAGCAGCCGGGTGTTTGGCGAGCAGCCCGCGGTCAGCGTGGGCCTGCGCTCGCAACGCCGGTGCATTCCACACGCGCGCGTCGGTGGGCCTGCTCTCGCGGGGCCGATTCGGGTGATGCTCGGTTTCCATGGCGACGTTTTCGCATAAAGCGCGCGAGCTGGTCGCCACCCTACGCCGATTCCTCGGGCGTTAGTTCCGCGTCGTGGAGGGCGGCGGCGATTTCGCGGCGGGCGGTGAAATAATACGCTCCACCGATTGCCGCAATCCCGACCGTCACCACCCGGAACGCCAGCGCTGCCATTAGTCCGGCGCCGGCCGCTTGCTCGATCGTGACCCCTGCGGGGCTGAGGTTTACGTAAAACCACTTGATCGCTTCTTCCAGCGCCCCCACCCCTCCCGGAGTCGGGATCAACACGCCGAACAACTCGGCGATCGGCATGAAAAAAAAGTGCGTCGTCAGATCGGGAATCCAGGGCTGTCGCATCCACAAGGCACAGCAAAAAAAGCCGCCGATCAAGCCCGCATGCCCCAGGACGCTCAACCCCAACGCCCCCAGCAACACCCCCGGCTGTGTCTGGTACAATTCGATCCCTGTAATGAGTTCGCCCACGGCACGGCCCACCAGGGGGAGTCGCGACATGCGGCGAACCCAGTTGAGCCTGGTGAGACGCGGAATCAGCATCAGCCCCACCCCCGTCAGGCCTCCCAGCGAACCGCCCCACAGTAGCCACGGAACCGCACGGAGTTCGGGAGTATCCGGAGCCTGGATCGGCAAGAGCGACGCCACAGCCCCCACCATGAACAGCGCCAAGAGGCCCAGAATTCGATCCAGGAGCACGCTGGCGACCGCGACGGTCCGCCGCGTGGGATGTTCCCGCGCCAACAAAAACGCCTTCACGATGTCTCCCCCGACTGACCCAGGGGCGATGTAGTTGGAGAGCAGTCCGACAAAGCCCAGCCGCAGGGCGTCCCGCACGCGAAACGGAATTTTCTGGCCTCTCACCAGAAGATACCAGCGAAAAAAAGTGATCAGCGTCGCGCCGCCGATCATCCCCACCGCCAGCAGCAGCCAGCCCCACTCCTTAGGGCCCTGTGCAATTTGTTCCAATGCCTCGCTGTTCTGCCAATAGAGCCATGCCAGGATCCCCAGCGCTACGGGCCATTTGAGCCATTTCCACAGACGACCGAGATACTGCACAATCAGCGTGACTCCCTGGGACCAGACAGACCGTCTCCAGCCGGGCTGGAACAAGGCTCTCGTATAGCAGGAATCCCCGTCCGACCACAACCGTCCTTCCAGGGCGCCCACGGATGGGTCGCATAGACCAGGAACGCGATCAAACTCTGCGGGAATTCGCCGGTTGAGGCCGCCCGTCATCGGACTCCGGCGCAGCAGGATCGCACACAATAAACTTCAGCGACACAACGGCCGGTTCCGTTTCTCCGCCAGCCGTCGCGCTGGGGGAGCATCCGCCGCACGCCCCGCATCCCGTGCCCTTGGCGCTCCGGCCCCCCCCCACCAGTCGCCAGGCGCGCCGTGCCACGACCAGCGCCGCCACAGCCAGGCAGAAGACGACGATCGCGAATTGCCATTCGATCTCCGGCATGATGGTTCAACCGACCCAGAGCATTCCCAGGCGAAACACGGCCCACGCGCCGACGTAGGCCAGCCCCGTCATATACGTAAATGTCAACAGAGGCCAGCGCCAACTGTTGGTCTCGCGGCGGATGACCATCAGCGTCGACGCGCATTGTGCGCACAGCGCGAAGAACACCATGATCGACAGGGCCACCGGAATATTATAGACGGGGCGCCCCTCGGGAGTCTCCGCCGCGCGGATCGCCCCTTGCAGGCCGCTGTCTTGCGGATCATCGGCCCCTCCCATGCTGTAGATCGTCGCCAGCGTTCCGACGATCACCTCGCGCGCGGGAAACGACGCCAGCACCCCCACGCCGATCCGCCAATCCCAGCCGAGGGGGCGCACGACCGGTTCGATGGCATGCCCCAGTCGCCCCAGCAGGCTTTCTTCGAGAAGCCGGGCTCGCTCGCGGTTCAGCTCGTCGGTCAGGCGATCGAGCGTTTCGTGAGACTGGGGATTATCGGTCAGCGCCTCGACCTGCGTTTGCAGCCGGATCGCCTCGGAATGATCCCCAGGGAAATACCCCGCTCCCCACACCAGCACCGTCGTGGCACAAATCAAAGTCCCCGCTCGCTGGACGAACGCTTTGCTGCTGTCGTAAACCCGATGCAGCACGTTCCTCAACGAGGGGCGCTTGTAGCTGGGAAGCTCCATCACAAACGGCGCAGTATCCCCTCGGAACAGCGTCCGCTTGAGCAGCCAGGCGATCGGCACGGCGACCGCCGCCCCCAAAAACGTCATCACGAACAGCACCAGTCCGGGCAGCGTCAACCACCCCCCCAGCCAGGCGGTCCCCGGAATGAACGCCCCGATCATCAGCGCATAGACCGGCTGACGGGCCGAGCAGCTCATCAAGGGAGCGATCAGAATCGTCGTCAGCCGATCCCGGCGGTTTTCGATCACCCGCGTGGCCATCACTCCCGGAACCGCGCAGGCGAACGACGACATCAATGGGACGAACGACTTGCCCGACAGTCCGACTGTCGTCATCAACCGGTCCATAAGAAACGCCGCCCGCGCCATGTAGCCGCAATCTTCCAGCATGGCGATGAACAGAAACAGGATGGCAATTTGCGGCAGAAACACCAGGACCGCGCCGACTCCTCCGATGATCCCGTCCGCCAGCAGGCTTTGCAGCGGTCCGGGAGGGACCAGCCTGCTCACCACATCCACCGCCCCTTGTTGCCCCGCCTTGCACCATTCCATCAACGGCTGCGACCAGGCATACAGCGACTGAAACACGAGGAACATCAGCAGGGCAAACACCGCCAGCCCCGAGACCTTGTGAGTCAGGAATTTGTCGAGCTTGTCGCTGGCGGTGACGGCCCGCGTTGCCGGGACCACCAGCAGCCCGTCGAGCATTTGCCGCACCCACTGGTAGCGGACCCTGGCCTCGATCGCCGGGATGCGGCAGCCCTGATCGGACAGGCGCTGTCGCGCATCGCGAAGTTCCCCCTGAAGCGTCGCGGGGACGCCTGCCGCAAACTGCGCCTCAACGGAGCCGCCCACGTCCAGCAGCAAGCGCTCGATGAGAAACTCGGGCCACTCGGATCCCCCCGAAGCGGTCAACTGCTCGCGCAGCCGGGCGCACTCGGCATGGAACGCCGGCGGAAAAATTCGCAGGGGAGGAGGGGCGGCTCCAGCCGCGG
>JBJXGA010000079.1:0-6232 GCA_046152955.1 Planctomycetales bacterium | reverse complement strand
GGCCGGACGGTGACGTGATCCGCCTCATGCGGCAAGGATTCGCCCAGGCGGCCCGGCTGGTCGAGGTTTTTGAAACGCGCGGAGAGTTCGTCGCCATCGAAGCCGGGCTGCGGCGCCTGCGTCCGGGAGATCTGATCCTCATCCAGGCGGACCAGGTGGAGCCCTCGCTGCGGTTCATCGAGCGATATATTGCCGAGAATGTCCCGGCACCGATTTCCGCGACGCCGGAACCGGCGCTGGTGAATTCCAACCACCACCACGCAAGCAACGGAGATTTGGCGGGATCTGCCGCCGCGGTCTCCGCCGTCCGGTCGGCGAGTGCTCTTGCAGGAAACTCCCCGAACGCATAAAGTTCCAAGTGGCAACAGCGTGTGTTGATGCGTTGCTGAGTTTTCGTGCCGCGGGAATGGCATCCGCGGCTCCCTATTCAGGAGGTGCAGTTCATCCGACTCCGGTCTTGCGCCGGGGTGAACGGTCGGTTCCAAACAGCCCACCATGCGGCGGAACCCCCGTTCTGGCAGCCCAGACGTCGCAATTCAGGAGGAACCCGACGGAATGAGAGTCAGTTCGATTGCCCAGAGACAAGGATGTTGGTTGCGGACCGGAATGTCCGCCTGTGTCATAGGACTGGTTTTAGCGCTGGGGGCCGGTTGCCTCTGCGCTGCGGAACCGCCTCTTTCCTCCTCGAATTTGTCCCCTCCTCCGGGCACCCTCTTCATTTGTGGCGGGGGGAAGCTTCCCGATCCCGCGCTCTTGCGGTTTGTGGAAATGGCGGGTGGCGAAAGAGCGCATCTGGTGGTGATCACGACTGCCAGTGAAACTGCCGATTCCGCCGAAGTCGATTTCCGCATCGACTTTTGGAAGAAGGCCCGGATGGCCGAGATGACCGTCTTGCACACACGCTCGCGCGACGTGGCGGACGACCCGGAATTCTATCGCCCGCTGACGACCGCCACGGCGGTCTGGTTCATCGGCGGGCACCAGAATCGGCTGACCGATGCCTATCAGGGAACGAAAACCGAACAGGCAATTCGGGAGGTACTGGGTCGTGGCGGCATCGTCGGGGGAACTTCCGCCGGCGCCGCCGTCATGTCGCCGGTGATGATCCTGGGGGGCAACCCCCGCGCCGACATCGGGGAAGGCTTCGGATTCCTTCCCGGCACCGTCGTCGATCAGCACTTTCTGAAGCGCAAGCGGCAGGACCGGTTGGTCAACGTCCTCACGGCGCATCCCAAACTGGTTGGCGTGGGAATTGACGAAGGGACGGCGCTGGTCGTGCAGGGACGGAAGATGTGGGTGCTGCGCGAGTCCGAATCCAACGTCGTAGCCTACTTGGCGCCAGTCGACGGAAAGCCGGCCCGAACGATGACTCTGACGCCGGGGGACGAAATGGACCTCGTCGCGCTGCGTCGCGCCGCGCACGCCAGGTTGCAGCCCCGCTGGCGGTTTGACGACGAACAGCCCGATCCGGTCGTTTCGCACGGCACGCTGGTGCTTGTCGGCGGAGGCGAAATCCCCACAGAAGCGGCGTCTCGATTCATCGCCGCTGCCGGCGGACCGGATGCGCCGATTGTCGTCGTGTCGACGGCCGACGGGGATCAACCCCCACCCGAGGCGGAGGCCCTGGGCTGGCTGGCGGCGGCCGGCGCGAGGAATCTCCGCCGCCTCCACGCCCGCACTCCGCAGGAAGCCGAGTCTCCGGAGGTGTTGAACTGCCTGCAGCAGGCGGACGGAGTCTGGTTCACCGGCGGGCGACAGTGGCGTCTGGTCGATGCCTACGCCGACACTGCGGCCGAGCGGTTATTGGAAGAAGTCTTGAAACGGGGAGGGGCCGTCGGGGGTTCGGCGGCCGGGGCTTCGATTCTGGCCGCGTACCTCGTTCGAGGCAATCCGCTGGGGAATCGCCAGATGATGGCCGATGGGTATGAAGAAGGATTCGGGTTGCTGCCCGGCGCGGCTCTGGACCCGTATTTCACCCAGCGCAATCGGCTGGCGGACATGCTCGAACTCAAGCGCGCCTATCCCCATCTGATTGGGTTGGGATTGGATGAGTCAACCGCCATCGTGATCCAGGGACCGGAATTGGAAGTTTTAGGAAAGAACCGCCTGAGTGTGTTTCACGGGCAATCCCCCCTGGACGAGGAGCTGGCCGCCTACGACGTTCTCTTGTCGGGAGATCGCTACGACCTGCGTCGCCGCCGCCGTTTGGGACGCGATGATGACGCCTCGCAAGAAGTGATTCTGGCGAGTGCCCCATCCAGTGAACCGGACGGCGACGAGGAAGACGCCATCTCAGAGGCCGAAGACCCCCAGCCGCAGCCCGCCCTGGTGTGTGAGTAGGACATGCCCACCACGATCGACCTGGACACCGAAGTTCCCGGAGTGACACGGGTTTCATTTCGGAGCGACAATGGGGTTCAGGTTCTCTCTCGCGAGACGTGCGATGCGCTGGCGAGCGTGCTCAAGCAACTGGCTAAAGACCAGTCGCTGCGCGTGGTTGTCTTTCAGGCCCAGGGGCGGACTTTCCTGGCGGGAGCCGACCTTCGCGAATTGGCGGGGCTGACGCGCCGCTCCGCCCGCAAGTATTCGCGGCAGGGACAACGGCTGTTTCAACGAATCGCCGAACTCCCGGCCGTCACCATCTGCGCCCTGCATGCCCCCTGTGCCGGTGGCGGTTGCGAAATGGCGCTCGCCTGCGACCTGCGCGTGGCCGCGGAGGAATCTCGCATTGGCCTCCCCGAGGTCACGCTGGGACTGATTCCTGGTTGGGGGGGGACGGTCCGTGCCACGCGCCTGCTGGGGTCGGCGGCGGCCCGCCGCATGATCCTGTCCGGAGAGTTGCTCGATGCCCCCACGGCGCTCCGCCTGGGACTGGTCGATGCGGTCTATCCCTCCGGAGAATTCCGCAACGCCGTCGACGCGCGGGTCGCTCAATTCCTCAAAGGGGGGCCGCACGCCGTGGCTGCCGCGAAACGCCTGCTGTCAGAGATCGACGACGTGGAACTCCCGGAACTGCTGGAGATGGAGGCGGAGCAGTTCGCCAGGTGCTACGATACCGACGAGCCCCCCGAAGGGCTGGCCGCCTTTCTCGAAAAGCGACCGGCGCGGTGGGTCATGGTTTGAGCCAGGACGTTTTCGTACACCTCCATGAGCAGTTCAACTCGCTTGTCCCAGGATTTGGAACGGGAGCTGCGCGACCGTCTCGAAGGGGAAGTCCGCTTCGATGACATGGCGCGGGGCTTGTACAGTACCGACGCCAGCATCTATCAGATTGCGCCGGTCGGCGTGGTGCTTCCCAAGTCGATCGACGATGTCCGGACGGCGGTCGAAATCGCCGCCGCGCGGCAAGTGCCCATCCTGCCCCGCGGGAGCGGCACCAGTCTCTCGGGCCAAACGGTGGCCGCGGCGCTGGTCATCGATTTCAGCAAGCACATGCATCGGGTGCTGGAGATCGATCCGTCGAAACGGCTCGTACGGATCGAACCAGGAGTCGTCCTCGACCAGTTGAATGCGCACCTCAAGCCGCTGGGACTTCAGTTTGGTCCCGACGTGGCCACCAGCAGCCGGGCCAATCTGGGAGGGATGATCGGCAACAACTCCGCCGGTTCCCGATCCGTCCAGCAGGGAAAGGTGATCGACCACGTTCGCGAACTGAAGGTGCTGCTGTCCGACGCCAGCCTGCTGCATTGCCTCCCGCAGACCGAGGCGCAGATCGCCTTACGCCAGACGCAGGCCAACCACGAAGGGGAGATTTACCGCCAGCTTCCGCGGATTGTCGCCGACAATCGCCGCGAGATTCTGGCCAAATTTCCCCGCATCCTGCGACGCGTCAGCGGTTACAACCTCGACGCGTTCATTCCGGAGATTTATGACCAGTCGCCGACCGCCGTGGCAGTCGAGCAACTCGACCGCGAATGGCCTGATCGCCGCGAGTGGAACCTGTCCAAACTGATTGTCGGCGCCGAGGGGACGCTGGGGACGGTGGTCGAGGCGCTGTTGCACGTCGTGCCGCTTCCCAAAGAGCGTGGCGTCGTCTGCCTGCAATTCGGGACGATCGACGCGGCGCTGGAAGCAACTCCGAAAATCCTCGAGTGCCACCCCTCCGCGGTCGAACTGCTCGATCGCCACATCGTCGAGCTGTCCCGAACCAACCTGAAGTACCGCAAGTCACTGGAGTTCGTGGAAGGAACTCCCGATGCCTTGTTGATCGTGGAGTTCTCCGGCGAGACGGCGCTCCAGGTGCAGGACGGCCTGCAACTGTTGGAACAAAAATTGTGCGGGCAGCCGGGATTGGAGAAATACATCCCCGCGCGGGACGCGGCGCAGCGCGAACAGATCTGGAATTGTCGCAAGGCGGGGGCGCCGTTGCTGCTCAGCATTCCCGGCGCGCGTAAGCCGATTGCGTTCGTCGAAGACACGGCGGTGGACCCGTCGAAGCTCCCGGAGTTCACGCGGCGGTTTCGCAAGGTGCTGGACAAGTACGGGATCACCGGCGCCTACTACGGCCACGCTTCCGTCGGGTGCCTGCACATTCGCCCGATGATCGACACCAAGTCCGCCGCCGACCTGGCGATTCTCAAGGGGGTTTCCGACGAGATCGCCGAACTGGTCCAGGAGTTTGGGGGGGCGATGACCGGCGAGCATGGCGATGGACTGGCGCGCAGTTACCACAACCTCAAATTGTTTGGCCCCAAGTTGTTTTCGGCGTTCGGCGAGGTAAAACGGCTATTCGATCCGGCGGGATTGATGAACCCCGGAAAAGTGACGCAGACCCCCTCTCCCATTGAAAACCTGCGCTACGGGCCGGGGTATTCCGGAATTCCTCTCGCTACATTTCAGGACTTTCGCCGCGAAGAGGCGGTCGCGGACGCTCCCGGCCAGGGATTTCTGGCTGCCGCCGAAGCGTGCAACGGATCGGGGGTCTGTCGCAAGACGAATACGGGAACGATGTGCCCATCCTTCATGGCCACGCGCGATGAGGAACATTCGACGCGCGGCCGAGCCAATGCGCTGCGGCTGGCGCTCACCGGGCAGCTTTCCGCCGGGGCGCTCACGTCGCAGCGGATGTGGGACGTCATGGACCTGTGCCTGTTGTGCAAAGGGTGCAAGGCGGAATGCCCCTCCAATGTGGACGTGGCGAAGCTGAAGGTGGAATTCCTGGCACATTACTACACGCGGCATCGGCCCGCACTGGGGACCGTATTGATGGCGCATGTGGCAGAATTGAACCGGCTTGGATCGGCGATGGCGCCGCTTTCCAACTGGCTGGCGAAGCTGCCGGGGGCGAACCTGCTGGGGGAATGGCTGGCCGGCATTGACCGCCGCCGCAGTTTGCCGCAATTTGCCCGGCCGAGCTTTCAGTCGTGGTTTCGTGGACACACCCCGGCGAAAGGAGCGGGGCGCGCCGGACGAGTCGTGCTGCTGGACGACTGCCTGACCTCCTACTGCGAACCGCAGATCAATCAGCATGCCGTCGAATTGCTGGAACAGGCGGGATTCGCCGTGGAACTGGCGGGGTTGAGTTGTTGCGGCCGTCCCTACATTTCCAAGGGACTGGTCGAGGCCGGGAAGAGGCTTGCGCGGCGCAACGTCGGGCGACTCGTCGAATTCGTTGACCAGGGATTGCCGATCTTGGGTTGCGAGCCGAGTTGCCTGTTGACGCTGGTGGACGAATATCCCGACCTGTTTCCCTCTGAGGAAACAAATCGTGTGCGCGAAAACGCGTTCCTGGTTGACGGCTGGCTGGCCGATCAGGTGGCGGCAGGAAAGACCGAGTTGCAATTCCGCCCGCTCCCTCAGCCGCTGCTGTTGCATGGACATTGCCAGCAAAAGGCGCTGGTGGGAACCGCCGGAACGAAACGCGCCCTGGGACTGATACCGGAACTGCGGGTTCAGGAAGTTGACTCCGGATGCTGCGGGATGGCCGGATCGTTCGGCTACGAGCACTTCGACATCAGTCAGTCGATCGGCGAGCGCGTGTTGTTCCCGGCAGTCCGGAACCAGGGGGAAGGGTTGGTCGCCGCTCCCGGGTTTTCGTGCCGCCACCAGATCGCCGACGGCACCGGGAAGGGGGCGTGCCATCCGGTGAGTTTGTTGAACGAGCAGTTAGCACTACAGCGCACTTTTGGGCTATTCACATAAGTCGTTATGGGGTATGACTTCGCGATGAACGTCGAAGGACGACGGCATTTCGCAAAGGAGTCACGGATGACACCAGAAGACATTCTGAGTT
>JBJXGA010000077.1:0-9008 GCA_046152955.1 Planctomycetales bacterium | reverse complement strand
CGAAAGTGAAACAAGACAAATCAACACGCGGTCTAAATCTCACACCCCACCGCCTCGCGGACGGCTCGCGGTACGCCCGCGCGTGACCGCAAAAACCACAAAACCCTCGCTTATTTGAGGACTAGGGTGAGGTGGTAACTGAGCGAATCCCGAAAAACGGAATTCTATCGCGGCTGGAGAATCTTCTTTTTATCGGGTAGGCTGTCGCGCATGACACACGACACTGCGTTTCAGATTGCCATTGCCAATCTCCGGTTCGGCGCCGGAATCACGCGGGAAGTCGGGCTGGACCTGGTCGAACTGGGGGTGCGGCGCGTGATGCTGGTGGTTGATCCGGTGCTGGTCGAACTCCACCCTGGCCAGACGGTGGTCGAGTCGTTGCGTGCCAACCGCGTTGACTTTGCGCTGTATGACCAGGTCTCGGTCGAGCCGACCGATCGGGCCTTTCAGGCCGCGGCGAGGTTCTGTGCCGACGGAGGGTTCGACGCGCTGGTCGCGGTGGGAGGCGGCAGCACGATCGACACGGCCAAGGCGGCCAATTTGTACTCGACCCATCCGGCGGATTTTTTGGAGTACGTGAACGCCCCCATCGGTCGCGGAACGCCTCCCCCCGGTCCGCTCAAGCCGCTGATCGCTATCCCCACGACCGCCGGAACCGGGAGCGAAACGACCGGAGTGGCAATCTTTGATTATCTGGAACGGAAAACGAAGACCGGGATCGCCCACCGGTACCTCAAGCCGCTCCTGGGAATCGTTGACCCGGACAATACACGCACGCAACCGGCGGCGGTCGCCGCTTCGGCGGGGCTGGACGTGCTCAGCCACGCGCTGGAATCGTACACCGCGCTCCCCTACACGCAGCGCCCGCGCCCCGCGCGCCCCATCGAACGCCCCGCCTATCAGGGGGCCAATCCGATCAGCGACATCTGGTCCCTTCGGGCACTGGAGATCGTGAACGAATTCCTCCCCCGCGCCGTCGCCGATCCCGCCGACGACGAAGCTCGGGCGCAAATGTTGTTGGCCTCGGCGATGGCCGGAATCGGATTTGGCAACGCTGGAGTCCATCTGCCGCACGGGATGTCGTATCCCGTGGCGGGGCTGGTGCGCGGTTTTCGACCGGCGGGATACGCCGTCGATCATCCCCTCGTACCGCATGGGATGTCGGTGATCCTCAACACGCCTGCCGTCGTGCGATTCACCGCGCCGGCTTGTCCCGAGCGGCACCTGCGCGGGGCGCAGGCGCTGGGGGCCGCAGTCGAGGGGGTCGCCCCGGCTGACGCGGGTGAGGTACTGGCACAGCGGGTGATCCACTTCATGCGGCGATTGGGAATGCCCAATGGCCTGGCGGAGGTCGGCTACACGCCGGAGGACATTCCGGCGCTGGTTCAGGGGACGCTGCCGCAGCATCGGGTGACCAAACTCTCTCCGCGCCCGGCGGACGAACAGGCTTTGACGGAGCTCTTCCGCGATTCGATGCACATTTGGTGACCCGCTGCGTCCCGCAACGTGGTCGCGAATTCGGGCAATTTCCAGGCGCGCCGATCGGGGGAGGACTGGGCGCGCCGCGCGCGGCGTGCCATAATCCGTTCCATGTCGATGGGCGCCGAATGGTTGATCGATGCGATGGACTGCGACGGGACGCGGCTGGGTGACCTGCCTGGGATGCGTGCCGTGTGCGACCAGGTCGTGGCCGAGCTGCGCCTGCGCGTCGTGGCGGCCCCGTTGTGGCATCAGTTCCCGGAACCGGGAGGGGTGACCGGGCTGTACCTGCTCAGCGAGTCGCACCTGGCGTGCCACACCTTTCCGGAACTGGGGCTGGCGACATTCAATCTGTATTGCTGTCGCCCGCGGGAGGCGTGGCCCTGGGAACGCAAGCTGCGAGAGTTGCTGGGGGCGAAACGGGTGGTGGTGCGCTGCGTCGAACGCGGAGTGGGGGCTGCACCTGGGTCCGAGGTCGGCGCCCGTTCGCCAGTCCTGGGAGGGGCCGTTCAATGAAAGGGCTGGAAGCTCCCTGTCCTGCGTGCGCCGCGCCGGTCCGTTTTACGGTCAGCAGTTCGCTGGTGACCGTCTGCACGTTCTGTCATTCGGTCGTGGCGCGCGGCGATAAGCGCCTGGAAGATCTGGGCAAAGTCGCGGACCTGGTCGAAACCGATTCTCCGCTCCAGCTCGATCTCAAAGGACAATTCCAGGGGAAACGGTTCCGACTGGTGGGGCGGGCGCAATACCGGCATGCAGCGGGAGGGGTTTGGGACGAATGGTACGCTGCCTTTCCCGGCAATCGCTGGGGCTGGCTGGCGGAAGCGCAGGGACGATTTTACCTGACATTCGAGCGCCCCGCGGCGGCAGACCCGGCGCTCCCGGCGCTGACGGAACTGGAAATCGATCAAACGGTCCAGATTCCTCCGGTCGGTCCCATGAAGGTGGCGGAGATCGGACGGGCCGAGGCGCTCACCGCTGCGGGGGAGATTCCCTATCGCTTCGTCCCCGGAGCGCTGCACGATTACGCCGATCTGTACGGACCGGAAGACACCTTCGCCACCATCGATCAGGAAGAGGACGAGCGGCGACTGTTTCTGGGACGCGAAGTGACGCTGGAGGAATTGGGAATTCCCGCCTCGGCGCTGGGGGCCGATCGCGAACCGCGGCGAATTTCCGCGTTGCAGGTCAATTGCCCGCAGTGCGCTGGCCCCTTGACGTTGCAAGCGCCGGACAAGTGCGAACGGGTGACTTGCCCCAACTGCGCGTCGCTGTTGGACGTCAATCAGGGGACGCTCCAGTACTTGGAGACCCTCGCCCCAGGAGAGCACCACCCGGTGATTCCGCTGGGGACGACGGGAACGCTGGGGGGCGTGGAGTACACCGTGATCGGGTTTCTGGCGCGGTCAGTCACCTTTGACAGTCAGGACTACTTCTGGACCGAATATCTGCTGTATCAGCCGCGGGAGGGGTTTCGCTGGCTGGTTCACAGCGACGATCACTGGAGCTTCGTACGGCCGATCTCGGCGGGGGGAGTCAGCCTTTCGGCCAGTGACGCGCGGTGGGAGGGGCGGAAGTTCCGGTTGTTTCAGCGGGCGCGGGCCACGGTGCGTCACGTGCTGGGAGAATTCTACTGGAAGGTCTGCGTCGGGGAGCAGGTGGATTCAGCCGACTTCATCGCGCCGCCGGACATCCTGTCGATCGAGAAAACAAGTGGAGGAAAGTCCGACGAAGAAGGAACCAAGCCGCAGGCTCGCGAGGTGAGTTATTCGCTGGGAACCTACCTGCCGCATGCCGCGGTCGAGGAGGCGTTTGGCGTCCGCGACCTGAAACGGGGATTCGGCGTGGCGCCGAACCAGCCGGCGCCGGTCGATCGGCGGCTGTATCGCTGGTGGGGGCTGTTTGCGGCGGTCCTGTTCGGGCTGAACCTGCTGTTCAACACCAGCCTGGCGCAGGGGGCTGACCTGGGGCTGTTTTTTGTGGCTCTGCTGGCAGTGTCGGTCATTCCGGTGTGTGCGTTGCTGTACGGCCATGCGTTTGAGAAGTCGCGCTGGCAAGACAGCCAGTTCAGTCCCTATGACAGTTGACGGGAGCCAAGGAGCATGCTGCTCAAAGCGTATCTGGTGATGGGACTGGTAGTGGGGCTACTGTATTCCGCAGCGGCCATCAGCGGGCGACGTTTGTTCAATCCCGCTCCGCCGGGGGTCTCTTCGGGCGCGCACTCCAGTGGCGGCGGGGGGTTTCGTGGCGTGGGTGGTTACCATTCGACCTGGCATGGGGGAAAATGACGATGCTTCCGAATCTGGCTGAGGCCGCGCGCTTGCTCGCGGCGGCTCCCGAGACAACCGAGGTCTCCGCGACGGTGCTGCTGTTTCAGCACATCCTGGCGGCGATCATTTATTCCGCCGTCGGACTGGCGGCGTTTGGCGCCTGTTTTTGGATCATCAACAAGGTGACCCCCTTTTCCCTCCGCAAAGAGCTGGAAGAAGACCAGAACCAGGCGGTGGCGACCATCGTGGGGGCGATGATCATCGGCATGGCGATCATCATCGCCGCGGCGATCCACGGCTAATCTGTCCGGCGACCCGATCTCATGCAACGCGCTCCGCTGTTCCTCCTGTACCTCAATGTGCTGGTGGTGGCGACCTGCGGGTTGATCTATGAACTGCTGGCCGGGACCCTCGCCAGCTACGTGCTGGGGGATTCCGTCACGCAGTTCTCGCTGGTGATCGGGGTGTATCTCTCGGCACTGGGGGTCGGCGCCTGGCTGTCGCGATTCATCACGGGCCGACTGGCGCGGGTCTTCGTCGAGGTTGAGTTGGCGGTGGCGCTGTTGGGAGGGTTCTCCGCGCCGCTGTTGTTTCTGGGATTCGCGCGATTGACGTGGTTCTCCGGGCTGTTGCTGGGAGTCGTCTTCGCCATCGGGACGCTCGTCGGGCTGGAATTGCCCCTCTTGATGCGGATTCTCCGCGAGCATCTCGATTTCGACGAACTGGTCTCCCGCGTCCTGGCGTTTGATTACATCGGGGCGCTGCTGGCGTCGCTGCTGTTTCCGCTGTTTTTGGTTCCGCGTCTGGGATTGATCCGCACGTCGCTGGCGTTCGGCATGCTCAACGCGCTGGTGGGCTTGTGGGGGACGTGGCTGCTCCGTCCGATCCTGCCGGGCCGCGTCGTCGGGCTGCGCGCACGGGGGGTGTTGGTCTTGGCGCTGTTGGCGGTCGGAATGGGGCTGGCCGATCAGTTCACCGAGTTTGCCGAGGAGGAGGTGTTTCCCAATCCGATCGTCTGGACGCGGACCACCCCCTATCAGCGGATCGTGGTGACGCAGGGGGAGCACGGGTTTCAGTTGTTCCTCAACGGCAATTTGCAGTTCAATTCGGTTGACGAGTACCGCTATCACGAGGCGCTCGTCCATCCGGCGCTGCTCTCCGCCGGAACCCCCGGATCGGTGCTGGTCCTGGGAGGGGGGGACGGACTGGCGGTCCGCGAAATCCTGAAGCACCCGTCGGTAACGCGAGTCACGCTGGTGGATATCGATCCCGAGATGACTGCACTCGCAGACCACTTTCCGCCGCTGCGGACCCTCAACCAGGAGGCGCTCCACGATCCGCGGCTGACCATCGTCCATGACGACGCCCTGATCTGGCTGCAGCGGGGAAAGGAAAAGTTCGACGCGGCGATTGTCGATTTTCCCGATCCCAATACGTTTTCACTGGGAAAACTGTATACCACGCGGTTCTACCGGCTGCTGCGGCGACGGTTGACCGACGAGGCGGCGGTCGGAATCCAGTGTACCTCGCCCTTGGTGGCGCGGTCTTCCTATTGGTGCATTGTCCGGACGCTCGAAGCGGCGGATTTCACGGTCCAGCCGTACCAGGCGGCGGTCCCCTCTTTTGGAGTGTGGGGCTATGCGCTCGCCCGGCTGACTCCCGCCCAGCCCCCGGCGCAACTGGGAGAATACTTGGCGGCCCGCCTGAAATTCTTGAACGATCGCACGCTCCGCGGGCTGTTTGATTTTCCTGAAGATTTCGGACCGATCCCCGTCGAGATCAATCGCCTCGACAACCAGGCGCTGGTGCGCTACTACGAAGCGGAGTGGAAACGGTGGAACTGAACCGCCGCGAGCTCTTGGCGACGTTTTTGGGAGTTCCCGCCGCGCTGGCGGCAGGATGCGCTGATCGCCCGCCGATGCTGCCCCCCGCAGGGAGCATCATCGGCGGGTCCGATGCGATCGGCCACAAGCTGCGCGATGGCTTTCGTCCCGTTCCGGCAGCCGATCGCTGGCAGCAGGTGGGAGTGGTGATCGTTGGTGGAGGCATCGCCGGTTTGTCGGCGGCATGGCGGCTGCAACGCGCGGGCTTTGACGATTTCGTCGTGTTGGAATTGGAGCCGGAACCGGGAGGAACGTCACGCGGCGGGATGCTCAATTCGATCCCCTGTCCCTGGGGGGCGCATTACCTCCCTGCGCCGCTGGGAGAGAATCGCGCGCTGCTGGCGCTGCTGGATGAAATGCAGATCATCGAGGGGCGTGACGCCGACGGAGAACCGATGTTCGGCGAGCAGTTTCTCTGCCGCGATCCCCAGGAGCGGATTTTCCATCAGGGGCGCTGGTACGAAGGGTTGTACCTGCATGAGGGGGAGACTCCGGACGACCAGCGGCAATGGGCCGAGTTTGGGCGGCTGGTTGACGAGCTGGGAACGTGGCGCGATGCGCGCGGTCGGCGCGGGTTTGCCATCCCCGCGGCGTTCAGCTCCGACGATCCGCGGTACGTGGCGCTGGACCAGATGAGCATGGCCGACTGGCTGACCGCACAGCGATTCGACTCCGAGCGGCTCCGCTGGCAGGTGGATTATGCGTGCCGGGATGATTACGGACTGCGCCCCGAACAGACGAGCGCCTGGGCCGGACTGTTTTACTTTGGGTCGCGCCTCGGTGGATCGGGAGCGGACGCACAACCGCTGCTCACCTGGCCGGAGGGAAACGGGCGGCTCGTGCGGCATCTTTCTGATCGGGTCAGCCCGCGGGTACAAACCGGTCGGGCGGTCTCCGAAATCGTTCCCGATCGGCGCGGGGGGGAAGAGGCGGAGGTGGTCTGTGTTTCCCGGACAGGAGAAGAGGTGACCGGTTTTCGGGCGCGGCACATTCTGTTCTGCGCGCCGCAGTTTCTGGCCCCCTATCTGATCCGCGGCTATAGTGCGGCGCGGGGGGAGGTCACGGCGGAATTCGAGTATGGAAGCTGGATGGTGGCCAATCTGTACCTGGAGGAGCGCCCCAAATCGATTGGCTTTCCACTGGCCTGGGACAATGTGTTTTACGATAGCCCGTCGCTGGGCTACGTGACCGCCACGCACCAGCAGGGAATCGATCATGGTCCAACGGTTCTCACGTATTATTTTCCGTTGTGCGATGAGTCACCCCGTGCGGCGCGGAAACGGCTGCTGAGCCTCTCCTGGAAGGAATGGGCCGAGGTGGTTTTGAGCGACATGCAGCGGGCACATCCGGAGATTCGTCGGCTCACCAAGCGGCTGGACGTCATGCGGTGGGGGCACGCGATGATCCGGCCCCGCCCTGGGTTCCGCACCGGGACCGCTCGCCAGTTTGCGGCACAACCATTTGGCAATATTCACTTTGCAAACACCGACCTGAGCGGAATGGCACTGTTTGAAGAGGCGTTTTATCAGGGACTGCGAGGGGCTGAGGAGGTGCTGCGGGAGCGCGGGGTGCCTTTCGATCGGATGGTTTGAGCTGGCTTCGATTCGTTTTGTGATCCGGAGCTTGGTGACCGACCGGCCAGCTTACGCTGGGCCGTTCGCCTGGGGGTGATTTTTTTTGTGATCCGGACCCGTTGGGTTGACGTATTCATATCAGAGTGATATCACTGTGATATTCACCGGGAACTGATGGTTTCAATAGAGACAAGGGGCGAAGCATGACTCAAGAACGAACAATCCGGGTGTTGAATGGGTGGCCGATGGTGGTGGTCTGTTTCCTGGTGATTGCCGCAGGGGCCGCGGGTACAATCGGCTGCGTGACCAAGATCGAGAAGGGTGATCCGCAGTTTGCCTGGTATTTGTGGCTGACGATTCCGACGCTGATCGTGGGACTGATTTCGTGCGGCGGATTCTTCACGCTGCAGCCCAATGAGGCGCGGGTATTGATCCTGTTCGGAGATTACCGTGGGACGACCCGCGACAGTGGATTCTTCTGGACCAATCCCTTCATGACCAAGACCCGCATCTCACTCCGGACGCGGAACATGGAGACGGCGCGGCTCAAGGTCAACGACAAGCGGGGAAATCCCATCGAGATTGCCGCCGTCGTCGTGTGGCGCGTCGAGAACACCGCCGAGGCGCTGTTCGACGTCGACCAGTACCAGGAGTACATCAAGATTCAGAGCGAAACGGCGGTGCGGCATCTGGCGAACAGCTACTCCTACGACCACGGGGAAGAGGGAGAGGTGACGCTCCGCAGCGACATGGAAGACGTGTCCAATGCGCTGCGTCAGGAACTTCAGGAGCGATTGCGGAAAGCGGGGGTGGTGGTCGAAGAGTCGCGGTTGACGCACCTGGCGTACGCTCCGGAAATTGCCAACGCCATGTTGCGGAGGCAGCAGGCGGAGGCGATCATTGCCGCCCGTCAAAAAATCGTGCATGGCGCTGTCAGCATGGTGCAAATGGCCCTCACCGAACTGTCCGAGAAGAAGGTCGTTGAATTCGACGACGACCGGAAGGCAGCGATGGTCAGCAACCTGATGGTCGTCCTGTGCGGTGAAGCCGAGGTGACGCCGGTCGTCAACGCCGGCACGCTGTACACCTGAGGGAGCCGACGATTGACATGAGCTCGCGCAAGTCATTCCTGCTGCGGATGGATCCCGCGCTCTACCAGGCTCTGGAGCGCTGGGCTGAGCAGGAACTGCGCAGCGTCAACGGCCAGA
Source organism: Planctomycetales bacterium (assembly GCA_046152955.1). Lineage (GTDB taxonomy): Bacteria > Planctomycetota > Planctomycetia > Planctomycetales > Planctomycetaceae > SIAF01. Next base: position 597 of record JBJXGA010000077.1, on the reverse strand, counting down.
TCGAGTTCCTGCTCAAACGGGCCGTCCTGGCGCGCGATCGGCGGGCGCTGCCGGAGGAGTCGCGCGACGAGGAATCGGCAGATTAGATTAGCGGAGCAGGGCGCGGGTCGAACCGGGCATCCGGTAATACAGCCACTGTACAATCTGTCCGGCAGACAGGCTCTGTGGGAGTCTGGTTGCGACCGGCGCGCCACCGCAGCCACCGATCGCGTCGGCTGGCGGGGCTCTCGCGCCCCCTCGCACTTGGTTTGAATGCGCGACTGGCTGGGAGAAATTCCTTGTGACTCATGGAGTCAGAATGTCCTCAGGCAGGAAGGAAGTGGGGGAAAACAATTGGGATGGGCTTGAAAACGACGGTCGATCGTGTAGAATCGCATAGATAATGAGACTCAGTCTCAATATCCAGTAGCGTTTGAGATGAGCTCTGTGCCAGTCGCTGGTTTTCGACTCAGTCCGTTTGTCCAATTTGTCTTGGAGTTCTCCCATGTCCTTTCCCCGTGCGGCTCGCCCGCGGGCTTCGGGTTTCACCCTGATTGAACTGCTGGTCGTCATCGCCATCATCGGCATCCTCACGGCCCTCCTCCTTCCCGCGGTTCA
>JBJXGA010000071.1:0-24591 GCA_046152955.1 Planctomycetales bacterium | reverse complement strand
TGAAACAGAGAGGTGGAAGTCCTCTCCGGGCATGCACTCTCCGGCCCGAAACCGAAAGTAACTGCGTCGCCGCGAGGCGGGGTGGAGAGCAACTGGAGGTGAACATCTGGTCCGAAGGTTAACGAACTCGATACGGCTGGGGTTTCTGGCGAGCCGGCTAGCTACGTGCGAAGCCCAGAACCGCGACAGGAAGGCAACCGGGGCCGAAAGCCTGCAATGGTGCCCTGTCGGGGAAGCCCGTTGTGCTGAAGGGTAGTGTGTTAAAGCGGCAACGGGAGAAACTCGGGTGGGTGGAGTCGGAACGGATGGAAGTTTCAAAGCGTAACTCAAGAGACCTGCGGGGTAATCAGACTTGGGAGTTCATGTGCCGTAATGCCGAGCAATCGGACACCCGTGTACGAAGAGCCCGCCCAGCAGGAGTCAGAGCGTCCATAGTAGCGATGAAGCCGGGTAACTCCGGGGGAGCAAAGGGACGCAGGGAAGTGGATGAGGAATGACCAGACCGAAGGACAAAAAACCGACCACAGTGCCCTTTTCGGCTACACCGGCCCGAGAGCCCATGCCCCCGCGGGGATGGGCGAACCCGCTGGTCTGGACAGACCCCATGTTGACGGCACTCGAACAAGGAGTGAGAGGAGGCAAATGGCATACGCTGATTGACAAAGTTTACTCGGAGAAGAACTTGTTCTCCGCCAGCCGCAAGGTGGTGGGCAACAAGGGCGCCCCCGGGGTGGATCATGTGACGGTCGAGCATTTCGAAAGCCACAGCCGCGAGGAACTGGCCCGACTGCAAATCCAACTGCGGGATGATGCGTATCAACCGCAAGCGGTGCGCAGGAAGTGGATCGATAAGCCTGGGAGCCAAGAACAACGGCCCTTGGGCATCCCCACTGTGCGGGACCGAGTCGTCCAGACGGCGCTACGAAGCGTCATTGAACCGATCTTCGACCAGACGTTCGCGGAACACAGTTACGGCTTTCGCCCCAAGCGAGGCTGTCACCATGCTCTGGAACATGTGGAACGAGCGCTCAACGATGGATTCGTACACGTGGTCGATGCAGACCTCAAAAGCTATTTTGACACAATCAATCACGAGAAACTCCTGGATCGTATCCGTGAGAAAATCTCCGACCGCCGAATCCTGGAGCTGATCGAAATGTTCCTTCAGCAGGGGATCATGGACGGTTTGGAATTGTGGACACCGGAAGAGGGAAGTCCTCAAGGGGCAGTGATCTCGCCGTTACTGGCGAACATCTTTCTGAACCCTCTGGACCACCTGTTGGCCGAGTCCGGCTTTCAAATGGTGCGGTACGCGGACGACTTCGTGATCCTGTGTCGGACCCGTCAAGACGCGGAACGGGCCTTGGAAATCGTGCGACAGTGGGTCGATACCAACGACCTGACGTTGCATCCCACCAAGACTCGGATTGTCGATGCACAAACAGAATCTTTTGACTTCCTCGGCTATCGGTTCAAGGGGGCCGTCCGGCTTCCACGACCGAAAAGCGAAAAGAAGCTCAAGGACACTGTTCGCGCGGAGACCAAGCGGACGAGCGGGAACAGCCTGTCATTCATTATCCACAAGTTGAATCAGTCACTTCGAGGCTGGTTCGTGTACTTTCGACATTGCAATCATGGGGTCTTTCGGGATTTGGACTGCTGGATCCGAGGTCGGCTGCGCAGCATTCTGCGTAAACGATCCGGACGCCGGGGACGAGGCCGCGGGAAAGACCACCAGCGTTGGCCAAACCGTTTCTTTGCGGATCGCGGGCTGTACAGTCTGAAAGCCGCCCATGAATCCTACCGTCAATCCTGTCAAAGGTAACACCACTAACGGGAGAGCCGGATGCGGGAAAACCGCCCGTCCGGTTCGGAGGGAGGGGGGGCCGAAATCAATCGGCCCTCCCTACCCCTATTGGCGGCGGTACACGATCGATTGAAACGTGACGCGGCCATCGGGGGTGCGGGAGGCGTGGCCGTCGACGACCTGGTACTCGCGCTCGATCCAGGCGCGCAGGCTCTGGCCGAATTGAGGGTCGCCGAAATTTCCTCCGCCGTGGATTGACATGTCCATCGAGACCAGGACGAAATAGTCGGGAGGGGAACGCATGATGGCGTCTACGACGACGCTCTCGCCGCCGTGTGCCTGGAATTCCCACGGGTTGATCATGAGAAAGCCGGACGGATTGCGCTTCCGCAACAGGTAGTTGAGTGTGGCTCCCTCCGGGATGACGACCAGCGTCTCATCGTCGGCCATGTTTTGCTGCAGGTAATCAAGCGTTGCCGCTGTGGGAAGCACCCGGTCGTCCATCTGCGGAGCGGCGAAAAACCGGTCTCCCCCGGCGCCGATCGCCAGGGTCTTGGTCTGGTCAATCCGTTCCCAGTTCAAGAATTGCACCAGCGCGCAGGCGCCGAACAGCCCCAGCGCCAGCCCACGGAATCCGGCCCCGGAGAGTCGGCTGCGATCGAGCCGCGCTGGAAGGTCGTGGATCATCCAGTGCATCAGCACCAGCGTTCCCGGCATCGCCAGCACAAAACCATAATGCCCCAGCGTCGCCGCCAGCAGGATCTTGGGGAGTAATCCCAGAGCGTACGCGGCCAGGAGCGCCAGAGGGAGCGAAGACTCGGCGGGCGAGGGGCGGTTCCAGAGCGAACGAATGGCGACTGCTAAGACAATCGACAGAACCAGCGGCAGCGCGGCGGGAAGCGTCAGCCACTGTTCCGGTGGAATCAGCCACAAACTGGAGTAACCGGCGACCAGTCCCAGGAGTCCGGCCCAGAGCCAGCTCCGACGGCGGCCGGCCAGGAGCATTGCCGAGAGATATCCCAGGACCACGGCAGCGCCGATGGCCAGCGTCACCAGCGCGACGGAAATGGCGTTCTCCAATGGGCGATCCCAACCCGCCACCGCTCGATAGAATCCGGAGCGCGTCGTCAGTGCCGGATCAAAGGTTAACTGCCAGTAGCCCAGCGCGCCGCGCCAGGCACCGTCCCAACCCAGCGATCGCGTCAGCAGGCAAACCGCCATGCCGATCGGCGCCAGTGCGGACACCAGCAGGACTCCGAGAGAACGGATTGCCGTCAGCAGCCCTCCGGCGGCGGTTTGGGATTCGGGCGGTCCGGTGATTGTCCCCGATGCGGTCGCAGCAGGATTCCGGATGCGGGCTAACAGGAGCACTGCGAAAAGGGAGCATCCCGCCGCAGGGAGGACCATTTCGGCTTTGGTCAGCGTCACCAGTCCTAGCAACACCCCGGCGGCGATCAGCCAGCCCGAACGACGGTGGTCGAAATAACGGACCAGGCAGGCCAGGTGCGCCAATCCCAGCGCGAGGCCGTGCGTCATCTCGTGGCGATAGGGGCAGACGTAATTGTAGTTGCCGATCTGGCCGGTGAATGTCGTCTGCGCAAAGGCAAAAACTGCCAGGAAGAACAACACGACCGTGGCGGCGGATCCGCGTGTGCCGCACCGCCGAAAGAGCCAGTACAACAGTGCGGTGATCCCCGCCAGAATCGTCAGGTTGGCGGCGATGAGGGTCGTCAGCGAGACGCCAAAGATCTGGAACAGCAGCGCGTTGAAGTGCTGCGAAAGGGGGCCCATGGTGAAGGGGAGGTCGCGATACAACGCCTCACCGGCAGACATTCGCCACGGAAGATAGAGCTCGTGTCCAAAATCGACCAGGATATCGGGCCAGGCGCGCCAGCTTCGCCAGGCAAACAGGCAGAACGCCGCCGCGAGAAGGCCCCCCACGAGAACTTCGCGGCGGACGTTGCGCGCGGCATCATCGCGCTGCTGGAGCACACCTCCTGGCGGCAAAGCAAGTCTCCCCGACCCCGGCGCGCTAGTCGATCACCTTGACCCACAGGCTGAACGTTCCCTGCAGCGTGCTTTGAAAGAATCCATGGTAGTTGATTTGCACCAGGACATCCTCCTGCATGCGGACCTGGAAGATGTCAGCCTGCTCGCGACTTTGCGCAGCGACGACTTGCTCGGGAAGTCCCAGCCCCTGCTGCCAGAGAATGATGGCATTCGTCGGAGAGTTCTGAAACCGCCAGGGGCTGGGTCGAGCCGGTTCAAATTGCAGGTCGCCCGTCGCGCGATTGATCGACCGGCGTCCCAGGTTCAAAGGCAATTCGAACGACCAGTCGATGTCGGTGGCATACACCGCCAGCAATCGGGCGCTCAAGGGGCTGCCGCGGCGCATGAGGCGATTGCCATAGTAGAAGTTCTGGACCGTCAGTCCGCCATACTTGAGCCACGGTCCATCGGAGTCGGTGGGATGGGCGTCCACGCTGCCGAGCGAAAGGGAGGCGGGGATCAACGAGGACGAGGCGGTGGTGGGTGTCGGGGTGGGACCAGGACCGGGAGGGGTCATACCGCCACAGGTCGAGACGCTCTTCCCTTTGAACGGAGTGGTGTTGGATTCCAGATTTGCCCGGTAGTAATACGGGGCGGCATTGGGATCGGGAGTGAACGAGCGGGAGACGACGTACAACGTGTTTTGGGCCGTTCCGGCCGCATTGCAGTCGGCGGGAACCTGGCCGTCCATGTTCCAGGGGGTGGAGACGCCGGGGGCGGCCGCCAGGCGCTTGATGGCATCCGGGGCATCGACCACCTGCTGGCTGGTCAACGTGGCAGTACCGCGCGCGACCTTGAAGTACAGCGCGTCAAACGACGATCCGGTGGGGGGCGTCACGTCGCCCCGGCACTGGCACAATTGCCCGGTCGTTACCGGACCCATGGCCAGGACATTGGCGACCGAATTGGCCGGGGGAGTGGAAGTGGAAAGCGCGGTGAAAATCGTACAATTGTCGGGGTTCTTCGCAGCATTCTTCAAGGGGCACCTTGGGCTTCGGGTTGAGAAGGAGGGGAACGGAGCCATTGAATCTTGGCGTCGCGAAAGGTCGTGGCGCCAGTTTCGTTATAGACTCCCAGGCGGCCCCGTGAAATGAGGGGCCACCGCGGGGGAAGCGCAGCGGGGTCGAATCGATCGCACACGTCGGGCAGCGATTGGCCATTCCAACGGACGGAATGGACCCTGTCGGCGACAATTTCGATCTGCAGCAGCATCTCGGGATTATCAGGAGCGGAAACCTGCGCCGAGCGATAATTGTGGCGACTGGTCAGCGGGGCCAACCCTTCGGGAGGGGTCCAAAACTCCAGGAGGTCGCGATTGACGCGACAGTCAATGGCGCCGTCCGGCTGAATCGAACCACTGAAGTACAGCGCCTGGCAGCGCAGGGAGGGAGTGCCATCTTCCGCCTGACCCTCGTGGACCCCCCAGAAAAGTCCTGCCTTCCCGACCCAGGCGCCGCTCTTGGAGATCCGCACTTCCACTCGAAAGTCGGCTGCGGGGGAATCATCCAGGACCAGCGCCGACGGAAGCGTGGTCGAAACAAAGACCTCTGGCTTTCCGCCGGTAAAACTGGAGACAGCGTCCTGCGCCGCCTCTGGCCACAGGAGGCGGACGGGGGGCTGGTCGAACAGCGGATGCCATTGCAGCGGGCGGCGCGCCTGATTGCGGTGCGACAAGAGACCGCTCAGGCTCAGCAGACCCAGGCTGGTCACGATCGCCACCAGGCCAATCAACACAGCCGGTTTTCGCCAGTGCCGACGGGGCGGGATGGTTGTGACGGGACGCGTGAGGGAAGGGGAATCGGAGGCAGAGAGGACCACGCCCGAATGCGACCGGGTCATGTCCGACGTCGACGAGGGGAGGTCGGTTCTCCGCATCCAGCTCCGGAGCGCCAGCGCCAGATCGAGGCACGTGTTGTATCGCCCCGTCACTTCCTTCGAGAGGCAGCGGAGGCAGATGGCTTCGAGTTCCTCGGGAATGCGATCGTCGATCTGGCGGGGGGGCTTGGGATCGCGGTTTTGAATTTCGTCGAACAACTGCTTCCGATCCCCATTGAACGGCCGCCGCTCCGACAGCATTTCATACAGGATCACCCCCAAACTCCAAACGTCAGTCCTCCCATCCATTCGATGCGTGTCGCCGCGCACCTGTTCGGGGGCCATATAGGCCGGGGTTCCGGCGGCGTCCCCCTTGAGCAGCGCCTGGCGCGACTCATGGATCGCCAGACCGAAATCAACCACTTTGGGATGCCCGCGATCATCCATCAGGACGTTCCCCGGTTTCAGATCGCGATGGACCAGCCCCTGACCGTGGGCGTAGTGCGCCGCTTCGGCAATCTGGGCCATCAAATCGGCGATCCGGGGGAACGGCAACCTCCCCAGGGACATCAGGTCGCGCAGCGACTTGCCCGAGATGTACTCCATGGCGATGTACGGCTGAGCGTCCGCCTGTTCGGCGACGTCGTAGATCGTGACGATTCCCGGATGATGCAGACGCGCCGCGGTGCGAGCCTCCTGAATCACGGAGAGAAGCGTTTTACGATCGACGTACCGTTCGGGACGGGGGAGCTTGAGCGCCACCGGTCGATCGAGTTCGTCGTCATGGGCCAAAAATACCCGTGCAAAGCCCCCCTGCGCGAGCAGCTTTCGAATTTGGTAGCGGCCAATTCGGGAGGGGACGGCGGCGGGATCTGCGGTTTCCGGCCCGGCCGCCGGATTCCAGGCATCGGTATGCGCACTGGTGTCGATCTGTGCGACATTGGTCAGGGCGGAGGTGGCGCGCAGCAGGCATCCGCAACTGGGGCAGGTCGCGGTCTCGACCGACGCATCGTCGATCGTACACTCAGCGGCACAAGTCGGACATTTGATGAGAATGGTGGCAGCCCCCCCGTTGCAATCGGATCCACACATCGACGATACTCAGTGACCGCCGAGTCCATGATAAGGAGAGAGGGGATGCGCTGCAATGCGCGGCGGCCCTGAACTTCGGAAAGGACTTGCCACGAAATTCTTGGTTCCGACAAATTCCTTGAGACAAACCGTCTGGAAAATCGTCTCTGAGGTGTGCATAATCTGAGGTCTGGTTATTTCGTACTCGGCGGCAGAGGATCTTTCGCTGAGCGGCCATCCTGCCGATTCCGATGTGAAATTCTGATTGGGCGAGCGGAGCACTCGCGGCGATATCCTGTTCGACACCCTCTGGAAACCACTTCATGCCAACCGTTCCCAGTCCCACTCCACTGGCGCCGCTCAGTGACAATGACGTGCAGGCGATCGACCAGTTGCGAGACGCCTACGCCCGCTTACGAAAAGAGCTGGGGCGGGTCATCGTCGGGCAAAACGCCGTCATTGAGCGTCTGGCCATCTGTCTGTTTGCCCGGGGCCATGCGCTGCTGATGGGGGTGCCCGGCCTGGCCAAGACGCTCCTGGTCAGCAAATTGGCCGAGACGATGTCGCTGAATTTCAGTCGCATCCAGTTCACCCCCGACCTGATGCCCATGGACATCACCGGCACCGACATCCTTCAGGATACTCCGGAGGGGCGGCGAGAATTCCAGTTTGTGCATGGTCCGGTGTTCGCCAATATCGTGCTGGCGGATGAAATCAACCGCGCCCCCCCCAAGACTCAGGCGGCGATGCTGGAAGCGATGCAGGAGTATAAGGTCACGGTGGTGGGCAAGATGTTCCGCCTGGAACCGCCATTTCTGGTGCTGGCCACGCAGAATCCCGTGGAACAGGAAGGCACCTATCCGCTTCCCGAAGCGCAACTCGACCGGTTCATGTTCCTGATCGAACTCGATTATCCGTCGGAAGCGGAGGAAATCGAGATCGCCCGCACGACGACTGGCGATCCCTTGCCGCAACTGGACCACCTGTTGACCCCGGCCGACATCATTCGCCATCAGAACCTCGTTCGTCGTGTTCCGGTGCCAGATCACATCTATACGTATGCGGCCCGACTGGTGCGGAAGACTCGCCCCAACGGCTCGACCACTCCCACCTGGCTCAAGCCGCTGGTCTCCTGGGGCGCCGGACCGCGGGCGGTGCAGAATCTGATCCTGGGGGCCAAGGCCCGCGCGGCGCTCCTGGGGAGTTACATGGTGCGCCTGGAAGACATTCAGGAGGTCGCGGCGCCGGTCCTCACGCATCGCGTGATCACCACGTTCACCGCGCAGTCGGAAGGGATCGACGCGCGGCAAATCGTCCGGCGACTGGTTGAAGAGACCAGCGCCGAGCAATGAGCCGCGCCTCCGGGCCGTTTGATTCCCGTCTGCCTTGCCTTCGCCAGCACTATGTTTCCCGACCGCCGCAGCCGATCGTTTCTCGACCCGGGCGTCTTGTCGCGTCTGGCGAGCGTGCCGTTTTTTTCCCGGCGGCCGATGCTGGGGAACGTCTCGGGGCGGCATCCCAGCCCGCACCGGGGATCGAGCGTCGAATTCGCCGAGTATCGAAAATACGTCCCCGGCGACGACCTGCGAAGACTCGACTGGCGGGCCTATGGGCGGTCGGATCGGTTTTATGTCAAAGAGTACGAAGCCGATACGAACCTCCGCTGCTGCTTTGTCCTGGACACGAGCGGATCGATGGACTTCGGTTCCACAGGAATCACGAAGATCGACTACGGCCGCAAGGTGGCCGGAGCGCTTGGATACCTGGCGGCCCAGCAGGGGGACGCGGTGGGATTGTCGTGCGTCGCCGGGGGAATCGTCCGGACGATTCCCCCCAAGCGCAGTCCCGCGCACCTGATGTCGGTGTTCGACATTCTGGAGCAGACGCGCCCCGCGGGAGAATCGCACCTGGCGACAGTGCTGCACGAATTGGCGGAGACGATCCGCCAACGGGCACTGATCATCATCATCTCTGACCTGTTCGTCGAGCCGGACCAGCTCCTGAGCTGTTTCCAGCATTTGCGGTTTCGCAAACATGACGTGGCGGTGTTCCACCTGCTCGATCCCCAGGAGGTGGGGTTCAACTTTCGAAGGCCGATGCGGTTTCTGGACATGGAGGGGGGACCGGCGATCTTCGCGGAGCCGAATGAAATCGCCGATCGCTACCACAAGGCGTTGGGAAGCTACCTGGAACGGATGAAACAGATCCTGCTGGAATCGGCGGTCGATTATCATCGCGTCAGCCTGGACGAAGACTACGAAAAAGTCCTGATGCGGTTTCTCGTCGGACGGACCCGAATGAAGGGGGGACGATGAGCTTTATCCAACAGTGGATGCTGGCGGCGCTCCCCCGGGTCGCGCTCCCCATCATCATCCACCTCATCAACCAGCGGCGGTATCAGACGGTCCGCTGGGGGGCGATGATGTTTTTGCTGGCGGCCAATCGCATGTCGCGCGGCTATGCCCGCTTGCGGCAGTGGCTGATCATGGCCTTTCGGATGCTGGCGATCGCGGGGCTGATCTTTGCGGTCAGTCGCCCGCTCGCCAGCGGCTGGCTGGGCTTGACCGCCGGTGGCCGCCCCGATACGACGATCATCCTCTTCGACCGATCCCCCAGCATGCAGCAGGGGAGCGCCAGCGGGGGGGGCTCGAAACTAGAGACGGCGCGACGGAACCTGGTGGCGACGCTCAAGACACTCGGTTCGGCGCATTGGGTGTTGATCGAGAGCACCACCAACAAACCGCGCGAACTGGAGGGGCCGGAGGCGCTGGAGGAGACCCCCGAAACCGAGCCTGCCAGCTCGCCGGCGGACCTGCCGGCGATGCTCCAGGCGGCGCACGATTACATCCAGGCGAACAATTCAGGGCGCACGGAGATTTGGATCTGCTCCGATCTGCGCGAAAACGACTGGAGCGCCGACAGCGGTCGCTGGGAGACGCTCCGCGAAGCGTTCGTCGGTTTTCCGCAGGGGGTGCGGTTCAATCTGCTGGCCTATCCGCAAACCGCGCCGGAAAACCTGTCGCTTCGCGTGACTGACGTGCGAAGGATCACAACCGCCGAAGGGGCCGAACTGCTCGTCTCATTCAAGTTGACGCGCGATGGCGACCAGGAGCAGCCCCTCTCCGTGCCGGTGCAGTTTGAAATCGACGGGGCCGGTTCGCAGTTGACTGTGGATTTGCAAGGCGCGCAGTTTGAACTCAAGGACCACCGCATTCCGCTGGAGCGCAACCGGGAACGGGGCTGGGGGCGGGTTTCGATTCCGGCCGACGCCAATCCCGCCGACAACGATTTTTTTTTCGTATTTGATCAGCCCGTTCCACGGCGATCGATCGTCGTCGCCGACGAACCGCAGGCCGCCCGTCCTCTGGCGCTGGCCGCTTCAATCTCCCCCGATCCCGCATTGGTTTGTTCCTCAGAGATCGTCACTCCCGAGCAGGTGGCGACGCTCGACTGGGAGGGGTTGGCCCTGGTGCTGTGGCAGGCGGCGTTGCCCCAGGGGACTGACGCTCAGCTCGTCCAGGACTTCGTCGATCGCGGAGGGGTCGTGATTTTCTTCCCGTCGCGCGCGGCGGGAAGCGAGACGTTCCTGGGAGTGCATTGGAACGGTTGGGCGCAAGAATCCCCTGACCAGGAGCTGGTCGTCGAGAGTTGGCGCGGGGATCAGGACCTTTTGGCGCACGCGCTCTCGGGAACGGCGCTCCCGGTGGGACAGTTGCAGGTACGCCGCTACTGCCGGTTGGAGGGGGAGGTGACTCCGCTGGCAACGCTTCGCGGGGGGGCGCCGCTGTTGGCGCGGGTGGTGAGCAACCGGGGGGGAGTCTACTTCTGCGCGGCGACCGCAGCCGCCGGAGACTCGAACCTGGCGGTCAATGGAGTGGTGTTGTACGTCCTGGTCCATCGGGCTCTGGCCGAGGGAGCGGAAGTCCTGGGGAGCACCCGCCAGCTTGTGGCGGGAGGCCCGTCTGACGAAGGACCGGCGGAATGGCAGCGGATTGCCGGGGTGGCCGGAGCGCTTTCGACCGAATACCCGTTCCATCGGGGGGTCTATGCGGCGAACGAGCGTCTGCTGGCGGTCAACCGACCGGCGGCCGAGGACCAGCCGACGCTGGTCTCCGAACATCGACTCGGAGAATTGTTCCGCGATCTGGAATTCTCGCGCGTGGATGACCAGGCAGGGAGCCTAGGCTCATTGATTCAGGAAATCTGGCGCGTGTTCCTGGCATGCATGCTGCTGGCGCTGATTGTCGAAGCGGTGTTGTGCATGCCCAAACCGGCTCCCGTTCCCGTTCCGGGGGTCGCCACATGAACGTCACCCGGCTCATGTTCCAATGGACCGGCTGGTCGCTGGCGATCTCAGTGATCGGCGTGCTGCTGACCGCCGGGCTCTGTCTGGCGGCCTGGCGCCGCAGCGGCTACCGCCTCTCGCAGGGGTTGCTGGAAGCGTTGCGGCTGTCGATCGTCTGCCTGGGGGCCGTGCTGTACAACCAGCCGGAGTGGATTGAGGAATTTCGACCACAGGAAAAACCTGCGATCGCCATCTTGTGGGATGCGTCCCCCAGCATGGAGACGCGCGATGTTCCCAGCCCCGGAGGTTCGGCTGGTTCCCTGGCCACCCGCCGGGAGACGATTGCGCCGCTGACCGAGGCCGCCGCGTGGAGTCGCCTCCAGGAACGCTTCAACGTCGTGGTCCAGTCATTTTCTCCTCCCCAACCCGGTCGCGGAAGCGACCTCCATGAACCGCTCGCGGAGGCGCCCGAAAAATTTCCCAATCTCCGTGGCGTAGTGCTGATCTCGGATGGCGACTGGAACGAGGGGGAGCCTCCGGTGCAGGCGGCGGCGCGGCTGCGGCTCAAGGGAATTCCCATTCTGGCGGCGCCGGTCGGCAGCCCGACGCGACTGCCGGACGTTGATCTGATGAGTCTGGATGCCCCGACGTTTGGCGTGGCGGGCAAGTCGGTCCGCATTCCGTTCACGATTGAAAGTTCGCTCCCCCGCGAGTATTCCACGACGGTGACGCTCAAGACATCAGACGGGGACGAAGTTTCCAAAGAGCTGCGAATCGCTCCGATGGGCCGCACCAGCGACTGGATTGTGTGGAAGCCCAAGGCGACCGGCGATGTGACGTTGACGCTGGACGTGCCGGCGCACGGCGATGAGTCGCTCACCGACAACAATCGCCTGTCGGCGCCGATCGCCATCCGCGAAGAAAAACTGCGGGTGCTGGTGGTCGAGTCATACCCCCGCTGGGAGTACCGTTACCTGCGGAATGCCCTGTCGCGCGATCCGGGGGTCGAGGTGTCGTGCCTGCTGTTTCATCCCGGCCTGAGCAAAGTCGGGGGAGGGAACAAAGACTACATCAAGCAGTTCCCCGCCGGACTGGACGAATTGGGAAAATACGACGTGGTCTTTCTCGGGGACGTGGGAGTTGACGAGGGGCAATTGACGGCTGAGCAATGCCGCCTGCTCAAGGGACTGGTAGAGCATCAGGCGAGCGGCCTGGTGTTCATGCCGGGCTGGCAGGGGCGGCAAATGTCGCTGTTGGACACCGAACTGGAAGAACTGCTGCCGGTCGTGGTCGATGAGGCGCAGCCCGCCGGCTGGGGTTCGCGCACGCCGAGCCATTTTGAACTGACCGAGATGGGGCGGCGGAGCCTGCTCACAAAACTGGCCGACACGCAGGACGACAACATCGAAGTCTGGGAGGGATTGCCGGGGTTCCAGTGGTACGCGCCGGTGTTGAGAGCCAAAGCGGGAAGCGACGTTTTGTGCGTCCACAAAGACATGACCAACGAATACGGCCGCCTGCCGCTGCTGGTGACCCGCACCTATGGCGCCGGCAAGATTCTGTTCATGGGGACGGATGGGGCGTGGCGCTGGCGCAAAGGGGTCGAGGACAAATACCATTACCGCTTTTGGGGGCAGGTGGTGCGGTGGATGGCCTATCAGCGGAACATGGCCAAAGGGGAGACGATGCGGCTATTCTACAGCCCCGACCAGCCCCAAATGCGGCAAACGATTGCGCTGCACGCCAACGTCATGGAGAAAAGCGGCGAGCCGCTGCATGGAGGGGAGGTGCTGGCCCGGATCACTCCTCCTTCAGGCAAGACCGAAACGGTCCGCTTCAACTCAGCGGGGGACGAATGGGGGGTCTACACATCGCGGTTCACCGCCGCCGAACCGGGGCAGCACAGCGTGACTCTCGCCTGCAAACAGACCGGCGCCACGCTGGAAACGTCTTTCTTTGTGCAGGGGGTGGCCACGGAGCGACTCGGTCGGCCGGCACGTCTGGACGTTCTGGAGGAACTGGCCCGTGTTTCCAAGGGGAAGGTGGTTGACGTCGACAAACTCGACGACGTGATCCGCACCCTGGCGGACCTCCCCGAGCCCCCTCCCTCCATCCGCCGCGTCCAGTTGTGGGCGCATCCGGTTCCCGCCGCTCTGATTGTGTTTTTGATGGGATTGTTCTGGGCGGGAAGAAAGTACGTCGGGCTGGTGTGACGAGCGAGACCAGGGCCGTCGGACTTGTCGGGTGCCTACCGGCCGCCGCGAGGTCCGGCTTCGAGTGTTCCCTGGGGGGGAACCGTTTCGGCGCGGCGCAGCAATTCCAGAATCTCCTGGTATTTTGGCTCGGCGGATCGGGCCAGTTCCTCCCGCGCCGCCGGGCGGATCCGCGCGGGATTGGCCCCCTTTTGTAAGAGCAGCTCCACGCAGTCCCGATGTCCTTTGTAAACGGCGAACTGCAAGGGAGTGGTTCCCACGTCGGTATTGCCGACGTCGACGGCGGCGTCGTGTGCGAGCAATCCGCGGACCAGCGCCAGGTCGCCGTGCTGAGCGGCTTCAAATAGAGGTGTCGTTCCTCCCGAGACCTGGTTGACATCAGCTCCGTGATCGATCAGGAACAGCGCGAATTCGGATTGTCCGTGAGCGATGGCCCAGTGCAACGGAGCTCCCCAGAATCCCTCCTGCAGCGCCGTCAGGATCGGCGCCCCAAGCTCCGCCAGCGCTTCAATTTCTTCCAGACGCTGCGTCTCAACAGCGGCGGCGAGCCGGTCGGACAGTTCCTGTTTTCCCAAGCGGCAAAGCAGCACGTTGAGGACCGCCCGGCGGCCCTCCCGACTGGCCGGTTCGATCAGCCGGTCCATCGCTGGCGGTTCCTGGTCCAGCGTCGCTCCCCGATCCAGCAGCAGTTCCAGAACTTCCGCGCGTCCCCCGGCGACGGCGAATTCCGCGGGGGTATAGCTCCCTGCGGGGAGACCGGCAATAAATCGTGGCGGGGTTCGGGGTTCAAGCTCCGCCCCCTGATCAAGCAACAGATGCGCGGTCACACAGCGACCGTAGAGCGCAGCCAGGTGGAGCGCCGTGACTCCCCGAGAATCGGTCAGGTTCACGTCGGCCCCGCGGGCAATCAACAGCCTCAGTGTCGCCAGCCGGCCATGCATCGCCGCGGCGTGTAAAAGCGGTTGCTTCGTCGAACTCCATTCGCGTTCCTGGAGCAAATCCGGCTCTTGATCGAGCCGAGCCGCCAGTTCCATCACCCGGCCCTGCGCGGCCAATTGATGCGGCGCAAGGGGCTGCGACCCATTGGGGACGATCTCTTCCGCGTCCGATGCGGCGCCAGCCGTAGCGAGCGTCAGGCAGAGGATCAAGGAGCTTCCGATGATGGATCGCACAATGAATGAGATCATAGCTGTTGTGGTTCTGTTGGGAGGCTGTTTGTGTTCGGAAGAATTCGCCGCGCAGACCAGCATAGCGACTGGAGCAAGTCGCAGGCTGTCACAGGCGTGTAACATAGCCTGCGCGCCCCCTGCGATGCACTTGCCCCCGCGTGGCCTTGCGACTGCGGCGCGGCGCGAGCAGAATATGCCATCGGGTTCATGATCGCAGTCTTCGCGGCATTGCCAGACTGAATGTTCGCCAAACAGCAGGTTGAGTATTACCAGGGAGCGGACGGTGAGCCGTTGCAACTTCTCCATTGGCGACCGCTGGCTGAGGCTCCCTGGGTGCGCATTGTCGCGCTCCACGGGATCCAGAGCCACGCCGCCTGGTACGGCTATTCCAGCGAGCGGCTCGCGACCGCTGGTGCGGAGGTTTTCTTCCTGGATCGCCGCGGTTCGGGGATGAACCAATCGCGGCGGGGCCACACGCCAGACCTCGAAACGCTGGTCGAGGACGTGCGGCGGTTCCTGGTGGATCGGCGGCGGGAATCGGCCCCCCTCCGGCCAGGGGCAGAACTGGTGCTGATGGGGATCAGTTGGGGAGGCAAATTGGCAACCGAGGTGGCGGTCCGAGCGCCGCATCTGGTCGATCGACTGGTGCTGCTCTCGCCGGGACTTTGCGCGCATGTTCGGGCGCGGTGGTGGCAGACCTTGCCCCTTGTTCTGGCGCACCGGCTGTGCCTGGGCAACCGGCGGGTGCCGATTCCGCTACGAGATCCGGAGTTGTTCACCAGCCAGCCGCTGTGGCAGGATTTCATCCGGAACGATCCCCTGGCGCTCCACAAGGTCACGGTTTCGTTCCTGATGGCCAACCGTGAACTCGACCAGAGTTTGCAGCGTGCCGCCGGGAGGGTCGCCTGTCCGCTGCTGGCGCTGCTCAGCGGGAACGACCGGATCATCGACAATGACGCGACGCGCGCCCGTGTCCGCGCGCTGGCCTCCGGAAACCACCAGGTCCTGGTCTATCCCGGCGCGAGTCACACGCTGGAGTTTGAACCTGACCGAGACCGGATCGTCGATGACCTGATCGCCTGGCTGCGGAGCGGGCCGGACCGTAACGCAGAAGGGAATTCCGTGGCTTGATCGCAGCCCCGGCCTGTAGAAATGCCCGGCGGCTGATGCTACAACCAGGCGCACGGACTTCACGCTGGAGTTCTCTCCCTGGGAGCTGAAACATGACCGATCATTTGTGCCTGAGACGCGACCTGTGGAGAGGCGTTGCGCTGTGGGGATTGCTCATTGTATCCGGCTGGGGGCTTTCGGCCCCGTGTCGCGCCGTCGATGACGAACAATCCACCTCGGAAGCCGCGAAGAAACCGCTGGCCGAATTGACCCCCTTCAACCGCCAGGGGACTGTGCTGGTCGATAAGGCAGGGAAGCGCGTCGTGCTGAAAGCCCGCGTCGTCCTTCTGGAAGGTTCGCTGGAGCAACTGTGCTGCCTGAAACAGACCAAAGAGCACGAGTCGATTCTGTCGCTCGACGCGCAGGCCAAGACCGTTCATGCCGCGCTGTTGGTTGTCGGGGCCAAGCCCGGCACTCCAGTGCAGAACAACCCCGAGTATCGTCCTCCCACCGGGCAGACGATCGATGTATTTCTCAATTGGACCGATGCCGAGGGGAAGGCCCAGCGGGCTCCGGCCCAATCCTGGGTTCGGCACGCGACGCGGCGTTTCTGGGCCGAAAAGCTCGCCGAACTTCCCGCCGGCGTCAAACTCCCCAAAAACACCGAATTGCGATACGACCAGAAGCTGCGGGAGTTGAGCTGGTATGGTCCGATGACCGCCAGGGAGCGGGATGCGTTTCTGGCGCTCAGCAGCGCCCCGGCATTCCAGGAGGCGATCCGAAAGTTTTTTGAAAAGAGCCAGTCGCGCAAAATGGAGGCCGATTGGGTCTTTGCCGGAAGCGGATTTTTTACCGACGAAGAGACTGGCAAGAGCCATTACCTGGCCGAGGATGGCGATTTGATTTGCGTGGCCAATTTTGCCTCCGCCACCCTGGACGTGGCGATTCCCAGTTCGTCGGAAGGGGAGGTCTTGTTTGAGGCATGGACCGAGCGGATTCCTCCCAGAGAGACCCCCGTGACCATCGAATTGATTCCGCATGTCGACGAGGAAGAAGTGAAGGCTCCCTGATCGATCACGGGATTGCACAGTCGTCTCCAGCTTTCGGTCCCGAGGCCGCCGGGCCGCCGGGCCAATCGCTTGACCGCGGTTTTCTCCGCAGGTTTTCTCGGCGGCGCATCGGTCTGGACCTGATTGGGCGGTTTGGCTATCTTCCCCCCCGTGATGGGTCTTGAAGATCGTTTTTGGGAGTGGAAGGAGCCCCCCATGTTGGTCCAATGCAGGCTGTTCGTTCTGGTGGTCGTGGTCGCGTCTCTCGGGGGATGCAATAAGCCAGGGGCGCAGGATCCCGCGGCGGCATCCTCCAAGGCGATGGGGGGCGTTGGCGTGGTGGACCTCGTCTCGGTCGCCAAGCAACTTGGGCGCGATCTGGAGATCGATCGCCAGGTTGAGGAACGGACCACCGCTCTCAACAAGCAGCTCTCCACATTGCAGAAGTCGCTCAATCGGTTGTACGACGAACGGCGCGCCGGTTATGGCGAGGAACCAACTGAGGAAGAACGGCAACAGTTGGCGGCCATGCAAACCCGGATGGAAAACCAGTTGCTCGAGTCGCGGCGCAAGGCCGAGAATGAACTGGCCATCTTCAAGCAGCAATTGTCGGATCAATGCCGAGAGCAGACCAAGCCGGTGCTCAAAGAGGTCGCCGCGGCACGGGGTTTGAGCATCGTCATCCCCAAAAATGAAGGGCTGCTGTTGTCGATCGACCCGGCGGTGGAAATCACCGACGAGGTGGCACAGCAGATGGCGGCCAAGCAACCGGCCCGCGCGCGTCGTGCTGCCGCTCCCGCGGAACCTGAAACGGGCACCGAGACGTCGTCGCGGTAAACCTGGCGACGCCAGGGGGATTTTGCCGGTCGTTGAATACGTGCGTTGGGGCCAGGTTGGACCTGCCCCTGCGCGTGGCGATTCGGACGGCCTGGCCAAGATTGCCTTTCCAGCCCGCTGTCGGAACCGTATCCGAAGCGTTTCGTCTCCAGACCCTGGCACGGCTTTGAGATCGGGCTTCCACCGCGTCGGCGGTTGTTCTAGTATCTGTCTGGATCCAAAACACGCGATTCTCACAAAGTCGTTTCTCAATTTCAGGAGCATTTGTTCGCAATGGCTGAGCAGAAGGCAACCAACGTCCACTGGCATGAACATTCCGTTTCCAAGCAAGAGCGCTGGCAGTTGTCGGGGCATCGGGGGGCCATGCTGTGGTTCACCGGCCTGTCCGCCAGCGGGAAGAGTACTGTGGCCAACACGGTCGATCACAAGCTGCATTCCCTGGGGAAGCGGTCATTTGTTCTTGATGGCGACAACATCCGCATGGGGCTCAACAAGAACCTCGGATTCTCGGCCGAAGATCGGGCCGAAAACATTCGCCGCATTGGCGAAGTCGGGAAACTGTTCGTGAGCGCCGGCCTGATCACCAGCACAGCGTTCATTTCCCCCTACCGCCGCGATCGCGACGCCGTTCGTGCCCTCCTGGAGCCAGGGGAATTCATCGAAATCTTCATGGACACCCCCATCGAAATCTGCGAACAGCGCGACCCTAAGGGATTGTACAAGAAGGCCCGCGCTGGCCAACTCAAAGGGTTCACCGGCATCGACGATCCGTATGAAGCGCCGGAGAAGCCGGAGCTCGTGCTCGACGGGGGCCGCAAGAGCATCGACGACCTGGCGGACGAAGTTCTGGCATTCCTCCAATCGCGGGGCGTACTGGCGCTGTAGCTCGCCAGCATCGGATCCGGGCCAAGCGGGCCGGCCCTGGATATCTGCGGAATATTGCACGCATTGTGCGGATCGCCGTGAAATATCGTCGGGCCGTACACGTCTCTCTCCTCAAGTTGTTCCTGTGGGCGCTTGCATGCTTCGCCCGATTGACCGTTGTTGCAGATCATCGTTGTTGCAGATCATTTGGCAACGTCAGCGGTCGTTCCATAGAATTCGGGCATTATGCCCATACCCTACGATGCAGTTCTCAAATTTCTTCCGGAAGAATTCCGGAAAGACTGGTCCTATTTCCTGGGAGTCGATCGATCAATTCCCGTGTCTGTGATTGACGCCGACGTGTCGACTGTCTCGTCGTCGGCGGACAAGGTGCTGCGGGTCGAAGAGCCGGACCCGTGGATTCTCAATCTGGAATTTTAAACCAGTTATGACGCGCTTCTGGGGCGTCGCCTTTTGCGCTACAACGTGCTGCTGTGGGATCGGCATTCGATCCCGGTACGGAGCGTGGCAATTCTGCTCCGTCCGGAGGCCGACGGCAGGGAGATGACCGGACGTATGGAAGAGAGGCTGCCTTGGCAGCAGGTGAATCTAAAATTCGAATACGAAGTGATTCGATTGTGGGAGCTTTCTCCGGAAGTCATTCTGGCCGGGGGGCTCGGAACACTGCCACTGTTGCCGCTGACGAACGTGAAGCGTTCCGAACTGCCCGGCCTGATTCGGGAGATGGAAGGGCGGATCCAGCGCGAGGCCAGCCCGTCAGACGCGGAACGACTTTGGACTGCCACTTATGTGTTGCTGGGGTTAGAATATGACAGGGCGTATGCCAGCGCACTATTGCAAGGAGTTTGTTCGATGAGAGAATCCGTCACGTATCAGGCAATCCTGGAAGAGGGCCGGGAGGAAGGACTGGAAAAAGGGCGTGCGGTCGGCCGGGAGGAAGGCCGACAGGAAGGTCACAAGGAAGGTCGTGCAGCGGAAGCGCGTCGGATTGTATTGACCCTGGGAACGAAGCGTTTTGGCCGCCCCTCAGTGAAGGTCCGCAAGATGATCGAGAACATCGACGACCCGGACGTGGTGGAGCGGCTTGCGGCCCGTTTGCTCGACGTCGAAAGTTGGGCGGACCTCCTCGACATTCTGTAGGGTTTGTCGAGAGTCCGCTGCCCATTGTCAACGGTTGTGCGGCCGTACGCTGAGGGTTGGCCGCGCCATTGACGCGGGTCTCAGTGTTGCCTGCGAGGCGCGTTCGCTAGAATGCGGATCGGGGATATTCCGCACATTTGGACTCTTGCCTGGAGGATCGACGCATGTCTCAGCGGTTCACAATGGCCACGGCCCTATTGGCGCTTGCTCTGGCCGCCTTCGTCATTTCCCGGCCGTCGGACGCACAAGCCACCAAAGAGCACAAGGGAGTTTTTTCCACGCTCAGGGTGGGGCAGCCAGTTGAGGTCGCGGCAGTGTATCAGAATGCCGAGCAGTCTATGGCCTCAGCCAGTTACGTGTTTCGGACATATGAAAATCCGGAAGCCAAGGACCGGATGGCGTACAAAGTGATGGAGATCGGCGAGAGCTATATCGCTCTCCAGTTGTCGCAGACAGGCAATCCTGGCGAAGTCTGGGACGTGCGCGTCCCGGTCCATTCCGTCATGGCGGTTTTCCATGTTCGGGAGGTTGCCAAGAAGCCCGGCGCGAAAGCGTCAAAAAAGGACGCTTCCTGAGCCGGGCGCTCCTGGCCGATCGACCTCATTCGTTTTCAAACGGGTCGCTGTCGTCGATGCGGGACAAGGGGGCGCCCCGTTCCCGACTGCCGCTCGGCTCTGGTGCCGGTGTGGGTGATGGACGCCCCGTGTCGGGATTCCGCCCGCCGCTCCGCCCGGCGGAGAATGGCCCGCGCGAGACCGGTGCGAATTTCAGCGGACCAGGAGAGGTTGACCGACTGGGAGTGGAAACTGTCTCGTGCGAGGTCGATTGCGCGGAGGGAGAGTCCTTGTGCGTGCGCGATCCTGACGGGGACTCGCGGCGGTCGCTGGCGGGAGTGACCGGGGGCGTATTCGAGTCGGGAATCACCAGGGTCACTCCATTGGGCAGATCATCCGGACTCCGCAACACGTTCCGATTGGCTTCGTACAGTTCGCGATACCGAGCCCCCGATCCCAAATACCGCGCCGCCAGACTGCTGAGCGTGTCTCCGGCCTGAATCACATGCGTCCGCCGTCCCCCAGGGGAAGCAGTATTCCCTGTCGATTGAGCCGACGCGCCGGTACGCCCGGACGCTGTTCCTTCGGGCTTCCAATCCCGGTTGTGGGCCGGCGGCGGCTCATCGGCAGCGGACCGCCCAAGGCCCGGCTGGCCGGACGCTCCGCTTCCGATCGGGTCCGGCGCTACCGCCGGGCGTCCCGCCTGAAGCGCGCGATGCTCCGACTGGTCTTTCTTATTGAGAAAGCCCGGAGTCTCGTACGCCTCCGGTTTCGATCGGGAGCCCGCGGATGGACCGGCGGCGGAGTCGGTGCTCGACGTCGCGGCTGCGACCGCCGGGGTGACATCCTCATCCAGCCCATTGATGTAGGGGCCTTTGGGAAGTTCAGAAATCTGTTTGTCCAGTTCTGCGCTCCCATTGACGGGAGGCAATTCCTCCCCCTTGGGAGGGGGATCGTGTCGAAAGAACAGCGCCCCCACGATGCCGACCAGTGCCAGTCCCAGAGCCAATCCGGTTTTCATATCGCGTTGCATGTTGGGTCTCCTCTACAGCATCTCCGGGCTGTGACCGGGAACGCCTCGAACGTCAAGTGGGGGCGCCTGCCCGCAGGGTCCGCTCCCCAATTCACCCGCAGGTCGTCGAGGACCGTTTACAAACAAGCCTGCCCGATGGATCGCGCGCTGCATAGAAAAACCAGGTTCTCTCCTGCCTGATCCGACCGAACCGGGAACGGATGCAACGGACGTGCCGGTTGTGCCAGCCAGGAGGACGAAGCCCCGCAGCGCGGCGGACCTCAACCGCTTCCGACGATGTCCATCATCTTTCCGAAACGCTCCAGCACCTGGATTTTGAGCGGTGCGAACTCGGGTTCGTCAAAGCGGCCGCTCTGCACCAGATCCCAGGCGAGTGTGCGGGCCGTTTCCAATTCCGGCTGGTCGCGCACCAGGTCCGCCACCCGCAGGGGAAGTTGCCCATGCTGGCGGGTTCCCAGAATGTCTCCCGGCCCGCGCAAGCGAAAATCGGCTTCCGCCACTTCAAAACCACCAGCCTGTTGTTCCAGCGTCAAGAGCCGCGACACCGCATCGGGATCGTTCGATTCGGACATCAGAAAGCAATACCCCTGAAAGCTCCCGCGACCGATGCGGCCGCGCAACTGGTGCAGTTGTGACAAACCGAAGCTCTCGGCCCGTTGCACGATCATCAGCGATGCGTTGGGAACATCCACCCCGACCTCCACGACCGTCGTGGCCACCAGCACCTGGATCCGCCCTTCGCGGAACGCATTCATCATCTGCTGTTTGGTTTCAGACTCAAGCTGTCCATGGAGCAATCCCAGACTCACCCCGGCCAGTTCCACCCTGGCCAGACGCTGAAATACCTCTTCGGCCCCCTGCGCCTCGGACAACGACGCTGCTTCCCCTTCCTTGTCCGAAATTCGCGGACACACGACAAACGCCTGCCGTCCCGCGCGGAGCTTCTGACGAATGAACTCCCACGCCTTGTCGCGGGCCGGGCCGGGGGCGACGCGGCTGGTGATCACCTTTTGCCTCCCCGGAGGGAGATCGGTGATGGCGGTCAAATCCAGATCGCCAAACTGCGTCAGGCACAAACTCCGCGGGATCGGCGTGGCGGTCATGACCAGGACGTGGGGGGGCGCCTGGCCGGTGGCGGCGAACCGCGCACGCTGCATCACGCCAAACTTGTGCTGCTCGTCGATCACCACGAATCCCAGCCGACCGAACTCCACGTCGTGTTGAATCAGCGCCTGCGTTCCGACGATGAGCTGTAGCTCCCCCGATCGGATGCGAGCCAGGGCGTCGCGGCGCTCGACAGCTGAGAGCTGTCCGGTGAGCAATAGCCGCGTCACGCGACTCTGCGCCAGCAGCCGATCGATCGTCTCCCAATGCTGGCGCGCAAGGATTTCGGTCGGGGCCATCAAAACCGCCTGCCAGCCGGCGGCGATCGTCACGAGCATGCCATACACGGCGACCGCCGTCTTGCCGGCCCCCACGTCCGCCTGCAGCAGACGGTGCATCGCCCGCCCCGAGTCCAAATCCGCCGACAGGTCGGCCACTGCCCGGTTCTGCCCGGCAGTCAACTGGAAGGGAAACAACCGCCGGATCCGCGCGTCGATCTTGGCCGTCGTGGGAAACCGCGGCGCGGTCGCAGCGGTTTGCCACGAGCGCCTCCGCAGCGCCAGACCAAGCTGAAATTCCAGCAAGTCCTGAAGAATCAATCGCCGCCGACCGGCTGTGTAGTCGACCACGCTGCGGGGGGCGTGGACCCCGCGTAAGGCGCTGGCGATCGGCGGCAATTCCGCGGCGGTCCGAAACGATTCTGGCAGGTGATCGGGCACAAGCTGCGCATAGTCTTGCGCGACGTTCTTCATGATCCGGCGCATGTCATGCATTTTCAGCCCGTCGGTCAGTCCATACTGTGGAAGCACTCCTCCGGTCGCATCGCTGTCGTCGGTCTCGAGCCACTGAATCCTGGGATGAGCGATCTCCCAGCGTCCGCCGCGGCGTTTGGGTTTTCCGGAGAACAACACCACGTCGCCATGGTGAAATCTCTGCATCACCCAACTCTGGTTGAACCACGTCCCCCGGAGGAAATCTCCATCGCATTCCAGCAGCACGGCCTGCAGCGCGCGACCATCGGAAAGCTGCTTGCCGTCGATGTCCACGACCTTGCCGCGGACCGTCTGCATCTCTTCTGCGACCAGGTCACGCACGGCGGAAACATGCGACAAATCGAGCACGTCGCGCGGCAG
This sequence comes from Planctomycetales bacterium, assembly GCA_046152955.1. GTDB lineage: Bacteria > Planctomycetota > Planctomycetia > Planctomycetales > Planctomycetaceae > SIAF01. Next base: position 1,337 of record JBJXGA010000071.1, on the reverse strand, counting down.
ATAAAGCAACAGGTCGCCCAGGGTGACTAGCCCCAGCCGATGGAGCAATTCCGCCCGCTGCGGACCTACTCCCCGGACAAACTGCACGGGCATATCGAGTGACGGTTCTGACATAGTCGCCATGATGCCCGCCGCATCCGGAAATGCAAGGCGGCCCCCGCCAGCGGCGAACGGCCCGGCGTAAGCCGGCCGGTATTTTCATACCCAATCGACATTAACGATGTCGCCAGACCGTCGGCAGTCGAATCACGTGCCCGAAAGCGGACGTCAATCGGCCGGACCGGACTTCGCCAGGGCATATGATACATGCGTACACATCATGCGTCAAGCGACTGGATTCGGAAAATTGGCTGAGCAAGCCGAGCCGCGGCTACTGCGAAGCAGTTGGACACAATAGCCTGGGGTCGCGCAGCGCACCCCAGGTAAGGCAGCCCTCCAGTTCATTACCGCGAAGCGGTTGCACATTCGGCCTGGCAACCCAGATGCCGGGGTTCTGAACTCAGCCGGTGTATCCGGGGTACGTTGAAAGATTATGGCAAAACGATCTGGGGCAAAAGAATGGCGGTAGGGCAGGCACAGTTGCATTCACTACCTCGATGAGCCGCGCCATGAAAATCAAATCCGAATGATGGGTCACCGTCCCGCGCACGATGGCTGATATCCCACACCACAGCCATTTTTCTGCCAGAGTTTTTTTTGCCTTCTCCATTTCCACTCGTTCGAATCGTCGCGATCGCGGCGCATCGTCGATAGAACCACAGATAACACCGATGGCACGGATGACTAGCCGATCGAGTCACAGGTGATGATCCGTGCCCATCAGTACTACAAACAGTCAGTTTCTGCGCGCGCCGCGAAGATTCTCTGCGGCCAACGCCGCAAGGCATTGTCCATCAATATCTTGTACAGCAACCCGAGGCTTCGGACGAGCGTCCATTTTCGCGGAAGCATGGACCGAGATTCAGCCGTGTGCATCCGCGTCCATCCGCGTAATCCGCGGTGGACCCTTTGACTTGATCCGAGAGCGGTCACTGGTCTTCGAACGGAAAGGGATCCACCGCGGATGGACGCGGATGAAACAGATGGATCTCATCCGGCGATTCGACCACCCTGGAAACGTGCTCCTCGTTGATCGCACCTCGTGACGCACGTTTCCAACGTGGCACTTTCGGTTCCGGCTGAGCGCAACGAAGCCGCGTTGGGACATACATGGTCAAATCGTTTTTGAACAGGAGCACGCAGAGAGCGCAGAGAAAAGACTTGAATCGCGTGATCGGCTTGCCGGTCGAGTCTCTGCGGTCTCTCCCTCTGCGATCTCTGCGTGCTCCTGTTCAATT
>JBJXGA010000068.1:0-20868 GCA_046152955.1 Planctomycetales bacterium | reverse complement strand
AACTCAGCTTGCGACGAACGTATGTCCCTAGGTCCACTTCCTCCTCGATCTGGACCTCCAGATCGGTCCGCTTTTCCTTTCCGGGAAACGGTCCCATCACCTGTTGCATTCCGGCGACGATCTCGGTGCGACGCTTGGCCCAGTCGGCGACCTCTTGAACCGGTTGTGCCTTCCCGTCGGCGTCCCGATAGACCAATAGTTGCTCGCGATCGAGCCGCGCGCCGGCAGGGGGATCGTCCGCCAGACAGGCCGGGGACACGGAGTGGGTGACCAATCCAGCGGCCGCCAGACAACATAGCCCGAAAAACCACACCGCGGATCGCCAGGAAAGCGGCATTTCATTCAGTCCCGGTCTTGAGAAGTTGCGTGATTTTCTCGGAAAGGACGCGCGCCTGCTGTTCCGCCTCGGGAACGGGCAGCCCCGCCGCGACGCCAGGGCGCGTATGACCGGCGGCTGCGACATAGGCGTCTCGCAGCAGATTGACCCGCTGCTGCACCAGCGGGAGTAACTCGCGCGGCGCTCCGCGCTTTTCGAGCATCTTCGCCGGGGTCGCCGCGGAGGCGGCCTCTTCATCTCCCAGGCCACGAATCACCTGCTGCGCGACAAACCAGTAGCCCGCTTCGTTGGGATGGACCCCGTCGGGCTGGAATGTGAATTGCGGATCCTGTTCGCGGCGGGCGGCGACGGCTCGCGTCATCGGCGTATGCAGATCGATCACGCGCCACCCCTCCTGACGGCGCCCCACCAGCCACTCGCTGTACCGATCGAGAACCTGGTTGTAAGAGAACTTCTTCGGCGCCCGCAGATCGTCGTAGAACGGGGGAGTGATCGCGATGAACCGCGCAGAGCGGTCCTCCACCGCCTTGCGAAGCGACTGCATCCCCCGCTGGTAGCGGGCGAACCGCTCTTCGTCGAACGCTTCATAGATCCCGCAGTTGATCCCGTAGCAGGCGATCACCACGTCGGGCTTCGTCTTCTCCAGAATCCGCTGCAACCGCTCGGCCAGGTCGGGGCGCGGGAACTGCCCCCCGGCATGCCCTTCCTCGCTTAGTCCCGAAACCGTCTCGCTCGGGAGTCCGGCGTCAATCACGAAAGGCGCCGGTTGACCGGGCCGCGTCGTCAGCCAGGCGTCCACATACGCCACATATGGCCCGGCGGCCGTGATGCTGTCTCCCAGAAAGACCAGTCGGCGACACCCCTTGAGCCAGTCGGCGCGAGGTGGTTCGTCGCTGACTCCTACTCGCGGAATCGCCAGGCCAACTCCCAGCACGACAAGAACCAGAACTCGGGACATTCGTGCCAACCGATGCATGCGACAAGTCTCCACAAATCATTTGCTTTCGCGGCGATTCGACCAGGAGGGGGGGAAGCCAACCTCCGGCGCGAATCGGCCACGGCTGTTTGGAATCCAAATGAACCAGATTATCCGAAACTGCGCCGCCCGAATCCGGTCTTAACGCTGTTGGACTCCGGTTCCGCCTGCGGGGCCTGCACTGCCGCGGCAAGGATGTTGAGTCTTCGACCGGCTGTCTCGGCCTGTTGGGCCGACAGCAATTCCGCGCGCTTTTGCGCCTCCGCCAATTTCTTTTGCGCCACGCGCCGCTCGCGGTCTTTCTGTTTCTGATGCTTGTTCTTCGCCATATCGATGTCCTGAAGTGAACGGGACCACGCCCGCACGGCTGTCCCTGTTTAGGAAGAGTACCGTGAGACGCCGCCGATTCCAATCGCACCGGCGGGTGGCACCCCCCGGAAAAGGGCGTGGCGAGCGTCCGGGCGTTCCCCCCGCTAGCGACTTTTCGACCGCCTCCAAGCTCGTTAGAATCGCCGCAGTTCCATCCCCCATTGGCTCATGCAAAGGATCGATCGTGCGAACTGTGCTGTCTTGTCGAGTTCATCACTGGCGTCTGGCTTTGGCGAGTTGGGGATTTCTCACGCTTGCGGGTGTACTTCAGGCGGCTGACCCGTGGGTTGTATACGAAGGGAAGGATGGTCCCGGCAAAGGCAAGCAGATCGTCCTGGTGAGCGGCGATGAGGAATATCGCTCGGAAGAGTCGCTCCCGCAGTTGGCGAAAATTCTCTCGCAGCGCCACGGCTTCAAATGCACCGTGCTGTTTGCCATCGACCCCGCTGACGGAACGATCAATCCCGACAAGAACGACAATATCCCAGGGCTGGAGGCGCTCCGGACCGCCGACCTGATGGTCGCCTTTCTGCGATTTCGAGACCTGCCGGATGAGCAGATGCGGCACATCGTTGACTACACCGAATCAGGACGGCCGATCATCGGCCTGCGGACCGCGACCCACGCCTTCAATTTCCAAAAGGCCGGATCAACCTTTGCCGACTATACCTGGACCAGCAAAGCGGCGAATTTCGATGGAGGCTGGGGACGCCAGGTTTTGGGAGAGACCTGGATCAGCCATCATGGCAACCACGGCTCCCAAAGCACGCGCGGGATCATCCCCTCGGGAGTGGAAAAACACCCGATCCTGCGGGGGATCAAAAGCGGCGATATCTGGGGACCGACCGACGTGTATGGCGTGCGACTCCCGTTGCCGGGGGACAGCCAGCCCTTGGTGCTGGGACAGGTGCTCGAGGGGATGAAATTCGATGATCCCCCGTTGGCGGGTGAGAAAAACTCGCCGATGATGCCGGTCGCCTGGACTAAGTCCTACAAGACCAAGTCAGGCAAGTCGGCCCGCGTTTTCACCACCACGATGGGCGCCTCCCAGGACCTGGAGACGGAAGGAACGCGGCGCATGCTGGTCAACGCCTGTTACTGGGGGTTGGGTATGGAAGACCGGATTCCCGCCAAGTCCAACGTCGATCTGGTGGGAACGTACAAGCCGCTGCCGTTCAAGTTTGGAGGCGCGAAAAAGGGAGTCAAGCCGGCCGACCACTCATTGTGATCCGGCGGGGGTCGGGCGGCGAGTCTAATCGCAGATAATCTCTTTGACCGTCTGTCCGCCGGGAATCATCGGCAACACGTGTTCCTGGTACGGGCAGACGATGTCGAGGACGTACGGACCGGGTGAGGCGAGCATCTCGGCCAGCGCCTGGGGAAAGGCCTGGCGGCTCCGAACTTGTTTCGCGGAAATCCCGAAACCCTGGGCGATCTGCACGAAATTGGGATAGGTCGCCTCGATCGGGCCGGTCCCCTTGCCGCGCGCTTCCGGATGGTCGATAGGACCCAGATACGTGTGCGCCCGGTTGCTCTTGTGGAAGCGGTCTTCCCACTGCATGACCATCCCCAGGTGCTGGTTGTTGAGCAAAAACACCTTGACCGGGAGCTTTTCGCAAAACAGCGTGGCCAGCTCCTGAACGTTCATGAGGAATGAACCGTCGCCGTCGATGTCGATTACGAGGCGGTCAGGATGCGCCGCCTGCGCCCCCATCGCCGCGGGGAGCCCAAATCCCATCGCCCCCAGTCCGGAGCTGCTCATCCAGCGGCGGGGAGAGTTGAATTTGTAGTATTGCGCGGCCCACATCTGGTGCTGGCCGACCCCCACGGCAATGTACGCGTCGCGGTCGGCCGTCTGCCGATGCAATTCCTCGATGGCATACTGCGGAATGATCTGGTCGGCCCCCGGATCCTTGTAGGCCAAGGGATGCTGGGCGCGCCAGGCATTGACCTGCTGCCACCAGTCGTCGATCTGGGGGAGATCGTCGTCGCTCAGCGTGGCATTCAGCGCCACGAGCACCTCTTTCAGGTCGGCGACCATCGGGATATGCGCCGCTTTGTTCTTATGGATTTCCGACGGGTCGTTGTCGACGTGGACCACCTTGCCATGCAGGGCGAATTCCGACACCTTTCCCGTCACCCGATCATCGAACCGCACCCCCAAGGCGAGGAGCAGATCGGCCTCGTTGACGGCGTAGTTGGCGTACACCGTCCCATGCATTCCGAGCATATGCAGTGATTGCGGGTCTCCGCCGGGAAACGCTCCCAATCCCATCAGCGTCATCGTCACGGGGATGCCGGTCCGCTTGGCAAAACGATGCAGTTCCTGCGACGCGTCGGCGTTGATCGCCCCTCCCCCGACGTACAAGATCGGCCGTCGCGATCGGCGTATCGCCGCCAGCACCTGTCGCACCTGCGCCATGTCCACCGGCTTGGGTTCCGGTCGATAGCCGGGCAGCTTCATCGGCGGGTCGTAGTCCGGGTGGCTGGCGACTTTCTCGGTTTGCAAATCCTTGGGAAAGTCGATCAGAACCGGTCCCGGCCGCCCGCTCCGCGCCACATAGAACGCCTCTTTGACCACCCGCGGAATGTCGTCGAAGCGCGTGATCAGATAATGGTGCTTGGTGATCGCCCGGCACACCTCGACAATCGGCGTTTCCTGAAACGCGTCGGTTCCGATGAAGTGCCGCGCCACCTGCCCGGTGATCGCCACGATCGGACAACTATCCATTTTGGCGTCGGCCAGTCCGGTGACGAGGTTCGTCGCTCCCGGACCGCTGGTGGCCATGCAGACGCCGACCTTGCCGGTGCTGCGGGCATACCCCTCGGCGGCGAAGACCCCCCCCTGTTCATGGCGCGGGAGGATCGTGCGAAGCTGATCGGCCCGATGCGTCAGCGCCTGATGCATCGGCATGCTGGCCCCCCCAGGGTAGGCGAAGACCGTCTCCACCCCCTGGCGAATCAGCGCCTCGATCAGGATGTCGGCGCCATTGATCAACGGCTGCGTTTTGGTTTTCGTCCCAGGCTGTGCAAGTTCGGTGGACACGATGGACTGCTTGTTGAAAAGAGAGACGGGATGGCGCGAAAAGCGCGCCTGGCGGGAATCATCATCTGCCGGCGTCCCGCGAGCACCGGGGAAGTTCTCCGGAATCCCGCCAGGTTGCGGGGGCGGAGTCTGCTATCTTATCCCCCGGTGCGGGGAAATTCGAGAGAAAAATCCGCTACTGGACTTCCTTGAGCTCCACGATAAAGTGGAGCGTTGAACCGGGAGGGATATCCCCCATCCGCTGCTGCTTGTATCCCAGTTTGGCAGGAATCTCCAATTCGATCATCCCCCCTTCGCCGATCAGTTGCAGCCCTTCCGTCCAACCGGCAACCACCTGGGCGAGGGAGAAACTGATGGGCTGTCCGCGATCATAGGAGCTGTCGAACTGCTTGCCGTTGTCGAGCCAGCCCTTGTAATGCGCCAGCACGCGGTTGAACGCTTTGGGCTTTTTGCCGGTCCCTTCCCGGAGGATGCGATAGTACAGGCCGCTGTCGGTCGCTGTCAGCGTCGGCGGCGGGTTCTCATCCATCGGGCCAGCCCCGTTGGGCAATTTGGGGAGCGGCGCCTCTTTCGATGCGGCGGGCGCCCCTCCTTCGGTCGCGGGAGCGGTTGGGATCGCACTGGAATTCTTTGCGCCGTCGCTCCCCCCGGAACAGCCAGCGAGAATCCCCAAACCGAGTCCGGCCAGACATTTGATGACGTTGCGGTTCATCCGATCAAACACCCTTTGTAACGTGTGAGCGCAAATTCCTCCCCCGTGGCCGACGCAGCCTGGGTCGGTCTGTCCCGCAGCCGATTCAGCTTGCGCCGGTTTTTGAGGCCGGCAGCCTTCGTTCGCGGACGCTGCCAGCGTCCACCACGGGGGGATTATAGGTTACCGGCAACTGCATCCTCAATGCAACGGAATCGGGGGGGGCAAATCAGCGCCAGCGAGAATTCGTTGAGTGTCGTAAACAGTCTTTGCCGGAGCGTCTGGCGTCGGGCTGAGACATTCCGTGCTGAGATTTACGAAAGTACAAGAAAGCCAGCAAGTTGCGGAAAACTCGCTGACTGTTGAATTCCGGCAGTCCGGAGAGTACCGTCAAGGCGTGGGGATACTGGACAATTTCCCCTCGGCGTTGTAAAGATTGATGCAACCACACTCTCATTGGCCCCAACCTTCACTGCAAAACGGAACCGACAAGCTATGACGTCCAGTGGCCCCGACTTGATGATTGAAGCCCAGGGTCTGTGCAAATACTACGGCCAGTTCGCCGCCATCGATCAGGTAACGTTCAGCATCCCCCGCGGTCAAGTGGCAGCCTTTCTGGGCCCCAACGGCGCGGGAAAATCGACCACGATGAAGGTGCTGACCGGCTTTCTCTCCCCCACCAAAGGGTCGGCTCGGATCGGGGGGTTTGACGTCTATTCCCACCGGTTGGACGCCGCCAACCTCATCGGCTATCTCCCCGAAAATGGCCCGCTGTACGTGGAAATGACCCCCCACAGTCTGTTGCAATATTTCGGGGCGGCCCGTGGAATGGACCCCGCCACCCTCAAGCGCCGGCTCGATTATGTCGCGCAAAAGTGTTCGCTGACGAACGTCTGGGGGAAGCCGATCGGCAAATTGTCGCGCGGCTATCGACAACGGGTCGGCATGGCGCAGGCGCTCCTGCACGATCCGCAGATTTTGATATTGGACGAACCGACCTCGGGTCTGGACCCCAACCAGGTTCACGACGTCCGCGAACTGATTCGCGGCCTGGGGCAGACCAAGACGATTCTCCTCTCCACCCATATTTTGCAGGAAGTCAAAGCGGTCGCCTCGCGCGTGATCCTGATCAATGAAGGGCGGGTCGTCCTCGACGACACCGTCGATGCGATGGCCGGCGCCGCCCATGACATGGAGGCCCGTTTCCGGCAATTGACCCGCCGCACTTCGGCGTGACGCGCGCTCCCGGCCCAGCGCTGCATTCGACGATCCCGATTGTCTTCCAAGTGAAACCAAGGATTCTGTGATGACTTTGCGGAAGCATGTGATTCAAGCGGTTTTCAAGCGAAACTTCCAGAGCTATTTTGCCGGCATTCTGGGGTACCTGTTCATCGTGGCTTTTGTTGCCCTGGGGGCGTTCCTGGCGTTCAACCCCCAGTTTTTCGCCAACAATCTGGCGAATCTCGATCAGCTCAACGCGGTGTTTCCGATGCTGCTCTTGTTTTTCGTTCCGGCGATCACCATGAACGCCTGGGCGGATGAGCGCCGCCAGGGGACCGACGAGTTGTTGTTCACGCTCCCTGCATCAGACGTGGAAATCCTGCTAGGCAAATATTTCGCCGTACTGGGAGTGTACACCGTCGCACTTCTCTTCTCGCTGTCGCACGTCTTCGTGCTGGTGTACCTGGGAGGCCCCGATTGGGGGCTGATGCTCACGACCTACTTTGGCTACTGGATGGTCGGCGCGGCGCTGCTCAGCGCTGGGATGGTGGCGTCGATCCTCACCAGCAGCGCGGCGGTCGGGTATGTCCTGGGGTCGCTAATCTGCGCCGTGCCAGTCTTCATCGACAAGCTGCCGGTTCCGGCCACGATCGAGAATCTGTTTTCACTCCAGCGGCTGTTGCAGGGGTTGTCAGTGAGTGAACAGTTCAAAGATTTTGGCTTGGGGATGATCCCCCTGGGAGGCTTGCTGTACTTTCTGTCGCTGACCGTGATCATGTTGTACCTCAACCTGGTGCTGATCAGCCGCCGGCATTGGTCGGGTGGGCCGCAGCAGTCGCCGATGGGATTGCATTACCTGGTCCGGGCTGCGGCTTTGGCGGCGATTCTGATCAGCGCCAATGCCGTCGCCGCCAACGTCACGCGGCGGATCGACATGACGTCGGAACGGCTTTACAGCCTCTCCCCCACGACGAGCGACGTGCTCAAAAAACTGAACCCGGACCGGCCGGTGCTGATCCAGGCGTTCATCAGTCCGGAAGTGCCGCGCGAGTACGCCGCCGCGCGATCCAATTTGATCGGTCTGCTCCGGCAATACGATCAGACCGGGGGAAACAAGGTCCGGGTGCGGATCGTCAGCACCGAGAAATTTTCCGATGCCGCGGACGAAGCCAAACGGTATGGCATTGAACCCAACGAAGTGCAGAGCGAACGGGCCGGTCGCGCAATACGGGAAGATGTCTTTCTGGGGGTGGTCGTGACCGCCACAGTCGACGATCAGGTGATCATTCCTTTCGTGGACAAAGGGACGCCGCTGGAATACGAGTTGACCCGCTCCATCCGAACCGTCTCCAAGGCGGAGCGGAAAAAGCTGGGAATCCTGAGGACCGATGCGCAGATCAGCGGCGGGTTCGACATGCAGGCGTTCCGCCCGCTTCCGGAGTGGCGGATCGTGACCGAGCTCAAGAAACAATATGACGTGAAGGTCGTCAGTCCCGACGAATTGGCCACCTCCGACCGTGACGTGCTGCTGGCGGTCATGCCCTCCAGTTTGACCGATCCGGAAATGGACCAACTGATCAACTATGTCAAGACTGGCAAGCCGACGCTGATCGTCGACGATCCATTCCCCATCTTTCAACCCGGTCTGGCCCCGCGCAGTCCCAAACCGCGGCCGGGGGGAGGAGGGATGAACGCCATGTTTGGCGGAGGTCAACCCAGTCCCCCGAAAGCGGACAACGGCGAAGCCCGCCGACTGTGCGAACTGCTGGGGATCGCCTGGAAATCGGATGAAACGGTGTGGGATAACTACGACGCGCATCCTGAACTGCGGGAGCGACTGGCGGCTACCCGTCTGTACAATATCGTCTGCGTGACTCCCGCGAACAAAGCCCGTTACGCCTTCAGCCAGAGCGACGGAATTGCGAAGGACTTGCAGGAAGTGATGTTGTTCTATCCCGGCCAGATCAAGCGCCGCGAGAATTCCAAGCTGGATTTCGAACCGCTGTTGCGATCCAGCCCAGGTTCAGTCACTCACGAATGGGACGACTACGTCAAGAGCGGCCCCATGGGGGGGATGGCGCTCGTCCCACCTCCGGAAAAAAAGCTCCCCAAAGATCCCCTGGCGCCCGTGATCGCCGCCCACATCACCGGTTCTGTCGCGGCGGACAAAGACTCTCCCAAAGATGGAGACTCGTCGGAAGCGGGCGGGGGGAAGCTCAACGTCGTCTTCATCGCTGACATGGACATGATCGCTGATCCATTTTTCTTTATTCGCGATTCGGAATGGCAGGGACTGCGGGTCGACAATATCGCCTTGATTCTCAATGCCGTGGATGCCCTCGCCGGAGACGAAACGTTTCTTGAGCTTCGCTCGCGTCGCCCCAAGCATCAAACCCTGAGCACTGTGGAACAACAGGTTCTGGAAGCTCGCAACAAGGAGTCCGAGGCCTCGGCCAAGGCCGACGAAAAGGCCAAGACGTCGCTCGATGAAGCCCAAAAGCGGCTCAAGGAGGAAGCGGACAAAATTCGCAATGACAAGACGCTTGACCGGCGCACCTCCACCATCAAACTGGCCAGCGCCCAGGAAAACGAACAACGGCGGTTTACGGTTGAGAAAGCGTCGATCGAAAACACCAAGAATAAGGAAATCAAGCAGATCAAGGGAGAGACCGAACGGGAAGTTCGACGCATTGAAAGCCAGATTCGCTGGTTTGCCTTCCTGATACCCCCAATCCCTGCGGTGTTGCTGGGAGTATTTGTCTTCGCCGCGCGGGCTCGCGACGAACGGCAGGGGATCATCCCGGACCGTCTGGTCGGCAAATGAGCCCGCGGACACGACGACAAATCGACAAGCCAGAAATGCCGCGCTCAACGCGGCTCGACGTTATTGAGGAACAATTGCCATGACCGAATCCGCTCGCACGATCACGTATGTGGTGACGGCCGCCGTCTCTATCGGCGTCGCCTGGTTTTTCAGCCCCGCTGCCAATCTGACTCCCCAGGAACTCACAGGCGCCAAACTGCACGAAGCGTTTTTCCCAAACTTCACCGACCCCAATGAACCGACGTCAATCCGCGTCGTATCGTTTGATGAGGCGCGCGCCGAACCGCGCATTTTCGCCGTGGAGTTCAAAGACGGGCTGTGGACCATTCCCTCACACCACAATTATCCCGCCGACGGCGCCAAGCGCCTGGCCGACACCGCCAATTCCACCATCGGAATCAAGCGGGAAGAGTTCCGCAGCAGTTCCAAAGAAGACCACGAAGCGCTCGGGGTGATCGATCCGCTCGATCCGGACAGCGGCCGGCTCAAGGGACGCGGGCAGCGGCTGACGCTCAGCAAGGGGGAGGATAACCTGGTCGACCTGATCATCGGTAAGCCGGTCGCCAACCGCGCCGAAGACCGCGAAACCCCCGGCAAGTTGTACTACGTTCGCGTCCCCGGCGAAGACACCACCTATGTGGCGCGGTTCAACATCGACCTCTCCACCAAATTCAAGGATTGGGTCGAAACCGACCTGCTCAAACTCAGTCCTGACCAGCTCACGGAAATGGTGCTCGATAATTACTCCATCGTGGTCGATGGCCCTCGTCCGCGGGTTGTCGCCGGTGAAATCAACCGCCTGAATCGGGCCAAGTCGGGCGAACCCTGGAAACTGGAAGGGCTGGACGATCCCGCTCAGGAAGTTGACACCACCAAGGTGAGCGACCTGGTCAATTCCCTCGACAACCTGAAACTGGTCGGGATTCGCCCCAAACCCAAGGGGTTGCGGGCCGATCTCACGGTCGATCAGGATTACGTGCAGAGTCAACTGGAATTGCAGTTGCTCGTGGACGACATGCGGCAGCGCGGATTCGAAATTGCGGCTGATCGAGAGGATGATACCAAGCCGCGCCTCTACTCACGTCAGGGGGAACTGAGCGTCGCCACCAACGACGGTGTGGTCTACGACCTGCGATTTGGAGAAATCTTCGCCGGCGACGACAACGAAGTCGAAATCGGAATTGAAGCGGACAAGGAGAAAGAGAACGACAAGGCTAAGGAATCAGAATCCAAGCAGTCTAACCGCTACCTGTTTGTCTCCACCCATTTCGACCCCAAGTTCATCGGCCCCCCTCCCACGGAACCGGTTCCCCCTCCGGGACTCTCTGAAGCGGACGCCGCGGCGGTCGAGAAAAAAACGGCCAAGCCCGAGGCCAAGAAGCCAGCAGGCAAGTCGGGGAGCAGAGGGAGCCAGCGGAGCAAAAAACCGGCCAAACCAAAGAGTGGCGACGATGACGGATGTGGTCCGAGGGTGATCGACGACGACGCGCCCGAGGAAGCTCCCGCCGATGAGCCGGAGGCCAATCCCAATCAGCCCCGGCCCGACGCTGACGAAAACGATGCCCCCGAGGCGACCAAGCCAATCGACGACGGCGCCCCCGCCGACGAAGCTCCCCAAGCCTCCGAGAAACCAGCAACGAACAAGCCTGAAGCCGACAAGCCCGTGGCTGAGGAGAAACCGGCCAGATCCCCCGAGGAACTGAAAAGGGACTACGAATTGCTCCGCAGCCGCTACGACGCGGATCTCAAAGCCTACGAAGACAAACTGGAGGCGGGCAAGAAGAAGGTGGAGGAATTGAACGAACGGTTCGGCGCCTGGTACTACGTGATCTCTGCCGACGTGTTCAACAAGTTGCACCTGAGCCGCAAGGATCTCGTCAAGGAGAAGTCCAAGGCCGCCGATGGCCAGTCGGGGAAATTCCCGACCGGCCTGAATCCAGGCAATGCGTTTTCTCCTCCCCAGGGAGAGCCCCGGGATTCCTCCCCGGACGAACCCGACGAAACCCCGGAGGAAGGAGAAGACTCGCCGACCGATGCCACTCCTCCCGGCGAGAAGTCCGAAGAGTCAACCAATTCAACCGATAACCCGACACCCCCTGAGACGCCGGACGATTCTCCCGCGACGCCAGAGGAGAATCCCGCGGACGACTCCTCTCCCGATCCCCAGAACTGATCCCAGGAACCAACCATGTCCCCGCGGCGTGATTCCCTCGACAGCCATTCCCGACCCCGGCAATCGAGAACACATCTTCTGCTGGGGGCCGCCTGGGCGGCCTGTCTGATCTCCGCCTGCGGCGGGGAGTTGTACGAACAGCGGTTGCAAAACACCCGCAAGTTCTTCGCGCACCTGGAACTCCTGAATGCCAATCTGCACCCCGATTGGTCCGATGGGGAGGCGGGAATCAAGCTGCGCGTGCCACGGCAGTTTCTGGTGATGCCTCCGCCGGAGAAACCCGAAGTTTCTGAGACTTCCAAGAGCGACTCGGACGGCTTCGCCGCAGAGGAGCAGGAGGCCCCCGTCGTGGTCGATGACCGCCAACCGCGGTTTCTGACCAATGACGACAACGAGCCGGTCGAACTCCCCGGTCTGCGCGGAGCGTTTTACGCGCAAGTCAAGATCATCGGCGCCAACGGGGCCGCCGGCACGGCCACGAGCTACATTTACGTTTTGAGCAACCATCATCTGTACGACGACGCCGACAAGGCACAACGCTTCAATACCGATCTGGTGTCGCTCGTGTCGGAAACTCTCCACGGCGGCGTCACCGCCGAATCATGGCATGAGGAAAAATTCCCTCCCCGCCCCGGTTCGTTCGCCCAGACCGTGCGTTACAAAGCGGTTGACTTCACCCCCCCCGATCCCATCGAAGGGGTCGAGATGCAGATGCAGGCGCTCACGTTCGAGCAGGGCAACGTCCAGGTGACCGTGCTGTTTGTGGTCCCCCGCGACATCGATTCGGCAGAGAAAATGACCGAGCGCATCCCCCTTTGTCTGGAAACCCTGCGCGTCGCCGGAGACAAAGTCACGGCCCCCACCAGCAGCGGCAACACCCCCGGCGACCGCAAACCAGCCACGTTCTAGGTTCACTCCGCGGCCGGGGAGTCGACACGTTCGGATGGAAGGCCATTCCGATAGGGTCCGCGCGTGGAAGCTTTCAGGCATCACCCCGCCGAGGCAGCTTCAGCGGGGGCCGCGAATCGACAGCGTGACGGGGTTTGAGTGTTCGCCAATCGGAATGCGTGTTAGCAAGCCGAGCCTGGCATGGTTGAGTCGCCCGATGGAGGACCAGACGCTACCGCGAAACGGTGACTCACAATAGCCTGGGGTCGCGAAGCGCACCCCAGGTCAGCAGTCAATCCAAACCCCTTCCGCGAAGCGGTTGCACACGTAGCGGCGGCGCAACCTGAATTGTTGATCGCGGCGGAATGCTAGCTCCGAATCGGTGACGCACCCGCATCCAACGAACCGTCATTCGTGTGCAATCGCTTCGCGGTAAGAATTGACGCGGTGTGGCGCAGGGTGGGACCAGTATCGCCGAGGCAGTGTCGACCCGCGAGGTCAAACCCGCACGTTGCCCGAAGCGGCCTCGCGAGCGCAGGCCAGTCCCACCCGACTTCGCGCGACGCTTCGTCACAGCCAGCGGGCGAGGGGGCCACCGCGGGAGGCGAGGGCGTCGATTCGCGCTGTCACTTGCGGGTCTTCGATCAATGGGGGGGCATGATGCGGTTTGACCCGGGCGTCGATGACCAACGGGCCGGAGCATCCCCAGTGTTTGTGATGCGTGTAGGCGCCAAGGCCGCTGACGTCGCTGGCTGGATTGCTGCGGGTGAACGTGACCCATAAAAAGTTCGACAGCGTTCGCGCGGCAAACTGGCTGTCGTCCACCAGCGTGATCCAGGGGAATTCGTCTCCCCAGTGGTTGCCCTGACTCTGCCAGGCCTCTTTTAGAGCGCGGACCGTCGCGTCCAAACTGCCGGTCGCCTGCACTGCCAGAATTCCCGGAATCGGAATCTGGGGCGATGTCATGCCGGCGGGGAGAGGCAGCTCGCTCGGGAGGGTTGCGGCCAGTTTTCGAATGGGGGGACCGGCCGCGGCGATCACCAGCTTGGAGCCCCTGTTCATCCCGTCCCCGCTGTAGTCCAGCGTGTCCATCGTCGTACACGTGTGAAAATGCAGGTCGCGTCTCCAGTCGACGCGGGCCAGCATGTGCTGCAGAAACCGTCCGATGTCGTGCAGGTCGAGCGCCTCGTCGTCAAACCGATTGGCAATCCACAGGTATTTCGCCAGTGACATTTGCCCCTGTCCCAGAATCGCCGACGCCTGCGTCAGCAATTCCTGCGGTCTCCCAAGCCCTTGGAAGGGCATGTACCGCTCGCTCCCGATGGCCAAGAGGAGCGGATGGACGCCCGCCGCATCCACGGCGTGTACCTCCTTGATCCCCGGCAACACGGTCGGTATCACCGGTCCGGTCAATTCATGGATGAGTTGTCCGAACGTCGTATCTTCCTGGGGAGGACGGCCCACAACGGTGAACGGCCAGACGGCGTTCTCGCGATGATAGACCCGCTCGACACGCAGCACGGGAAAATCGTGCGCCAGGCTGTAATAGCCCAGATGATCTCCAAACGGCCCTTCCGGACGCTCCACGCCGGGAATGATCGTGCCCGCGATGCAGAAATCGGCGTCGGCATAGATCGGCAGCGATCCGCCGCGCGAGAACATCCTGATTCGCTCTCCCGCCAGGGCGCCAGCAAACGTCAATTCGCTCAATCCTTCCGGAAGCGGCATCACCGCCGCCAGGGACATTGCCGGGTGCCCCCCCACGAAGATATTCACCCGCAGCGGCTGTCCCGCCTGGAGCGCCGCGGCATGGTGGACGCCGATCCCGCGGTGAATCTGGTAGTGGAGCCCAATCTCCCGATCCGGCACATACTGGTTCCCGGCCAGTTGAACCCGATACATCCCCAGGTTGGAACGGGCGAAACCAGGTTGGCGCGGATCCTCGGAATAGACCTGTGGCAGCGTGATGAATGGCCCCCCGTCATCCGGCCAGGAGCGAATCTGGGGCAACTGGCCCAGTGGAATCTGATGCGCCAGGACTGCGCCGCGAGACACTCGCTTGGGTTGCATCCGCCACGCGGTCAGTGGCGCCGACCAATAGCGCAGGGGCTTTCGCAGGGCTGCCGTCGGGTCAATCTTCAATTCGATTGCCCGCCGGACCCCCTCGTAGGTGCGGCGAAAGATGTACCGCGCCCGCTCCAGAGTTCCGAACAGATTCGAAACCAGAGGAAACCGGCAGCCGACAACTTGCGTGTAAAGCACGGCTGGCCCCCCCGCGGCGTAGACCCGCCGCTGGATTTCCGCCACCTCCAGGTCGGGGCTCACCGGTTTATCCAGCGCGATCAGCCTTCCGGAGGCGGCCAGGTCGTCAATCAAGCTCCGCAGAGAACTCACGGCAAGGGATCCAGAGGGAAAAAACGGGATCTTGGACTTCCCGACGCGGGGTGGGGATGCAAGAACCGCCGATCAGCCCCTCGTTTCACAGAAAATCGCGGCTCGACCGGGGGAGCAACGTACCACACCGATCGCGAACGGAGCAACCGGGGAGCGATTTCGCCATTGCAGGCCGACGTTGACTCAATTCGCCAGTTTTTGGTACGAACCCGCCCGCCACTTCGTTGATTTCCCCCGCCTCGGAAGGGGTCGCCATGAAGGCTACCGGACCACACGTTGCGCCGCACAGTGACGGGCAGGATGCCCCTCCCGTAGCGGCACACCCGATCTCTTTGATTTCCGCACCGCATTTTGCCCTTTCTGGCGGTCAGTCTTCCGGTGCGCCCCGCGCCTATCCGGCTTCCGATCACGAACTGACTGTGATTGTCCCGGCCTACAACGAAGAGCTGCGGCTCCCTTCGACGCTGGATGGCCTGGCCGATTACCTCAACCGCTGGGGGATCGATTATCGGGTGCTGGTGGTCGACGACGGGAGTCGTGACGGAACTTCCCGGCTGACTGCCAATCGGGGAGTCCGCTTCGGAACGATTTCCCAGGTGAACCGCGGCAAAGGGGCTGCTGTGCGAAATGGTATGCTGCGGGCCACCGGACAGGTGGTGGCCTTCACCGATGCCGACCTTCCCTATGACCTGGACGCGCTGCAAGCCGCCTACCGGGCGATCGGGGACGGGCGGGCGGAAATCGTGTTTGGGGCTCGCGATTTGCGCGAATCGATCGTCCTGGCGCCGCGTCGCCTGGCGCGAACCATCGCGACGCACGTCTTTCGAACCCTGATGCGGATGTTGGTCTCGCGGCAAGTGACCGACACCCAATGTGGGCTCAAGGTCTTTTCCCGCCGCGCGGCACTGGAGGTCTTTTCGCGCACGACCATCGACGGCTTTGCTTTCGACGCCGAAGTCGTGTATCTGACCCATCGCCTGAATTTGCCGTTCGAACGCATCCCGGTGACGCTGATCAACGAATACGCTTCGACAATCTCCCTGTCGCGGCACGCGCTCCCCATGCTGCTGGACGTGATCGGGGTGCGGCGACGCGACTGGCGCGGCGAATACGCACTGGATGGGACGGCGCCTCCAATCGTCATCGAAACTCCGGCCCCTTCCCGGCGGGCTGCGGCATGATGGCTACTCCGGCGCAGGGCGATCCATCTCCGCGGCGCGTCGTGTTGCACGCCGACGATCTGGGGATGAACCGCGCCGTCAATCGCGGCATCCTGGCTGCGTTCACCGACGGCTTATTGACGAGCACCTCCATTCTGACGAACGCGCCCGGTTGCAGCGAGGCGCTGCGGTCCTGGACCGACTTACTGGCGATGCAGAGGCGGCAGATCCTTCCCTCCTCCGCCGCGCGCCGGCGACTGGGAGACGACGGTCTGCGCCCCTTCGATCTGGGGGTCCACCTGAATCTCACGCAGGGGCGTCCGCTGACGCGCAAACGGTTTCCACAGGCGCTGCTCGATGCACGAGGGCGCTTTCCGGGAGCGGGGGGGCTGTTGTGGCGGCTGCTGCGGGTGGGACGCGAACATCGATCGGCCATCCAGGCCGAACTGTGCGCCCAGATCGAACGAGTGCTCGATTATGGCCTGGCGCCAACGCACCTCAACGGGCATCAGTACGTGGAAATGATGCCGATCGTCTCGGAGATCATCCCCGAGTTGCTGGAAAAGTACAGCATCGGTTCGGTCCGGATCGCATGTGAGTCGTCGCTGGCCCGAACCACGCTGATTCACCGTCTGCAACCGGCCGTCTGGGGGCTGGCACATGTCAAACGGCATTTTGCGCGCCGTTTTTCCCATCAGATCCGCTCACGACTGGTCCGCGGAATCCCCCCCCGCGCTCCGGATACTTTTTTTGGCACGGCGCACGCCGGACGGATCGACCTGAGATTGATGGCACTCTTTCTGGATCGGTCTCCCGCAGGCCTCACTGAAATCGGCTTGCACCCGGCAGCGACCCCCGTGGAGCCGGAGTTTCACGCCAACGGCGACGGCTGGGCCGATCCGTTGGCACACCTGCGGCCGGGAGAACTGGAAATGCTCTGCGCCCCCCGACTGTGTGAGATGCTCGAAGAACGGAGAATTCAACTCTCCCGGCTCCCCGGTGAGGTGCCGACGCTGCGCCGGCTGGCGGCTGCGTGACCTGTGCCACTGTGCCATCGCCTGACTGAAATCGCATTGCCCTAACCGGGCGATTCGTGCTAAATTTCGCCCGCTCTGCGGTTTAGAGCCAAGGTGCGAGCTTTCTTCTTGGCGTCCGGGGATGTGGACGCGGCCGATGGATTGGGACGAACATGCCTGAATCTACCTGTGCGTGCGGATGGAGTCGCGGCGGAATGTGGCTGCTGGCGGCGCTGATCCTGGAACTGGTTTCGGGAACCAGCCTGACGGCCGACGAGCCAGCTCCCCTGGGACTTAAGGCCCCCCCCGGATTCAAGATCACGCGGTACGCGGATGATGCGCTGGCCCACGACATTTTTTCGATGACCATCGACACTGCCGGTCGGGTGGTCGTGTCGGGACCAGGGTACGTCCGGATTCTGATCGATTCGGACGGAGACGGAATCGCCGACCGAACCAAAGACTTCGCCAGTGGTCCACAGTCCGGCGCCCAGGGGTTGTATTTTCACGGGCGCGACCTGTTCTGCACGGGAGACGACGGGCTGATCTGCTATTTCGACAAGAATGGGGATGACAAGGCCGACGGTCCGCCGGAGGTGTTTCTGAAGATCAAGACCGGGAGCGAGCACCATGCGCATGCCGTCCGGCGCGGCCCCGACGGTTGGTGGTATCTGATCGCCGGAAATTTTGCCGACGTCTCCAGCGGGCACGCCACCGAACCGACGTCACCGGTGCGGAATCCGCATGGGGGAGTGATCATGCGGCTCAAACCGGATCTCTCCGGAGGGGAAATTCTGGCGGATGGGTTTCGCAATGCCTACGACTTTGATTTCGACGGGCAGGGGGAACTGTTCACCTACGACAGCGATGGCGAACGGGAGATCTCGCTCCCCTGGTATCAGCCGACTAAGTTGTTTCATGTCCTTCCCGGCGCCGAGCACGGCTGGATTACCGAGGGTTGCAAGCGCCCCGACTATGTGATCGACTCCCCCCCGGTGGTGGCCGCCACGGGCCGCGGCTCGCCGACCGGAGTCGCCTGTTATCGGCACACGCAGTTTCCGGAAGCGTACCGCGGCGGCCTGTTCGTCCTGGATTGGACGTTTGGCCGCGTCTTCAGCGTGCCGCTCCAGCGTCAGGGAGGAACCTATGCCCCCCAGCAGGCCAAAGAGTTCATCACCACACAGGGGGAATTTGGATTCGCTCCCACCGACGTCGACGTCGGGATGGATGGGAGCCTGTATGTGTGCGTGGGGGGACGTGGCACGCAAGGGACGGTCTACAAGGTGACTTACGTTGGCGCCGGGGACGCCCCCGCGTCCCCGGCGGCTCGCCCCGCATTGCTCGACCTGAATGATCATGCAACCAGCGCCCAGAAATTGAAAGCGTGCGTTGATGCGCCGCAACCCCAAAGTAGCTGGTCCCGCGTCCGCTGGGTGCCGGTCGCCAATAAATTGGGGGCACAACCGTTCCTGTCGTTGGCGCTCGATGAACAGCAACCACTGGCACATCGGATCCGTGCGGTCGAAATCCTGACGGAGCTGTTCACGGGGATTCCCGGAACGGCGGCTGAGATCCTGGCGACCGCCAAGTCGGCCGAGTTGCGAGGGCGCGCCGCCTGGTCCCTGGGGGCCAAGCCGCCGCAAGGGTTGACTTTGGAGGTCTTGGTTCCCTTTCTCAACGACCCCGAGGCAATGGTCCGTCGGCGGGCACTGGAGTCGCTGGCGCGACTGCCACGTGATCCCGCGGTGCTCATTCCTTCGATCGCTCGCTGCCTGGGAGACGGCGATCGGACCGTCCGTCTGGCGGCGGCGCGGCTGCTGCCGCGGATGAAACCCGCGCAATTGAAGGAAGTCGCAGACATCACTCGCAAAATCGGTTGGCAGGCGGCGCTCTCCACGACCCTGGGATACGTCTGGCAGGCGCACGAGCAGAACAAGTCGTTTTCCCCCTACGCTGTTGAAGTGGGACGCCGCGCGCTGGAAGGGAAGCACCCCGCGGCCCAGAAACTGGAGGCGGTTCGAATCCTTCAAATGGCGATCGGCGATCTGGGAGGAGACGAGCAGACCGCCGCGGTCTACGAAGGCTATGCGCCGCTGCATGACTTGAGCGAGCACGAACGGGAATTGGATCCGCTGCGGATTACGGTGGCTCAATTGTTTCCCACGGGAGACCGGGCGCTGGATCTGGAACTGGCGCGGCTGGCGGCGATGCTCGCGCCGATCAACGACTCGCTGTACAGCCACCTCCTGGAACAGATCAAGGAAGACACCTCTCCCATCGACGATATTCATTATCTGATCGCCGCCTCGCGGTTGCCGGTGGAACCTGGCAAAGCACAGCGCGAGCTGGTGGCTCAGGCGTTCTTGGGGCTGGACCGGAAGATTGCCGCTCGCAAGCTGCCGCTCGACAGCAACTGGAATGAACGGCTGGGAGAATTGTATGCGGAATTCGTCAGTCGGGACGACCAATTGCCGGAAGTGATCATCGGCAAGGAGGGCTTCGGCCGGCCAGGGCACGTGCTGTTCATGACGCGGCTCCCTGCCGAACAGCTTCCCGCCGCGATCGCCGCCTTGACCAAGGCGGTCCAATCCGATCCCGAGTACCCCTGGAACAACGACGTGGTGTTCGTGATGAGCCACGGCAGAACGCCGGAGCACTATGCGCTGATCCGCCAGCAATATGAGAAATTCGAACTCCGGATGGCGTCGCTGATGGCGCTGGCGAGCAACCCGCAACCGGAAGACCGGGAGAAATTCGTGGGGGGGCTGGAGGCGTCGCAGCTCGACGTCCTGACCAGTTGCGTGACGGCGCTGGAGTTTCTGCCGGAGGAGAAGCATGGCGAGGAACTCGTGGCGCTGGTGAAATTGGCGCGGCGATTGCAACTCGACAAAAGCGAATTCGCGCTGCGTGAGCGGGTTGTTCGCCTGGTCGAGAGAAATTCGGGCGAAGACTTTGAATTCGTGTACGGCTCGCGCGGGTTCATCCCGCAGCCCGACGCGATGGAAAAGATGACCGCCTGGTTGAGCACGGAATTTCCCGAGATCGCCGACCTGGCGCTAGGCGGAAGCGAGGCGAGCCTCCAAGCATTGAAGGACCGATTGGCGGAAGTTCACTGGGAGACAGGTGACCTGGAGCGGGGGCGCAAGTTGTACACGGCGCGAGGCTGTGCGCAATGTCATGGCGGGGGAAGCGGACTGGGGCCGGACCTGGCCGGGGTCGCCGGTCGCTTCTCGCGCGACGATCTGTTCCTGGCGATCGCCCTTCCCAATCGGGACGTATCGCCGCGGTATCAGACGACGCGGATCGAGACGAAATCGGGCAAGGTGTACACCGGGATGATCGTGTATGGTTCCAACGAAGGATTCGTACTGCGGAACGCGACGAACCAGACGTTTCGAATTGAATCGAGCGACATCGAATCGCGGCGCGTGCTCCCCATCTCGCTCATGCCCGAAGGGCTGCTCAAGGACTTGACCGACACCGATCTGGCGGACCTCTACGCTTTTCTGAAGGGAGAGCCAGTGCGGACCGCCCAGCGTCCGGATGAGGAGGAGCCGGAAGCGGAACAGGAATAGCGCTCATGAGAAGTCTGCCGGTGCGTCAATACCCCAGCGAGCGTCGCCTGCCGATTGTTCAAATATGATGACCGGAAACACAGCACGCAGTTTGGTGTGCAACCGCTTCGCGGTAAAACTTGCCCCTGATTCAGCAAACCCTTCCCGGCTTTGTTTTCGAGTTTTTCGTGGTTCAAACCGTCACACCTCACCGGATGG
>JBJXGA010000060.1:0-4759 GCA_046152955.1 Planctomycetales bacterium | reverse complement strand
TGCGGATAAAAACTCTGTCCGCAACAGTCAACGGCCAATCCCGTGTCGCGAGCCGCGGCATTGATCCGTTGCTGGAGTTGGGCGCCAAACCGGGCGAGTTGCGCTGGGACATTGCGGCGGCGAATTTCCCTCAGGGTCGCCAGCGTGGCGGCCAGCCCGATCGCGTCGCTCCAATAGGTACTGGAAATGAACATCCGCGAAGCCGGCGCCATCACGTCTCTCCGCCCGACCACCAGACCCATCGGATAGCCATTGGAAATCGATTTGGCGAATACCGCCATGTCCGGCGTCACCCCCACCAACCCCTGCGCCCCCTGGAGCCCGCAGCGAAAGCCGCTGGAGACCTCGTCGAAGATCAGCACCGCGCCGTGCTCGCGGCACAACCGCTGCACCCCCGCCAGGTATCCCGCAGGGGGGAGTTGGGAGCGGAGCGGTTCCATGATGACGGCGGCCACCTCTCCACGGTTTCGATCCAGCGTCTCGCCCAGCACTCCCAGTTCGCCAAACGGAAATGGAATCGCCGTTCCCGCCAGCACGCGCGGAACCCCAATCGGTTCAATTCCAGGAAACAGGTGCCCGTTCAAATTGGCGTCGGCGTCAAGATTGGCCGCCAGATACCAGTCGTGCCAGCCATGGTAGCCGCAAAACAGGATTTTGTCGCGCCCCGTCGTGCCGCGCGCGATTCGGACGGCGACCGCACAGGCGTCTCCCCCCCCCTTGGAATAGCGGACCATCTCGGCGCAGGGAATCATCTGGATCAGCTCTTCGGCCAGTTCCACCTCCAACTCCGAACTGATCGAAAAATTCACCCCCCGTCCGATCTGTTCCCGCACGGCGTCATCGACCACCGGTTCGCAATAACCCAGGATGATCGCCAGGATTCCGCTGGCCCAGTCGATGTACTCGTTGCCATCCACGTCCCACAGACGCGCCCCCTGGGCGCGCGCTGCGTACACCGGCGAGACACCGCTGGCAAATCGGCTCGGGCGGCGACTGATGAGCTGCATTCCGCCAGGAATCAGTTCCAAGGCGCGATGGTACAGGGCCATCGAGCGGGCGATCCGGACATCGGGCTCGGCAGTGACAGGCATTCAGGCATCCTACATCAAGGGTTCTCAGATATCTCTGCAGGAGTCTCCTGGCGGCGCATGACGGCGAACCAGGTGTACGACAGCCCGGGATGCTCCTGCGCGTCCCCAGCCAGCCTTCCCAGGAGGGCGGCAATCAAAAAGCTCGACAGGTACGGAACCGCCGTCGTCAACGTGATGGTCGGCTGGTAGCTCGTGCCAAACAGATCTTTCCAGTAGCTCCAGACAAAGGAAATCGCCACCCCACACAGGACAGCCTGGATTGCCGCCCGCGCCCGACACTTCAAAAACATGCCGATGAGAAACAACGCCGCCAATGGTCCCAAAAACATATTGAAGGCCGGCGCCATCATATCGACAATGTTGCGTTGCGAATGTTGGGCCAGCCAAGCCACCGCAGTGCCCAATCCCGTCACCAGGATTCCCACGGCAACCGTCAACAGACGGGCCAGATTCAGCCTGCTCATTTTCTGTTCTCCCTGCGGATGCAGCCGTCCGAACAGGTCGCTGGTGAAGACGGCGCTGATGCTGTTGACACCGGAAACCAGCGACTGCATGGCATCGCAGACCAGCACCGCGACCACGACCCCGCCGATCCCCGCCGGCAGTTGGTGGGCGAAGAAATACGGCAGCACACGGTCGCCGTGCTTGACCACCGTTTTTCCTTCCGCATCGAGGGTCAAAATCCCTTCCGGGAGAAACGTGGGATGCTTTAGATAAAACGCCAGCAGCGCCAGGCCGCTCAACGCGAGCAGGACGCCGATCGACAGGTCGGAGGCGGCATTGACCATGTAACTCCGGCGGGCCGCCGACAGGGAGGGAGTGGAAAAATAGCGCTGCAAAACGACCTGGTCCGACCCGTGCGTGCAGATCGTCCAAAAGAAACTCAGCATCGCCGCCGTGACGATCGTCATCCGGACCGTCGGGTCGAAGCTGAACCAGATGGGACGCGTATGCCCGGCCGTTTGCTGCGAGGCGATCTCCCACCAATCGACGGGCCCGGTGCGGGTCGTCCACATCACGTAGCCCAGAGTGATCAACGTCCCCCCCAACAGCATCAAGGACTGGAGCACGTCATTCCAGATCGCCGCGCGAAAGCCTCCCAGACAGGTATACACCGTCCCCGCCAGGCCGACCGCTCCGATGACCCAATACAACATCGTTTCGCGCAGCAGCGGCACGGCTTGCGGATCGGATCGGAACCAGCCGACCAGGGGATCCAGTCGATCGGGCGGAATGAGCGACGCCGTCATCTGCGTGAGGGCCAACGAGCCCACGTACATCACCATCGACATCCACCCCAGACGCAGCAGCAGAAACAGCGTCCCGCCCATCAGCCGCACGCGGTAATCAAACCGCTTCTCCAGGTACTCGTAGGCGCTGGTCACCTGCAAGCGCATGAAGAAGGGCACCCACACCACAAGCACGACAAACATGCTGAACGGGAGCGCCAGGTATTGGGCAAACATGGCCACCCCGTTGGTGATCATCTCCCCCGGAACACCCATATACGAAATGCTCGACATGAGGGTCGCCAGGATCGAAAGTCCGACCGCCATCCAGGGCATGCGTCGGCCCCCCAGAAAAAAGTCGTCTGTGTTGGCCTGCTTCCGCGAGGACCACAGAACGATCGCTCCGGTCAGCAAAAAATAAACGCCGACTCCCACGAGGTCGATCAATTCCAGCCCTTCACGCGGGCCAGCAATCTCGGTTGGCATCAGGGGACTCTCTCCTGGGGCAAGACCAGTTCCAGAAACTTCCAGGCGACTATACAGCAAATTCCCCCAAAGCAACATCTTCCGGGGTCGGCAAACTGACCAGCCGCTGGTGTCGCAAGCGCCACCCAACCCGCCTGACTGCCACGACTCCCGGCGCGCGTCCCGGCCCGCGACTCTGTCGACCGGGACAAAACTGCGACCATTTCAACTCGGAATGGCAGCATGCCGACGACCGAACACGACGAACCGAACTACGCGGCCCTCAACGCATGCGCGAAGGGGTGCAATCCCATTCTGCGGTCGCCTGCGGCGACGGATTTTCGACGTTTGCCGACACATTCGGCGTGGTGGAGACGACGGTGAATGAAGAAGTGGTTATCCTGCAACTTGGAAGTGTTTCAACGGCCCAAGGATGGTTCGCTTTTGCAGGGAGGCGTTTGTCATGGGAGGATATCGCGTGGATGGACCGCAGGGACCGTGCGTTGAGTCGCCGGAGGAGATGGTAGGTCGTTTTCAGGCGGAGTTGATGACGGTTCTGCCAGCGTGGCGACAGAAGTTGGCGGCCAATCCCGGGCAGATGATGGAGCTTGAGCAACAGGTCCATGCCAAGTTTTCGCGGGGGGCAGATCTGCTCATCGTGGGCCTGATGGCCGTTGTGACGAATACGCCGGAGTTTTCGGAAGGCTGCGAACAGGTGCGTCAGGGGGCCACCGTCCGTCTCGATCGGGGCCGAGTGCGGCAGATACAAGTCCGTTTGCTCGGGGGCCTGATTATCTGGGTCACGTCGTTGTATTGCGCCACACGCAAAAGCTGGTTGAGGCAGTCGAAGGAAAAGGGCTCCGGAATGTACGTCGAACTCGCACAGTTCGGCTGTGGCAAGGGATGCAGCCCCGGACTCCAAAGTCTGGTTGCACGGCAAGCGGCACTCTGTCCGTCGCTGCAATTCGCACAACAGGAATTGGAGCGTACCGGCGTGGAGCTCGACGTGAAGGCGGTCCGCAGAATGGCGAACCAATCTGGAGAAGACCTGCTGAGACTTCGTACCCACGAATTGGAATTGTGGCGAGCAGGGAAATTGCCCGCCGGGAACGAATTGGCGGGCCTGCGGGTCTCGGCTCAACTCGACGGTGCGCGGACGCGAATTCGCGGAGAAATGCGGGACGTTGTGCCAGTTCCGGAGCCGACGAACGCCGACGGGATGCCTTGTGAAGACACCCCCGGCCGATCGCGAAAGCGACCGTGCAGGACGTTTGACGCCGATTGGCGCGAACCGAAATTGCTGACGATTTACGCGCACGACGAGAACGGTCGTATGGTGAAGAAATCGCAGGCCCTGGTGGATGGCACCTTGCTGGGGCCGGATGCGGTCGCAGAACTGACCGCCATGCACTTGCATCGGCTGGGGGCAGCGAAGGCACTGAGCATCACGTTCGTGGCCGATGGCGGCACCTGGATCTGGGAACGAATCAAGACCATCATCAAATTGGCCAAAGTCTCGCACGTGCCGATTTACCAGGTTCTGGACAACTGTCACGCAGTGCATCATATTTCGCTGGCCCTGGCGGCTTTGGGTTACGGTGACGCGAAACGGAAACCCCTGTATCGTGAATATCGTACGTTGCTGCGGAACGGCCATTGGCGCCAAGTCGTGGCCGAACTGACCGAGTTGGCCGCTGATCAACCCGCCGACGCGCAGGTCTGGACCGAGATCGCGTATCTCGAAAAGCATGGCAAAGCGGGACGCCTCAAGTACCCGACATTCCGTCAGCTTGGTCTGCCGCTGGGAAGCGGCGCGATCGAAAGCAGCATCCGCCGGGTCATCAATCTGCGCCTCAAAGGGAACGGCATCTTCTGGCTGGCGGATAACGCCGAAGCCATGCTGCAAATTCGGTCCTATGTCCTGACGGACCGTTGGGACGCCCGCCTGCACGAACTGCAGGAATTCAAGCGACG
>JBJXGA010000056.1:0-7210 GCA_046152955.1 Planctomycetales bacterium | reverse complement strand
AACGCCTTTTTCACGTCGGGAGAGAGGATCATCCGCAACGCCGTCTCCCGGAACTCATCCATCTTGCTGAGGCGTGCGTCGTGCTCCCGGGCACGGTAGTGCTGATCCACGATGGAGAGCATCGTGCGACGGTCTTCAATCGCCTCTTTCGTGATCGACTTGGGCAGGTTCAGATCCGGGACCGCGAAGTCGGGTTGACTCGGATCCGGCAGGATCATGCTGTCATACTGCGGTCCAAGAAACGCCGCCTTGTATGCTTCCTCATAATTGAAAAAGTCATTCTCGGACGGCGTCGGAACGACCACGTAGGGCGGCAAATTGTTCTGGCCACCCAATTCCCGGGAGACAATGGATCCCAGGCTGGGAAACTTCATCGCTGGATTGGGGCGATGGCCGGTCTGCGTTTCGATCGTTCCCTGCGGATGGTTCCTTTCGAACGACTTCATGGAGCGGATGATCGACAGCTTGTCCATGTGCTGGGACATTCGCGGCAGGATCTCGGAAATCCGGACCCCCGCCGCATTCGTGGGGATGGTGCGGAAGCCGGAGTTGGCCTTCACATCCCAGGTGTCCAGTTGACTGACTCCGCCTTCCAGCCACAGCAGAATGACGGCGCCCGCCTTGCGGGGCGACCCGGACGCGAATGCCGGCGAGGCTGAAAATCGCAGGTAGTCGGCCAGCGTCAGACCCAAAAAGCCAAGCGAACCCGCGCGCAGGAAAGACCGCCGGCTCCGTCTGGGGCAAACGCAGTCCGAATTGGGGATGTTCCGCATGGCCACTGTTCCGGGGTTGATTGTTCCGGGGTTGATTGTTCCAGGGTTGATTGTTCCGGGGTTGATTGGTCTGGGGTTGATTGGTCTGGGGTTGATTGGTCTGTGGGACTGGTCAGTGATTGGTGGCGAACTCGCCGGAGCACAGCAGCGCCCAGACGAATCCCTGCAAAGTCTGTTCACGGCGCTCTTGGCGCCCGGCAAGAAAACCGAGCAGTTGCGACTGCTCCTCGTTCGTCGGCGGCCTCGTCAACGCTGCCAAATAGAAGTCGTCGATGATGGCGGCATCCGAAGCCTCCTTGGCCAGCAACTTGTCGAGCCGTCCACCTTTCTCTGCTATTTTCGCCGTGTAGGTCGGCCCGGCCCACATGTGAAGCGCCTGCGCCAGGGTCGGCTCGGGCGGACCGAGCGGAGCCTGTTTGCGCATCGATCGGCCGTAGACATCCATGAACTGCGATGGGCAAAGGTCGGGATTCATTTGGATCGCCCGCGTGCCTGGCGCGGGCACCCGATCCGGCCCGCCAGCCATCGGGTGATACTTGAAATGCTCATCGATTCCGGTGACGCTCGAGATCGCGTCCAGCAACACGGCCGCTTCCATCGGCCGCGGCAGCGCACGCGAGTAATTGAGCTTGTCACCCCGGTTCGTGTCATTGGACGCGCCGGAAAGCTGATAGGTTCTCGACTGCACGATCGTCCGGATGAGCTGCTTCAGGTCATGTCCGCGAGCTCGGAAATCCCTCGCGAGGGCGTCGAGCAGTTCGGGGTGGGTGGGCGGATTCGTCGCTCGGAAGTCATCGACGGGGGCGACGATGGCGCGACCGAAGAGATAGCCCCAAATTCGGTTCACCGCGGTTTCGGCAAAGTCGGGGCTGGCAATGATCTGCTCCGCCAGCCGCGCTCGGGGACTTAGTTGTTCATTCGCTGGCAGCGGCGTGCCGTCGACAAACGTGGGACTAACCTTCTCGCGTGAGCGCGGGTGTGCCACTGGCTTACCCCAGTCGCGGTCGAGCCGGTCAAAGAAAACCTTGCTGCCCCGCAGTTCTTCCAGGCCACCGTAATAAGCCACGAGTCCCCAGAACTGATTTTGAGTCCAGATCTCGAACGGATGGTTATGGCACTGCGCGCAATCCAACCGCTTGCCCCAGAAGATCCGAATATGTTCGGCCATGAGCTGCTCGGGCGGTAACGGTTCGCCGACGTACTGCAGGTTGCGGGCCGGTGCCGAAAACCCAGTGGCCGCGATCTTCTCGCGGGCCATTTGATCGTACGGCTTGTTGGCCGCGATGCTGTTGACGACCCAGTCTTCGTAGGCCTTCGTCATCTCCGCATTATTGGAGGTGACGAATGTAGCGCGCATCAGATCACTGAAGAGGAAGCCCCAATAGTCAACATATTCCGGGGATTGAAGCAGCGTCTCGATCAGCTGGTTCCGCTTGTTGGGCTCCGTGCTCGCAAGAAACTCGCGGACGCGCTCGGGCGGCGGCAAGGTCCCCGCCAGATCCAGGCAGATCCGTCGCAGAAACTCCGCGTCCGAAGAGAGCTCGGACGGGACGATGTTGAACTTCCGCAACTTGGCGAAAATGAAGCGGTCGATGAAATTCCAGCTTTCGACCTCGGGGTAGTCCGCGACGGCTGACCGCACAACGCCCACCCGCGTGCTGACCGCGAAACCGGCGGCGCGAATCAGAACCGACGTCTCACCGGGCTTGAGCGGCTTCACCACGCCCGAATCGCTGACGTCGATGATTTGCGAATCGGTCGGGACATACATCACCTGGTCGGAGAGATCCTCGGTGCTTCCATCGGCGAGATGAGCGGTGACGAGCAGCTGGTGCTGACCGGACATTTCCAGCACCAGTTCCGGCGGAAAAACGTCGACCTTCACGACGGCCGCGGCGCCGCCGGTGTCTGCGCCGTAAGGGGCGCCATTCCGGATCCATGCGAGAATCGCGCGGTAATCCGCGCTGCCAACGTCGAATCGCTGACCGCCGCCGTGTTCGATGAGCATCGTCGGCTTGGTGAGGATCAGGCTTTGCTCCGGGTTTTTCTGGTCGATGCGAGGAGTCTTGGGTCCCTTCGACTCCGCGGTCAGAACCTGGAACGTACCGCCCTCCACGATCCAACCGTAGTCCTCGCGCGCGTCGAGGGCATTCGCGGAGAGCTTGAGCCCGCCCTTGCCTTTGACCGTCCCGTGACAGTCAGTGGTGTTGCATCCCTGCTTCGTCAAAATGGCGCCGATGTCGCGCCGGAAGCTGAATGGTCGTTCCGCATCGGATACCTTCACCCGCACCGTCGACGTCGCGGTGCGACCCGCGAGTCGGGCCGTGAGCGTGACGTTCCCCGTCGAGCGGGCGGTCAAGGTGCCGCCGGTCGGCAAATCGCCCACGGCCGGATCCGAAAGCGTCCAGGTACCCCGTGGCGTCAGGTCGCGCGTGAAACCATCGGCATAGGTTCCAATCAAAACGAACCGCCGGGATACGCCCTTTCCGGAAAGCGTCGCTTCGGCGGGCACGACAGCCAACGCCACCAGTTTTTCCGAATCGGGCCCTGAATTGGGTCCCGTCTCGGCCTGCACCACGCTGGTCGCGGAGACCAGCCAGCTCACGGCCAGCGCCGCCAAATGCGAAGTCTTCAGCATGATCAAAGCCTGCTTGCGTCAGCGGCCCCGGGCCTATTGCTTGTTTTCTCGGTCAGCGACGACCATCACGGGCAATTCCCGAACCAGCAGCGCCGGCCCTAGTTTACCTTGCTCGAGCACGCGGCACTCGACGCGCACGACTTGCGGCAGGCGGGTCAACGGAGCATCCGGGCTCACCGCCAGCACGAGCGTCGTCTCGCTGGTCGGTGCGAGCACGGTCTGCGCGTTTTCCGTGATTTGAGTCGCGGTCTTCCGATCGACCAGTATATCCGCGGGGAGGGCTTGGACCCCCGCGGGCAGGCCGGTGAACACAAACGTGACGCTGCCGGAAAAGCCTTCCTCGTAGCTGGTCGTCAGAGTCACACGCCCGGCCCGGCCGCGTTCCAGATTCAGGCAGTCCACGCCGCCCAACGAAATCTCCCCGACGTGCGGCACCTGCGGACGAACGAGAATCCGATAGCGATACGTCGGGTCGCCGTACCTCGCGGTGATATCCCGCACCTGCAAAGTGTACTCCCCAGGTTTCTCGAAGCGGTGCACTATCTTGGGCATGACCGCCGCGATGAAGATCTGTCGCTCGGCGTTATTATTAAACAGGGACACCTTGCGATGCAGGTTCGAAAACACCTCGTGATTCTCGGAGTCCAGGATCGCCACCCAGGGATTGAAGGCTGGCAACTGCGCTGCGGGAGTCTCAATCTCGATGGCGATTTCGTCGCCGGCCCGTGCCGCAAAGCGGTAACGGTCGACGTCCGCCGGCCTGCCGATGGTCCCTTCCAGAATGGCGGGAAGGGCGATCCCCGCTTTCGGCTGACCCTCACTGACCTGGGCGTCCCTCGCCACCGCGGCGTCAGCCGCGAGCAGCGTTGCTGGGCCGGCGTCCCCGGGTCCCGGCGCAGGCCCCCCCGTAATCACCGCGGCAGCGTCGACAGGTTCCACCACGTGGCTCACCGCTCCCGGCTCCTGAGTTTTGAACGCACGAGCCTGGACCGCGCTCAGCCAACCGTTTCCGATCGCGCGTGTGAAACTGCGCTCCTGCCACTCGGCCGATGGCGGCGAAACCCGCCGCGGGCCGTTGCCCGTGCGGGAGACAGCCAGCAGATAGGAGGCATCCACCGAACCCTGGCCGAACAAGGAAGAAACCTGAACAACATAGCGCCCAGCGCGTGCCACCCGGAACGTTCCCCTGGCCTCCGTCGGCATCAGGTCGGATTGCCGCTCTTCTTGAAACAGGTGCCGTTCCAGCCGTTCGGCGCTAAACCAACTGGAGTTTGGTCCCAACAGCGTTAGTCGCGGTTTCAGCGCCTGCGCCTGCATCACTTCAAACTACAGCTCGTCGCCCTCTGACGCCATGCAGGCATAGCAATCGACCTGCCCGCTCTGATCCATTCGGCCCTGGATCAGGGCTGGCACCCGGGTCGACTGCGCTTCTCTGGGAGTGTGATGGGCTTGTACCGCCTCCACTTCCACTGGCTCTTCGGCCACGAAAAAAGCAATAGCATTCGACAGGCCGTGCGGTGAAACCAAGCGAATTGCATGCGTCCCCGGCCGCGCCGCCGCATCGACACGCAATTGCAAGACAACCGGACCTGCCGGTGAAGTGGGCTTGTTGTCGGGGGCAGCCGGTCGAGACTGCGGCGCTGCCGGCCCGTCGGCCGACTCCGCCGGCTTGACCGCGCCCGCCACACTCGGTGAATCCGCCCAGAGGGCGTAAGCGCCCTCCAGGCCCGTGCCGCGAAACTCGACGGTGACCGTCGAACCCTTCTGGGCAGCGGACGGGAATATCGATTTGATGACAGGCTGAGCCAACGCGTCGGCCGCGGAGCTGAATGCACATCCCCACAGCACCAGCAGCGCGATCCGCCCCCCGAGGCTGGTTCCTGATCGCTGCTTTTTTCTGGCGAGAACGAGCATGGGAACCAACTCGAGTCAGCCGGCGATTCGGAATGGACGTGAAAATGAAACCACGCGTTCTTGTAGCCATGCTACTCCAGGGAAGCAAGTAGTTCCGCCGTCCTTGCCGAGTTTTTTCGTCGATTTCCAATCTCCCAGGAGTTCCCCGTGGCTGAGCCGGAGATCTTGGCGAAGCAGCGCAGGCGACGCATCGCAACTCAACCCCTCCCCCGGCCTGGACTGATAAAAGCGCTGGCAGGATGCGTAGATTGGGGTTGATGGGAAGACAGGAATCTGTTGCGTTCCTCGCGGGGAACTTTTTTCAAGGGAACACCCATGCGAAGGAGCGCAACAGTGGGATCATCCTGGATGAAGTTTCGGGCGACTTGCAGGTGCAGATTGTCGGCGCTGGCACGAAGTTGCTTTCGGAGACGACGGCATTGGCTTCACCCACCCTCCCGGTGGGAGGGTGTAGTTCGTTCGCCCGTTCGATTCTTGTCGTATCAGCCGTGTGCGGCAAAATATGGTCACTCAGGATAGCGGTGAAAACCATCGCCTGCCGTTGAGGCCAGTCGATCGCGTGGTCTGTCCTGAGTGAATTGCGAAGGACACCACCCCACTGCGGACACATCGACCGCCGCGGATGGCGGTCAGCGCGAACGCGCGGCTTTGAATCTCACCACAGTCAGGAAGCGGACTGGCGAACTCGAGGAGGTTCGTCCACCCTCGCCGCCAAACGCCGCGAGATGTACCGAGAAGCGCGAGGAAAAGGCCACGCCAGCGCAACCAAAGAAGCAACAGCTGCTTAAGCGCTTTTATCAGGCGACCCCAAGGGAGAGGTGACGGGAAGGACACGTCTCCCGCGGGTCGGGCCGACCTCTCCCAGCCGGAGAGGTGACAAGAAAGACACCTCTGCCGGATTCAGCTCTGAATGTAGCTCATCAAGAAATGGTTCTCGACGGCCAACTCCTCGTGTTGGGCCTTGACGATATCGCCAATCGAAATCAACCCGATCACACGCCCGCTTTCCAGCACCGGAAGGTGGCGAATGCGATGCTCCGTCATGATCCCCATGATCTTGTTAAGATCGTCCGCGGGGTCGCCGGTGATCACGCGGCGCGTCATCCGCTCCTCGACCAAGACCGCCGACAACGGCCGCTGACCGCCCGCAATGGCTCGCAGGATGTCGCGCTCGGAAATGATCCCCGCGAGCGCGCCGTCGTCACAAATCACCAGCGATCCGCAATTGTGTTCGACCATCGACTCGACCGCCTGCGCGATCGTTGCCTTGGACGAAATCGTAAATACATCCCGACCCTTCCGACTGAGAATGGTCCGCAAGTTCATTGGCGTTCATCTCCGCAGTGGAAACTGAAGGACAAGAAATAAATCCTGAAGCGGGATGGTTGAATGAAATAGCGCCTCGTGAACTCGACGGTCGATCCATCGCGCTGGCCGTGGTCCGATCGGCCAGCGATGAACCCGAGAAGCCCGTCAATGACCCCCAGTTGTACTGCCGCGATGTCCGGCCCCCAACATTCGGCCCCCAACATTCGGCCCCCAACATTCGGCCTCGGTCCGTCGCGGAACACGCCAGAAGTCCAAGGCCGCCCGGTTAGCATAACGGTCGGTCGCCAAGCAGGTCAAATATTTTCCATGAAAAAAAGCTCGCGGCGGAAGGCCGTGACACTCGCGGGATCGTGGGGTAGGGACGAGGCCTGCGCCTTGACGACACACCTGAAACCCCTAGACTTCGGGCATGCGGGAATGGCGAAATTGGCAGACGCGCCAGCTTGAGGGGCTGGTGGTAGCAATACCGTGCAGGTTCAAGTCCTGTCCTGGGCACTAAACAGCGAAAGGGTTTACGACAAACCGTCGTGAACCCTTTTTTGTTGCCCAATGCGAT
>JBJXGA010000041.1:0-32930 GCA_046152955.1 Planctomycetales bacterium | reverse complement strand
CACTCATTGCACCCAGTTTGCTTACCAGCAGGTTGTTCGCCTTCCTCATCTCGTGGAGTCAATATATGATCACGGTGTTGGTGGGCGGCGGGCAGGTGGTCACGCTACCGGTTCTGCTCTGGTGCTGCCGGAGGTGTAGAGGATGAACAGGGGATGCTCGCTGTCGAGCTCGACCGGATCACATTCGGCACTGGCCTCTTCCATCAGGTCGTGCCACCAGTAGTCGCGTCCCGGTTCCATGCGGACCGGCGAGCCGGTGCGGCGGACAACCACCACGTGTTCGACCGTCGGCGATTTCTCGAGGCTCACGTCCACGGAGTTCTTCAGCTCGATCTCCTTGCCCCGCCGCCAGCCTCCGTCGGCGGTGACCACCAGTTTCGCCTGGGCGTCATTATTCCGTTCGGCGACCGCGTCGGCGCTGAACCCGCCAAAGATGATCGAATGCGGCGCGCCGATCCGGGCGCAAGCCAGCATGGCGATCGCCAGCTCGGGGATCATCGGCATGTACAGCGTCACCCGATCGCCGGTCTGAATTCCCAACTTCTTGAGGACATTGGCGAAGCGGCACACTTCGCGATGCAGATCCTGATAGGTGAGGACGCGGGTGTCTCCCGGCTCGCCTTCCCAGATGATGGCCGCTTTGTTCTTGCGCCAGGTTGACAGGTGCCGGTCGAGGCAGTTGTACGAGGCGTTGATCCGGCCACCGACGAACCATTGGGTGTTGGGCATCTCCCCCTGAAACACCTTGTCCCATTTGCGGAACCAGTGCAATTGGTTGGCCAATTCTCCCCAAAAACCGGTCGGATCGTCCTTGGCACGCTGCCACATTTCAAAATATTGTGCCTCGGACTGAATGTGAGCCGCGGCGCTGAATTCCGCCGCCGGGGGGAACGTCCGCGTCTCCTGCAGGATACTGGTGATGCCGCCACCGGAACCGTTGTCCATCTGCGCAACTCCTGATTTTTCCGAGATTTGTCGAGCCCCGATCTTAGCGCGAGCAACTTCGAAAATCAACCGCCGACTGGCGGGCTGGTTCCACCGGGGAACCTCCGACCGGCGTTCCCCTGGGTGGCGGTTTGCGATAAGCTCAAGGACCGGGTCAAATCAGCGACTGACCATTGGAGCGCCGCGACAAATGAACCTGTTGGCGATTGTGTCGATTTCCGCCGTCTGTCTGGTGACGGCGTACTTGACGTATGGACGGGTGTTGGCCCGACTATTGGGATTGCGCCCCGAGGCGCAGACTCCGGCGGTCGAATTGCGCGATGACGTCGACTATGCGCCGATCGAGTCCAAGTTCCTGCTCAGCCAGCATTTTTCCGCGATCGCCGCTGCCGGGCCGATTGTGGGACCGATCCTGGCGGGGGTCATGTTTGGATGGCTGCCGGCGCTGATCTGGATTCTGGTGGGATCGATCTTCATCGGCGGCGTCCACGACTTTACGGCGCTGGTGGCGTCGATCCGCCACAAGGCGCGGTCCATCGCCGAGGTGGTCCGCGACCACATGAGCCGCCGGAGTTACCTCCTGTTTCTGTCGTTCGTCTGGCTGGCGCTGGTGTACATCATCGTGGCCTTCACCGACGTCACGGCCAGTTCGTTTCTGGGGGTGCAGGAACTGGAGAATGGCGAAAAGATCAGCGGGGGAGGGATCGCCACCTCCTCGCTTTTGTACCTGGCGCTGCCGATCATCATGGGGCTTTGTCTGCGGTACACGAAGATGAGCGTGGGGCTGGCGACAGTGATCTTTCTGCCGCTGGTGGGAGTGTCCATCTGGGTCGGACAGTTCATCCCGTTCGACGTGTCAGAGGTATTCGGGCTGGAAAAGGGGTCGGCACAGACGACCTGGAACGTAGCACTCCTGGTGTACTGCCTGATTGCTTCGGTGCTGCCGATGTGGCTGCTCTTGCAGCCCCGCGGGCACCTGGGGGGTTACTTCCTGTACATCGCCCTGTTCACCGGCATGCTGGGGATCGTGCTGGGGGGGCAGTCGATTGAATATCCGATGTTCCGCGGCTTTGAAGTGACGGCAGCGGACGGGACGATCCAACCGCTGTTTCCCCTGCTCTTCATCACCATCGCCTGCGGCGCCTGTTCGGGATTTCATTCGATCATCGCCTCGGGGACAACTTCAAAACAGTTGCAGCGTGAGCCGGATGCGCGGCTGATCGGGTACGGGGCGATGCTGCTGGAGGCGATGGTGGCGATCGTTTCCCTGTGTTGTGTGATGATGTTGCCCGAGTCGTCCCCGCTGGTTGCTGGCGGGCAGCCCAAACCCAATTTTCTGTACGCCCGCGGGATCGGCAGTTTCATGGGGGTGATCGGCGTTCCCGCCGCGTTTGGCGTCTCGTTTGGTTTGATGGCCTTCACGACGTTCGTTTACGACACGCTGGACGTTTGCACGCGGCTGGGAAGGTACATCCTGCAGGAACTGACCGGGATGCAGAACTGGGTGGGGCGCTGGCTGGCGACCGGATTGACGGCGGGCGTTCCGCTGCTGTTTCTGATCTGGCAGCCGACCGACGCCAAAGGTCGCCCGGCGTGGCTGATTTTCTGGAATCTGTTCGGCGCCAGCAACCAGTTGCTGGCCGCGCTGACGCTGCTGGGGGTGACGGTTTGGCTGTGGCGCACCTACCGGGCGAAGTGGGTGCTGGCCGTGACGGGTCTCCCCTGCGTCTGGATGTATGCCATGAGCATGTGGGCTCTAGTGCGGATTCTGTGGCCGCTGGGGGCCGGACTGGCGCAGGCGATCGAAACGCGAACATTGACGCCGGTAAACAATCCGGTCCCGTGGGTGGCGCTGGTTCTGGCGACATTGGGGGGGTTGATGCTGGCCGAGGCCGCGCGGATCGTCCTCTCCGGGCTGGGAAGTCCACCGGCAACCGGTTCGCTCCGGAGTCCGGCGCCGGCGTAGTTCGGCAACCGGTCGGCGAGACTTCAGGAAGACTCCCTCTCGGCGGCCGTCACGGAGAGGCGACTCGGGGGGGATTCCCCCCGAATTCCCGGAACAACCGTTGCGCCCGCGCCGGGCTGTGACGCCGAACGGGGTTTTTGCCCCTTGCCGCTGTTCCCTGCTCCGCCCGGTGACGATCTTCACTACCGAAGTAGCGGCGAGCGCACACGTACGATTCTAGGAACGCTGCGACCGACATATAAAGAACTGCGGCAGAGGCCAGGATTTGGCCCCTCTCGATCGCAGCCATCCCATAGATCCTTTGCATGATGTAAGGAGAGGGCAAGATGCTCGTCCTGTCGAGACAACGCGACGAAAGCATCATCATTGGTGATAACATCGTCATCACCGTGGTGGATATCCGTGGCGACAAAGTACGGCTGGGCATTCAGGCGCCCGAGACGATCCCCGTACACCGGCAGGAAGTGTACGAAGCGATCCAGAGGGAGAATCTGCGCGCTCAGGGAGTGGATCCGGCGGAAATGGCCGCCGTCGCCAGCAAATTCCCCAATCGCCGCAACTCCAAACCGGCCGGGTAATTGGGATTGATTGAACCACCGGCCGGCTGACGCCGGTCGCACGCTTGGCGGGGAACCCGCCGGGTGACTTGTATTGCCCCTCAGGGGGCGCGGATACTACGTCCTGGAATCATTTATCGCCAGGCCCTAGAGTCCCCCCAGTGCCCCCCGCCTCGACACCGTTCCGGTTTGAACTGGAGTTCACCGACCCCCTCACCGGGGCGCGCGCTGGACGGTGGCAGACCCCCCACGGAAGCGTCGAGACCCCCGGCTTCATGCCGGTCGGAACGCTGGCGACGGTCAAAGGGCTGACCCCCCAGCAGCTTCGCGACGCCGGTGTCCGGATGGTGCTCGCCAACACCTATCACCTGGCACTTCGGCCAGGGGCCGAAGTGGTCGCTCACTTTGGCGGCCTGCATCAGTTCATGGGTTGGGACGGCCCAATCCTCACTGACAGCGGCGGGTTTCAAGTCTTCAGTCTGGCGAAGCTGTCAACACTCGACGAACAGCAAGTGGTCTTCCGCTCGCACCTCGACGGCAGCCTGCTCGAATTGTCCCCGGAACGGGCCATCCGGATTCAGGAGCAACTCGGGGCCGACTGCATCATGTCTCTGGACGAATGCCCCCCGCATGACGTCCCTTGGGAGCGGTTGCAGCTCGCGGTCGACCGGACCACGCGCTGGGGAGCGCGCTGCCGCGAGGCGCAGCAGCGCACCGACCAGGCGCTGTTCGGCATCGTCCAGGGGGGGACCAACCGCAGGCTGCGCGAGCGGTCCGCGGAGGGGCTGCTCCCCCTCGACTTCCCCGGATACGCCGTGGGGGGGCTGAGCGTCGGAGAATCACCCGACCAGATGTACACGACGTTGGATTGGACCGTTCCCCTCCTCCCCCGTGACAAACCGCGCTACCTGATGGGGGTGGGACGCCCCATCGACCTGGTCGAGGGGGTCTTGCGGGGGATCGACCTGTTTGACTGCGTGCTCCCCACCCGCAACGGCCGCAACGCCATGGCGTTTACCGGTTCGGGACCGCTGCGGCTGAGAAATCGGGCATTTCAGCTCGATGACCGGCCCCTGGATCCGGAATGCCCGTGCGCCGTGTGCCGGCAGTTCAGCCGCGGCTATTTGCGGCACCTGTTCCTGGTGAAAGAGATGCTGGGACCGATCCTGGTTTCCTGGCACAACGTGGCGTATTACCAGCGGCTGCTGGGGGAGATGCGGCAGGCGATTGTGGAGGGGCGCAGCGACGAGTTTCGCGCGGTTCACCTTGCCCGATGGAAAGACACTCTCTAAGATACGCGCAGTCGGTCCAGAGAGGTTGGGCATTTTGTGCGGCTCAAGGGACGGATCATGCAGCGGCGCCAGCCGTTGCGGAAAGCGTTCCGGCGCCCCAGTGACCAGGAGCCGGCGCGTTTTTTGCCCCTCGCCAGGGGGACTTGGCCCGGTGGGGGGCGATCGGCGTGGCAGATGGCGACCCCAAAAACCCCGGCTGGCACGAGCCCGAACGCTTCCGGCTCGTTTGGATAATGTACGAAACGATTGGGAATGAGACATGGATTGGATGACCGCAGTGTCGTTGTTGGCGGAAGAAGAACAAAAAAACGGAGCGCTCCCCTTCGCGGATCTGATCCAGTTTTCCCCCTTCATTCTGATCATCATTGTTTTCTATTTTCTCCTGATTCGGCCGCAACGGCGTGAGCAGGCAACCCGCGAGTCGATGCTGGCGGCGCTCAAAAAGAACGACAAAGTGGTGACGATCGGCGGGATCATCGGGACGATCGCCAATATCAGCGCGGATGGACAGGAGGTCACGCTCAAGGTGGAAGACAACACCCGTCTGCGCGTGGTCCGCAGCAGCGTGCAGCGCGTGCTGGCCGTCAGCGGCGAGTCCGAGAGTCCTTCCGAAAATAAAACCTAGCCCCGCCAGGGGATTGATTGCGGTCGCAGCGACGGCGTCGTGAGCGACCGGTCTTCACAGGATGGAGTTCCATGACCTCACTGTATGGTTTCTTGACCGGCTTTTGCTGGCTGCTGGTGTTCTTCGTCGCCCCCGTTGCGCTGGGGATTGGGATCTGCCGCTACCTGAAGGTGCGGGAGTATTCCGCCGCGCTGAGCTGGGTGCTGCTCAGCGTGTTTCTGGCGCTGTTGCCGTTCGCCCTGGCAATCGTGCAGACCGAGCGCCGCGCCTATCAGGACGCCGAGGGGGAATACGTTCCGTATTCCAAAACCAAGGCGGGGGTCGATCCGGAGACCGATCTGGCCGTGCGCAAACACGCCGATACGGACGAAACGCTGACTCAGGTGGAACTGGCGCCCGACGACATCGAGCGGGTCGATGGGCGGTGGGTGCTCTCCCGGGACCACGACGTTGACGTTCTGAACGAAACGACGTTTGACCTGTCGCGGTGGAACAACGCCATCAGCTACGGCATCGACCTGATCGGGGGAACGAACCTCGTTTATGAAATCGACGAAGCGAAGGCCAAGGACGATCAGATTGTCATCGACAGCGACCTGATGGACCGGCTGGTGGGGGCGGTCAGCCGCCGCGTCAATCCCTCGGGAACGAAGGAAATCGTCGTCCGCCGCCTGGGCGGGACGCGGATCGAGATCATTCTCCCAGGTGCCGATCAGGCGATCGTCGAGCAGACGAAGCTGGACATTACACAGTTGGGAAGCCTGGAATTTTCCATCGTCGCCAACCGGCAGGATCATGCCGTTCTGATCCAGCGGGCGGAAAAAACGCGGGGAGTTGATGTCCTGGGGGACGGAGAGAAGGTCCGTGCTAAGTGGCGGCCGGTGGCTCCCAATAAAGATGAACAAGGCCGGGAGATCCCCAACACCGATTTCGATGGCGATCCACAAATCGCCCTGCGACAGCGCGCCGGAAAAGCCCCCGGATTCAAGGAAGTTCTGATTTTGAATGAGCCGGATTCAAGCAAGCAGATCACCGGCAAGCTGCTCAAGCGGGCCAACCCCACCCACGACCAGAACGGGAAGCCGGCAGTCGGATTTCACTTCAACAGCACGGGAGCGTTCTTATTCCAGGATTTGACGACGCGCTATGCGCCGCGCAAGGACGGGTCGACGCGCCGGCTGGCCGTAATGCTCAATGGGGAAGTGTTTACGGCACCGTCGGTGAGACAGCCGATCGGCGCGGATGGCGTCATCGAGAGCGGGCGTTTCACCCAGGCCGAGGTCGACTCGCTGGTGAGCGTGCTCAACGCGGGAGCGTTGCCGGTGCCGATCAAGTCGACCCCCATCAGCGAGTTCACCATCAGCCCCACGCTCGGTTCCGACGTGCAGTCCAAGGGGAAAATGGCGCTGTGGGTGTCGTCGATCGCGGTGGTGGTGTTTATGGCGGCCTATTACTTCACGGCGGGCCTGGTGGCCGACCTGGCGCTGCTCCTCAACCTGTTGTTCATCGTGTCGATCATGGCCTGCGTCAA
The DNA here is from genome assembly GCA_046152955.1 of Planctomycetales bacterium. GTDB lineage: Bacteria > Planctomycetota > Planctomycetia > Planctomycetales > Planctomycetaceae > SIAF01. Next base: position 26,014 of record JBJXGA010000041.1, on the reverse strand, counting down.
GGCGGCGTTCACGCTCCCTGGTCTGGCGGGGCTGGTGCTCAGCGCGGGGATGGCAGTCGATGCCAACGTGCTGATTTACGAACGCATGCGCGAAGAACTGCAGCGCGGCGCCAGCCTGCGGATGGCGATCCACAACGGTTTCGACAAAGCGTTTGCGGCGATCTTCGACTCAAACATCACGACGCTGATCACTGCCGTGATTCTGTACCTGATCGGGACGGAAACCGTGAAGGGGTTTGCGGTGGCGCTGTTCATCGGGCTGGTCCTGAATCTGCTCACTGCCGTGCTCTTCAGCCGCCTGATCATGAACATCCTGGAGCGGTCGCGGACGATCCGCAAACTGCGGATGTTGAGTCTGGTGGGAGAGACGCACTTTGATTTCGTCGGCAAGCAGATGATCGCGTCGGGGGCGAGCCTGGTGCTGATCGTGGCCGGGTTGGTGGCCCTCTTTGCGCGCGGCGACGCGAATTATGACATCGACTTCGCGGGGGGGATCTCCGTGACGATGCAGTTCAATGAGCCGCAAAAAGCTGATAATGTGCGCGACTCGCTGGAAAAGACGTTTGGCGGCAACATCACTCTGGAAGAATTGAGTTCGTCGGGGCAGATCGCCAAAGGAACCTATTTTCGTTTGCGGGTCGCCAATGAAAAGGGGCGGAACCTGAGTCCCCAGGACGTCCAGAGCCAGGTCAGCCAGACGTTTCCGGAAGTCCTGGTCCGCAAAGACATGCATTTTGGCGAACTGGTTCCGATTGCCGCGACGAAGGCGAAGCCGGCCGAAGACGACGCGGAAGTCCAACCGCCATCATCGGTGGACCGATTTGCCGGTGGAACGCAGGTGGCACTGACGATCACCAACGACCAGTCACAACCCGACAAAATCGCCCTCCCCACGTTTTCACGGTATCTGGAAGAACAACTGAGCGCCATCGAGCGCGACGGCAAGCAGGCCTATTCCAATCCCGATTCGCTGTTTGTCCTGGAAGGGACCGCGGGGCCGGGGATGACGGCGCGGGAAGGGTCCGTCAAGCTATACTCGGGGATGACCCTGCGGGCGACCGCGGGGATTGGACCGGAAGACCTGCACGCGGCCCTCTCCACGATTCAGGCGACCATGAAAGAGACCCCGGTGTTCGACGAAGTGACCAGCTTCGAAAGCTCCGTGGCGTCGGAAACGCGGCAGTCGGCGCTGCTCGCCATCATCGCCAGCCTGGTCGCCATTGTGGCCTACGTCTGGCTGCGGTTTGAAAGCATGGTGTTCGGCCTGGCTGCTGTGGTGGCCCTGGCGCACGACGTGTTGGTCTCGGTTGGCTGCGTGGCGCTGGCGGCCTATCTATCGAAAACGCCGCTGGGGCCGATCCTGCTCTTGAGCGATTTCAAAATCAACATGCCGATGATTGCCGCGTTCCTGACGATCGTCGGGTACTCGCTCAACGACACGATCGTGATTTTCGATCGCCTGCGGGAAATCCGCGGAAAGAATCCGCAGATCACGCGGGAGATGATCAACCTGACGGTGAACCAGACTCTCAGCCGGACGCTGCTCACCGCCTTCACCGTGTTCATTACCGTGCTGATCCTGTACATCCTGGGAGGAGAAGGGATTCACGGGTTTGCGTTCTGCATGGTGATCGGATCGGTCGCAGGAACGTACAGCACGGTCTACATCGCCAGCCCGCTGGTGCTGTGGTTCATGAAGCATCGTCCCGCGACGGGAGATCGGCAGCGCGAAGCCAAGCTGCAGGCGCAGGCGGTCCGGGCATGAGTGGGTTGCTGCTGAAGGAACCTTGAGGAGGCCGATTCGACTCAGATCCTCTGAGGCGTCGCGTTGAAACGTTCCTATGCCGGCCAGGCTTGCGATCCGCCATCGACGCGGAGCACCTGGCCGGAAACGAACGCCCCCAGGGGACCGGCGAAAAAGTCGACCACGCGGGCCACTTCGTCGACCAGGGCGATTCGGTCCAGCGTCCCTTCGGTCGCCAGCCGGGCGGCGTCCACCGCCCGCGTTCCCAGAAATCGTCCCGTGCGGGTGTCTCCGGGAGCCAGGCTGTTGACGTTCACGTTGTGTTCCCGGAGCTGCATCGCCAGGCAGCGGGTGTATTCGATCATCGCCGCCTTCGCGGTCGCATAGATCGCCCCAGTTCCCGACCCTTTGAACGCGGCGATCGAGCTGATCGTGATGATTCGCCCTGTCTTGCGCTCCATCATCCCGCGGGCCACTTCGCGGCAGACGAAAATCGTCGAGAGCAGATTGCGATCCAGCACGCAGCGGATGTCCTCTTCCTTGATCAGGACCGCGTCATTGGGGTTGGGCTTGCCCCCGGCCGCGGCGATGTCTCCCCCCGCGTTGTGGACCAGAATGTCGATCGGCCCCAGGGCACCAGTGACCTCGGCGACGACCCGTTCCACGTCGCTCGTGCGGGTCAAGTCCCCCAGCACGCGAACCGTCGACACGCGGTGCTCCGCGCCGATCTGTCGCGCCGTTTCCGTCAGGGTCGTCCCTTCGCCGTATTCGGCCGGGCCCGCTTCGCGCATTCCATGCACACCCACGGCGCAGCCCAGTGCCGCCAGTCGTTCGGCAAAGGCGCGTCCCAGACCGCGACCGGCCCCGGTGACCAGCGCTGTTTTTCCTTCCAGATACCGTTCAGACATCGAAATCTCACCTGTTGGCTGCTTAAGGAATAGGGGGATGGAGTCGCGTCCCTCTCGGATCATTCAGCGGGGCGTTTTTTACCCGTCGGCTTGGGATCGGGCAGTGTCCGCAAATTCTTGTCGGCGATGCCTTCGAGCATCAGATTGGCAATCACCGGGGCGGGATCCTTCATCGTGACCCAGACGATATGGTCGAATTCGCCACTCTCGCGTCCCCGCAGCTTGGACGATCCGCCGGTCGTCGCCAGCATGATGTAGTCCCGGCCATGCCGCTCGAAACGGGCATAGTTGTGAACGTGTCCGGCGAAGACCGTGTAGTTGCGGTTGGCCAGCGATTGTTCGATTCCCGCCCAGCCGATTTCGGCTTGGTCTTCGTCCGGATAGACCCACCCGGGTTTATGCATAAAGACGAACGTCCATCGCACGTCGGCGTTCCGGGCCAGCACGTCGGCAAACCAGCGCTGCTGCTCGGGGCTGATTCTGTACGGCTCGCTCTTGGGGGGATCTTCCGTATTCAGCGCCACGAACAGCACATCATGATAGCGGAACTCGTAGTACGTGCGCCCGAACTTCCGGTTCCAATTGGCGCTCATCCCCACGTTCGACAGGTCGTGATTGCCGGGGACGTAGAAGAACGGCATCTGGAGCTGCTGCACCTTTTCCTGGAATTCGGACCATTCCAGCGCCCATTGTCCGCTGTCTTCGCTGTAGCCTTCGATCAGGTCGCCAACCGAGATCACAAATTCGGGCTGCAACAGATTGATCTTGCGAACCGCATCGGTGAAGACCCCCGGGCGATGTCCCCCCGTCCGATCGGTGACGATCACAAACTGAAAATCGCGCTGTTTGTTGTTGAGATTCAGGCTGGTCCAGGGATTTTTCTCTTCGACCTTGATCGACAGCGGCGCGGCGTCCCCCGTTTTGGCGTTTCCGGGAGCCAGCGTCGCCGACTTCACCGCCGCCAGTCCCGCCAATCCCAACGCCGACAGTCCAATCAGGAATCGCTTCATCATGATACCCTTCCGCAGACAAACTCGGAGGTCAAAATGCACCGCGCATCGAGCAGAGAGTACCGGACGGTATGGCATCATGCAACGGCATGCGCTGATTCGTCCAGCGGGCGTGCGGGAGGGACCGGCGGCGTTCAGGGTCTGCGGGGCGCCTCTTCGATTGGCCGCGGCGCGCGACGGCCCAGCAGGTAAACCGCTTCAACCGACCCCGGAAAGGTCACCCCTTCAAAGGGGGACCAGCCACACTTGGTTTGAAGGTCGCTTCGCCGGATCGTGACGGGACGCGCCAGATTGAGGACCGTCAGAGACGCCGTGTACCCTGGGGCAATCTGTCCGAAGCGCCGTGGAGCGACATAGGGATTGACGAACTCCCCTGGATTGAGCGAACAGAACTGCGCGACTTGCTCGGGACGGAAGCCCTCCCGCAGGATCAGCCAGGTGACGAACGCGCCATACGTGTCGAGGTGCGGCTGTCCGGAGATGCCCCGCGCCTTCTCCTCCAGGGTATGCGGGGCATGGTCGGTCGCCAGGTAATCCAGCCGCCCGTCCCGAAGCGCTTCGAGCATCGCGCGGCGGTCGGTTTCGGCGCGCAGCGGCGGATTCATCTGCATCCAGCCGCGGTTGGCGTCGGTGATCGCGTCGGTGCTGTAATACAAATGGTGCGGGGTGACCTCGCAGGTGACCGGCAGACCGCGGTCCCTGGCCGCCTGAATCAGAGGGAGTCCCTCTTCCACGGAATAATGGCACAATTTGCCGCGGAGGCCGTACTTTTCGATCATGGTCAGGGCAAAGCGGGTGGCCGACACTTCGCAGGCCGGGGGACGTCGCTCCTCATGCGTGGGCGCCTGTTTGTGCCGCTCCAACAGGATCGGGTCTTCGCAGTGAAAGCTGACGTCGCAGCCCCGGTAATGCGCCAAGGCTGCATCGAGCTGCTCCAGCGTCGTGAAGAACAGATCGCCCACGCTGTGCCCCATATAGACCTTGTACGGAACGGGAAACGACAGCGGGCGTGTTTCCGGTCCGACGCCGGCGTAGAGCGTCACCTGAATCGGCACATTGCGGCGACGCAGGTGGTCCAGCTTGCCCCGATACGTGGCGTCGTCGATCGGCGCCACTTTGTTGTTGGGCATGTCAGCGACGTGGACGACCCCTCCTTGCAGCGCGGCGCGGGAGGCGGTCACGAAGTCTTCCTTATACGTTTCGGCCTCGCTCACGTCGTCGCGGGCATGGATATGGATGTCTCCCATGCCGGCAAAAATCAAGCAGTCGTCGTCATATGTGGCATCGGGGGCGCCCAGCGCTCCACCGACCTCGACGATCGTTTCTCCTTCAATGCGGATTTGTCCGTGCCTGACTCCTTCCGTGCTGACCAGCCGACCGGCAACAATCATGGGGGGAACTCGTTTCGATCTTGTCCGGCGGCGTGGTCCGCGGCCGGAGGCGGGAATGGGATTGCTTCAGGAAACCGGGCGCGGCGCCTGGTCTACGAACGACTCAGTTTGATCCGCGCTACCCGTCCCAGACGGCCGCTGCCGCCGGTCTGCGGGACCAGACGCAACACGGTGGGGAGCCATCCGGGACGCTCCAGCCGTTCCTCGGGAATCTGGTCGACCAGCGGAAAGCGCAGCGTCTTGTTCGCCTGTTTGTAGGCGTCGACCGGTCCCGGATGCAAGTACATGCGGCGCGACGAAATCAACTCAGCCAACAGGTCGGTCATCTCCTGCCCCAGCCCCGCCCAAACCACGATGTTCGGGTCGGAGCGCAACGCCAGTCCCAATTCTCCGGAAGGGGGGAGCCAGCGGGCGAAGTCCTGCTGCAATTGTGGGAAGATCACATCCCCGCGTTTGCGCAGGTACTCGATCACCGCCGCGTTCATTTGGCCGTGCTCCGCCAGTGAGGCCCAGGTCTCCAGAGTTTCTCCCGACTCTTCGGTCGGATGCCGCGCGGCGTGCCGCTGTTCTTCTTCGAGCATTTGCGTCACGCGGCTGTCCGAGGTAGCTCGACGGCAGCGGGACGAGGCCCATTCGCGCAGTTCGAACACCTTTTCTTCCATCGTCACCGACAGGGGAACGGTCTGGTCGCGCGACTTGTCGAGGTCTTCCTGGGAGAGGACGCGCCCCAACCCGTAGGCGTCAATCATCGCGGAGATCACGACCTGCTCCAGCTCCGCGCCGCTGTACCCTTCGGTCTTGTTGGCGAGTTCCGCCAGATCGTACATCTCGGGCTTCCACCCGCGCTTCGTGAGGTGAATCGACAGAATGTGCTTGCGTTCGTGGTAATTGGGGAGATCGACGAAGAACAACTCGTCAAACCGTCCGCGGCGCAGCATTTCCGGCGGAAGATTCGCCACCGAGTTGGCAGTCGCCACGACGAACACCGGCGCCCGGCGGGCCTCCATCCAGGTGAGAAAGCTCCCCATCAGGCGCGACATGGTGGCGTCCTGGCTGGCGTCGCCATCCCCTCCGACACCGGCAAACCCTTTTTCGATTTCGTCGAGCCATAACACCGCCGGAGCGATCGCCTCCATCAGCCGCAGCACGTCCCGGAGATTGCGTTCCGAGCTGCCGCGGTCGGACGAGAGGAGGTTTCCCACATCCATGCGGACCAGAGGAAACGCCAACAGCCGCGCCGTGGCTCGCGCCGTGAGACTTTTGCCGCAACCCTGAATCCCCAGCAGCAACACCCCCTTGGGCATGGGGATCCCCTGTTCGCGCGCCCGCTCGGAGAACGCCTCGGCGCGTTGCAGCAACCAGTCTTTGAGCACCTCCAACCCGCCGACATCTTTGACCCCTTCATCCAATTCGTAGAATTCCAGAAGGTCGGAGCCCTGGACGAGATGCCGCTTCTCGGCGACGAGCGCCGCGAGGACTTCGTCGTCCACCTGGTCATGCCCCTGCAAGGCGAGCTGCAGCGCTTTGCGGGCTTCGCGGGCGGTGAGTCCCAGAACGGCCTTCAGCAGCCGTTCTTCATCCTGGGGCGCGATTTCGGTCGGCCCTTCCGACGTGCGCGTGTTCTGCTCCATCAGCGACTGCAGTTCTTCCCGCAACTCCTCCAGCGCCGGAAGCGGCAAGTCGATCTCAAATGCCTCTTTGAGCAACTCGACCGGAATTTGCGTGACCGGCCCCATGAGGAGCAGCGTCTTGCGCTGTTCTCCCAGCGTGCGCGTCAAATCCCGGAGCTTGCGGACGACGCGCGGCTCACTCAGGAAGGGGTGAAAGTCCTTGATCAGAAACAGATGGTCGGGAGGGTACGACTCCACCTGTTCGAGAAAGTCGAGCGGGTCGGTGGATTGGGCTCCCTCGTCGCTGGAGGGGGGCAACGCGCCGCCGGTTGCCGACCAGACGACCAGCCCCCGCTCCATTTCCAGGGCCAGTTCAGCCAATTCGGTCTCCCAGCGCTCCTCTTCCCAGGTTTTGAGGAACAGCAGGGAATACCGCGAGAGGATGCGGGAGCGGATCTGGTCGAGAGCGGTCGAGGTAGTCATGTTTCCCTATGCCATGATCGCCCGAATGGGACGACCGTAGTCGATGTCGAGTCGTTTGCGGCCCGGGATCTCCAGGCGGCGCGGGTCCAGCCCCAGGAGGTGGAGCACTGTCGCGTGAATGTCGGTCACGTAGTGCCGATCTTCGGCCGCGTGAAATCCCAGCTCGTCCGTCGATCCATGCACGACCCCTCCTTTGATACCGGCGCCTGCCATCACCACGCTGAATCCGTAGGGATGGTGATCTCGTCCGTCAGCTCCTTGCGCTCCTGGAGTTCTTCCAAACTCCGTTCCCAGGACGACGATCGTCTCGTCGAGCAAGCCGCGTTGTTTCAGGTCGGTCAAGAGGCCCGAGATCGGCAGATCGACCTGCCCGCAGAGCGTGCTGTGCCCCGCTTTGAGACCGCTGTGGGCGTCCCAGGCGCCAGCGCCTCCGTTCGAACCATGAAAGATCTGCACGAAGCGGACCCCTTGTTCCACAAGCCGCCGCGCCACCAGACATTGTCGACCGAACGTCTCAGTTGGTTTCTGATCCAGGCCATACAGGCGACGGACCGCTTCACTTTCGGCTTCGCAATCGACCGCGTCCGGGACGGCGGTCTGCATGTGGAACGCCAGCTCGTAGGCTTTGACCCGCGCCTGGAGCGCCGGGTCATCGGGGTATTCCACGCTGGAGAGCCGATTCAATCGGTTGAGCAGGCCAAATTCGCCGATCTGCTCCTCGCGGTAGACGTCCGGGCCTGGGCCGGCAAAGGGAAGCGGATTTTTGGGATCGGTCGAGAGTTGGACCCCCGCGTGTTCCGGCCCGAGGTAGTTGGCGCCATGCGCCCCAACTCCGCCGCAGCAATCGGCGATCGGCGTGCCGAGCACGGCGAACTGCGGGAGATTCTCGTTGAGCGTTCCCAGGCCATAATGGATCCAGGATCCGATGGTGGGGAATTGCCCTTCGAGCGCATGACGGCCGGTGTGAAACTGGAGCTGAGCGCCGTGGTCGTTGTCGGTGGTCCACATCGATCGAACGACCGCCAGGTCATCGGCGTGCCTGGCCGTATGCTGCCACCAGTCGCTGATTTCCATCCCGCATTCGCCATATTTTTTGTAATCGACCTGCAAAGGATAGATTTGCGGGTACACCTGGTGGTTGCCGGCGACAAACTCGCGGAGGTTCTTCTTGAGAAAGGGGGAATCCAGAACCTTTTTGAAGGGAGACTCAGCGATCGTCTTGCCGGCGTGACGGTTGAGCTCCGGCTTGGGATCGAAACTCTCCATATGGCTCATCCCGCCGACGAGAAAGATCCAGATGACGCTCTTGGCCTTGGGGGCTTGATGCGGCTGGACATCGGGGGGGATCCACAGCTTGGGATCATTGGCGCGGACCACGCCATCGCGGGCGAGAAGCGCCCCCAATGCCAAGCCGGTGAAACCCATGCCGACGTCGGCGAGGAACGTGCGGCGGGAACGTCCGTGAAAGACAGCACTGGCGTTGTTTGCGTTGGACATAGTGGCATTCCTGCTATCGAATCAGCCGTACTGGATACTGATCGAACACCTCATCGGAACTGGCAAGAAACAAGCCTTCGACCGTGGCTTGTGCGATCAGCACGCGGTCGAACGGATCTCGATGGTGCAACGGTAGCGCGTCGACCGCGAGGACATGCTCGTATCGAATGTTTAACAGTCGCAAGTCATTCGTCACCTGCTCTCGAACGACAAGCTCTGCCAATGGCGCTGAAAGATCGAGCTTCCCCAATTGCACCTTGATTTGAATCTCCCAAACGCTGGCAATACTGAGTACAAGCTCGTTCGAGCGGTCTCGGCAAGCCGCGGCCGCAGTTGCCGTGAGGCGTTCCGATTTGTCCACCCACCACAGAAATGTATGCGTATCAAGCAGGATTCTCATTGGTGCCCAACCAGAATTCGTCTGGAAGCGGATCATCGAAATCGGGAGAAATCCACTTAATCGCACCACGGCTGAGGCCTGGAGTTCGAGGAGATTTCGATGGGCTGTCGTCGTACTCCAAGATCGCCACCAGGCGCACCAATGGCTTTGCATCGCGGGAGATGATCACCTCATGCCCCTCGGATACGAGGTTTACCAGTTCCAGCAAATGGTCCTGGGCGTCGGCGATTTCATATGTTCTTGTCATTCTTGTTCTCGTAGACGTATTGTATCACACACTGCCGAAAAAGTCCCGTTCAATCGCAAGTCGCCGTCCCATCAAAGCCCCCACTCGGACCTGATTTCTTGCGTCAAATGATCCAGGTCGGGAAACAGCGAAGCGGAAGTAACCCCCAGCGTGCGAAGGCCCTTGAGAAACTGCGACTTCTTCTCTTTCGGAATGAGATACTTGGTCAGCAGTGAATCTGGTATGGACTCGTCATCTGCCATATGGAGCGTGAATCGCGACTGCTGTCGCGACATCCGGTCGAAACTCAAATCCGGTACAACCGGCAAGAGCGGGGGGCGGCGATCAGCACAATGATCCCCGAACAGTTTTTCGATCGCCAACTCGACAACTTTGCTGCGAATTCCAAACGGAGCTTGAACCTTCTGGCCGTCAGGGGCAACCGCAGTAAACCCGGAATAGGTGCAACATGAAGGGACAAATGCGAATACGGCACCGTCATTGCCGTGCTCCTTGTTACACGCGAAGAAAAGCGCAGTCAAACCGTTGAGCGTCCAATCCAATAGACGAGTTGGCAGTCCATGGTGCTGTGCCGTGAAATAGACTTCGACGAGGGATTGGTTTAATCGCCAAAAGGAAGCCCCTTCTCGCCGGAAATGTTCATTGAATTCCTGCTCGTGCGATGCGCCAACCCGTTCGAGGAATCGGGCACGGAGAGCGCCGGGGATGGGCGCATCGGTCGCATTCGGTTGACCGCGAAACCATAGCGCCAGGCCCTTGCGTTGATCTTGAGGGCTGTATGTATTCTCAAGCAAGAACCCTACAAAGTTCTCAAGCGTCTCGACTCGTCGATCTGGACCGCTGAACCTTGATATTTTGTCGATCGGCAACAGCTCTTTAGCAATCTTGCCGATGATTCGCTTGTAAATCGAGTCCCCACACAACTCGACATCGTCGCTCCACGACAGTTCACCGATCGGGCCGATGTGAACGTTGCGAAAGGCGTTGTAGTCATTCCAAAGCGAGAAGACCCCCGACCCGGCGAACTCGGACAGGTCGGCGACCCCTTCGACACCATCGTCGTATTTGACGAATAAGTGGTAGTTGTCGAGTGCCTTCAATTGGATGGCCCTTGGCATGGTGTTGTGTACTTCGAGGCTTGTGCTGACCGGACCGCCCGATCTTGGTGCTCTGTGAATCTGACCTCTGATCAATGTCGTTTGACTCCTAGCCCCTGTTCCCTGGCCCCACGGCACGCTTCAGGAGGCTGACGCCACCCCGCTCGCGTTTCAGGCGATGATCTCACTGATCGGCTGGCCGAAGTCCATCTCCAGCCGTTTCCGGCCGGGAATTTCAAGGCGTTTTCCGTCCAGCCCCAACTGGTGGAGCACTGTGGCGTGGATGTCGGTGACGTAATGGCGGTTGGCGACGGCGTGGAACGTGCGGCGGGAGAGCGATTCAACCGATCGTGCAGGGGGGTGGGAAGGAAACATCGTGGTCATTTTCTGAAGGAAGAACGCTCGCTGTGCATCGAAATCAATTCTGCGGCGCGCCGGGTGAGGCGAACAGGTCTCCCACACGGCAGCGAAATCCCGGCAGGATTCCCTCCCCGCTCAGTTCGTCTTTCTCTCGGAGTCCCAAAATCGTTCCATCCACGCGATAGACCAGAACTGTGCGGTTGTGCGGATTGATGATCCACACGAGTGGAATCCCCGCCGCCAGATATTCTTCGGCCTTGCGGCTGATTTCGTACATTTCATCTCGGGGGGAGACCACTTCAGCCGCCAAATCGGGAACGATCTGCAGATAGCCCTTGGGAATCTCATCTCCGGGCAACCGCCCCTTCCGAACAAACGTCACGTCCGGTTTACGGACCTTATCGGGATCGTCCTCGAAGCATTGAATTCCGCAATCGGCTCCGAACACAAAGCCTGATTGGCGGCCATCAATGAATGACTGCAGGAGATGGGCCAGTTTGGCTCCCACGAGGCTCGATTCCGCCCCCATATTGATCTCCACCAGCGCGCCGTCAACCAGTTCGAAGCGATCCCCATCGGGCCGTCGCAACAAGTCGTCGGCGGTGAGCCGGGCCACGATTTCAGCAGTGGACATCACAAATCCTCGAAAAAAACACTCAACATCCTGGTACGCTCAATCCCGGAATGTTGCAACACAAACAGACGCAGGTTGGATTAGGCGATTATGTCATCGATCGGCTGACCGTAATCCAGATCCAGCCGCTTTCGCCCTGGAATTTCCAGCCTCCGAGGGTCCAGCCCCAACTGTCGCAGCACGGTGGCGTGGATGTCGGTGACGTAGTGCCGATGGGCGACGGCATGAAATCCCAGTTCGTCGGTGGCGCCGTGGGCGACACCCCCTCGAATACCCCCTCCGGCCAACACCACGGAGAATCCATACGGATGATGGTCGCGGCCATCCGAACCCTGTGCCCCTGGCGTGCGGCCGAATTCGGTGCCGATCACCACAAGTGTCTCCTCCAGCAGGCCCCGCTCCTGGAGGTCCTTGAGCAGCGCGCCGATCGGCTGATCGACCTGTTGGCATAGGGCGCTGTGCCCCGCCTTGAGTCCGCCATGCGCGTCCCACGCTCCGGCGCCGCCGTTGGACCCGTGGAAAACTTGCACGAAGCGGACCCCTTTTTCCACGAGCCGCCGGGCCGCCAGGCATTGCTCTCCAAACGCTTTGGTCACTGGTTGATCGAGCCCGTAGGCGTGCTGCGTCGCCTGGGTCTCGGCGGCAAAATTAACCACATCGGGGACCGCCGACTGCATGTGAAACGCCAGTTCGTAAGACTTGATCCGCGCCTGCAACGCCGGATCGTCCGGATACTCGACCGCTGCCAGCTTGTTCAATCGGTTCAGCAGGCCGAATTCGCTCTGTTGCTCTTCGCGGTAGACCTCCGGACCGGGACCGGAGAAGGGAAGCGGATTTTTGGGATCGACGGCAAGCTGTACCCCGTTGTGCTCCGGTCCCAGGTAATTCGAGCCATGCGCGCCAACTCCGCCGCAACAATCGGCAATCGGCGTTCCCATGACGACAAACTGCGGTAAATTCGCATTGAGCGTACCCAGCCCGTAGTGCGCCCAAGAACCGATCGTGGGGAGCGGCCCTTCAAGAACGTGTCGTCCGGTGTGGAACTGGAGCTGCGCGCCGTGGTTGTTGTCGGTCGTCCACATCGAACGGACGATGGCCAGGTTGTCGGAGCAGGCGGCAGTGTGCGGCCACCAGTCGCTGATCTCCAGTCCGCTCTGACCCCACTTTCGGTAACCGACCTGCATTTCGTAAATCTTCGGATGGACCAGGTGCAGACCGGCGATCAGTTCGCGGAGGTTTTTCTTCAGGTGAGGCGAGTCGATGACCTCCTTGTAGGGGGTTTCGGTAAACGTCTTGCCGGAATATTTGGTCAACTCCGGTTTGGGGTCGAACGTCTCCATCTGGCTCATCCCCCCCACCAGAAAGATCCAGATGACGCTCTTGGCGCGCGGGGTGAAATGGGGCTGACCATCAGGGGGAAGCCAGCGAGCCTCTTCACTGGCGCGCAGCACCCCGTCGCGGGCCAGAATCGCTCCCAGAGCCAAACCGGTGAAACCCATGCCGACGTCGGCGAGGAATGTGCGGCGCGTGGTGCGGGCGAAGGTCAAGGGAGAGTGGGATGGCAATTCTAAGTCCTCCATATCACAGCCAACGGGTACGCCCCCTTGTAACGGGACGCCGACGGTCAGGCCAGCGATGCCGCTTGCGGGGGTTCAAAAAGTCGTCAGGGGTTGGGCCTCACTTGCAGATAACGGTGGCGAGATCGCGTTCGACCTCCCCCATGAGTTTTTCATGGGAGTCTTCCCCACAGGTCACAGACCTCGGTAAGGGAATCCCTGCCGGGGAATGGTGATTTTGTGTTGCGTATTGCCGAATTGAGCCTTAAAGCACGCATTGGTGATTTGCCCTGGCTCATTGTGATACTCCTCTTCGGTCGACGGCCATTGACAGCGTGAACGCCGATTTTACACGGAGGATTCCGCAGCGACACGCTGCAGCCACTCGGATTCCTCGGCCGTCAGCGGCGGCTGATCCACGGCGCGGTAATCGATGTCCCTCGCGTAGCCCGACCGTTCCACGATTCTCTCGATGAGCGGCTGCACGTCGAGGGAGACATCCGGATCGGGGGGAGCCAGAGGGACTGCCACCTTCGGCAGCCGGCGTAGAGAAAAGGCAGGCCAAACCCAGCACCGTGGGGCCTCCTGTTTGCGAGAGACCAGAAAACAATAGGGGCTTGCCGGCCAGCGACTATGCATCGGCATCTGCTCTCCCTCCCGCAACAAATCGATCTCGACGAAATTGGCCCCTCCCTGGAGAAAGGGCTGCCGCTTGCGAGCATATTGTGCCCAGCCGATCGTGTTCGGCCGCTTATTTGACGGCGACAAAACCTCGATACAGGTCACCAGCCGTCGCTGCGGTTGCAATTCGTAGATTTCGACGAAATGTTCCACATGCTCAGTGTCGACCAGGGCCTGCATGGCGACCGGAGCCTCCAGAACCCCTGCCGCAAAGGGGGATCCCGATTTCAGCGGCTTGGAACCTGCCTTCTCCGGCGGGGCATGCGCAACGACGGCCACATCCGCCTGGATTTGGAATTCATCGTCCTCGGCCTGCGACATGACGACATAGGACCGCTCGCCTCCCCGAACGACGTACCGATCCTGCACGATATCGCACAGCGCGTCGATAATGGCGGTGACGAGCCTGAGGTGGAAGTCTTCCCACAAGCCGCAAGTTTCAATGAACGGATCCATTCCAGGAAATGGAGATTTCATCATCGCACCGTCAGAAAATCATTGTGATTGAGCAGGACGTGGACCAGGTTTTCCCGGGCGCGCTGATGGGGGTCGGCGGCAGGGGGGACGGGGCTGGCCGTTCCGGCGGTAAACTGCGTCAATCCCTGGGGGTTGGCAAACCGCGCCGTCTGATCCTTCAGGAAGGCCTCGCACTCGGTCCGTTCGTCGCCGGTCGGAGGCCGGTTGAGGATCTGCTGGAATGCCGCGCTGACGAAGCCGTGCACTTTGTCTGAGGCATTCTCCGGCCCCGCTTCCTCCGACAGCGACTTGGCCAGATGCCGCGCCTGGGCCAGCGACAGCGGGCTGTTGGCCATTGCCAGAGCCTGCTGCGGAACAATGCTCTCCGGTCGGCGGTAACATTCGACAACGTTGGGGCGATCGAACAGATCGAGGAACGTCATCTTCTTCTCTTTGCTGTTGCGAAAATAGAGACTCCGGCGCGGAACCGTCATCCCTGAGTTCTCGTCCAGGTCGGCCCCCCCCATCGTCGGATCGAGCTTGCCGGCGACGTACAGCGTGCTGTCACGAATGATCTCCGCCTCCATCCGGCGAACGTTCATCCGCCACAGGGAGACATTGTCCGGATCGACCGGCTTGCAGGACTGTGCCACGGGACCGCTCGTGGCCGATTGTTGCCGGTACGTTTGGCTGGTAACGATCAGCCGATGAATGTGCTTCATCCGCCACCCGGTATTTCCCCCCCTGAGCAAGGGGGGGCCAGGGGGGGGCGCACCGCTCACTACCGTCGGCTCCATCAACTCCACCGCCAGCCAATCGAGCAACTCCGGATGCGTCGGCGGTTTGCCGTTGAGTCCGAAATCGAACACCGAAGATACCAGCGGACTCCCCATATGCCGCAGCCACAGATGATTGATCGCCACCCGCGCCGTCAGTGGATTTGACCGATCGGCGATCCAGCGGGCCAGCGCCAATCGACGCCCGCTGCTGGTCGCCGGATAGACCGGGCCAAACCGCGTGTAAGCCTCCAACGGCTGCGCCAAAGCGGCCTGTGCGTCGTGGAGCGGTTTGGTGGCCGCAGTGACAGCCGCTTCTCCGTCCGCGATGGCCTTCTTCGCGGCGTCTGCCTCGGGATTGGGAAGAGCCCGTGCCGCAGCCAGTTTCTGTTCGGCTTGCAGCAGATTCTGTTCGGCCAGTCGCAAGGCATGTTCCCGCTCGGCGCGCCCCGCCGCGAGGGACAACTCCTGGGCCTTGACGGCGGGGGGAATGGCATAATTCGCGTTGTCAGCGGCAATGCGGCTGTGTGTCCAGGCCAGGGCCGCGGTGGCTGTCGCCAGCGCTTTGTCGGCCAGGGCGACCGTCTGTTGGGCCTGTGCGATGGCCAGTTGCAACTCCGATTCGGAGGCAGCCGCCGGTGAGTCGCTCAGTTTCTCATACAGGACGTAGTCGGCAGGGAGCGTTGCGATCGACGCCCGCACGAACTGGGCCGTGGCGTCGTAGGTCCAGAGTGCGAACCGACCCTCCTTCAGCCGTTCCGCGGGCAATTTGTAAGTGAAGGACAATTTGCCGTCGACTGACACGTTCACCAGTGCGCCCCGCACCGCCACCTGCAACTCGTACTCGCGATTCAATTCGACCGGAAAGTCTTTGGCGCCGTCGGGGAAGTATACGTCCTGCCCTCCCTTGCGCTGAAAAATCGACAGCTTGTTGGCGCCGCTCAAATAGACTCCCCAGAAATCCTGGTCGGCGCCCGCGTTGGCATCGAAGCTCAGTCCCACCGACTTGTAGACCTTGCCGCCAGTGGTCTTGAACCGAATTCGTCCGACGAAGTCCGCCGGATGCGGCTTCACTGAAATCAGAGGGGTGACGGCGTCGCGCGGATCGCTCTGAACCAACCCCCCCTCCTTGTACTCCCACGTCCCCGGTCCCATGTTCCACAACTCGGGTTTGGGGGAAGAAAAATCGTCAGCCAGGATCACGTCGCCGACGGGTTCCTTTTTCTCGGACGCGGCGGTTTTCGCCGCCGCATGATCGGTCAGCTTTTGGCGCGCCGCCGCCAGCAGCGTATGCGCCTCGGTCCATTTGGCGTGGGCCGCGTCCCTGGCGACTTGAGCCTGTTGCAGATTCTCCTGTTGCACGAAGGGACGCAGCCCCGGATAAAACTCGACAGGGGCCAGTTTCACCGGTTCGATTTTCAATTCCGCCCGGCTGAGGACTGCGGGAATTCCCGCGGGGAGGGGATGCTCTTTGTCGGGACGCTTTTCATCGCCTCGAATGTACAGATACGTGGGGGCTTCCACGTTGGAGTCGAAAACGCGGGCCAGGCCGTCCTTGAGCGGATCGGGTTTTCCCGGCAGCCGGTCGGCTCGGACGTCGTGCGTCTCGAACAGCGCCCGGAACTTGTAATAGTCCTGCTGCGTCAGGGGATCGTACATGTGGTCGTGGCAGCGGGCGCAGTTCATCGTCGTTCCCAGAAACGCCTTGGCGGTGTGTTCGATCGTAAAATCGAGCCACACGTTGCGGTTGAACTTGTACCAGTTGCGGGCGAGAAAGCCGGTGGCCCGGATCGTATCGGGATCGCTGGGGGCCACCTCGTCTCCCGCCAGCATTTCCACAATCATCTGATCGTAGGGCTTATCGGCGTTGAGCGATTCGACGATCCAGTCCCGCCACCGCCAAATGTGCGGTTGACTCTCTCGGATCTCCGCGCCATATCCATCCCAGTCGCTGTAGCGCCAGACATCCATCCAATGCCGCCCCCACCGTTCGCCGTAATGCGGACTCTCCAGCAGCCGATCAACCACCTTCTCGTAGGCTTCCGGCGATTCGTCTGCCAGGAACGCCACCATCTCAGCACGGGTCGGAGGGAGCCCGATCAGATCCAGGTACACCCGCCTCAGCAAGAGGGACTTCGACGCTGGTGGACTATGGGTCAAGCCGCGCTGTTCCTGCTGGGAGGCAACAAACGCATCGATCGGATTGACTCGCCAGGCCGGGTCGGCGACGAGGGGGAGAGGGGGGCATTGCGGCGGCTGGTAGGACCAGTGTTGCGCGGGATTCTGCGGGACTTTCTCCTCGGGGGCATGAGCCCCCTGATCGATCCATCGGCGGAGCGTTTCAATCTCTTCCGGTTTGAGCGGCTCTCCTTCCGGGGGCATGCGGGGGACGCCATTGGCGCCGGTCACCGCGTCGATCAGCAGGCTTTCGCCACTCTTGCCCGCCGTGACCGCCGGCCCTCCATCCCCTCCTTGCCGCGCCAGGGCTGCCGTATCGAGCCGCAGACTATTCTTCTGTTTCAAGGCCCCGTGACACGCATAGCAGCGCTGTGACAGAATCGGCTTAACGTCCTGGACGTAATCTACCTTGTCCTCCGCCTCCTCAGCAAAACCGGCGGCGGGGGGGATCACTCCGGAAACCAACAGCATCAACGTGACTGACAGTCGCATCGGAAGAACTCGTCACTGGGCGTATGAACTTTGCCTGAAACGGTTTATGTATCAACTCGCATTGATGATACCGGATGAGGGAGGGGAGGACAAGAACCGTCTTTGGACTTTCAATCGACTTGACCGGCGGCCGCGAAACAACGAGAAAGGCGAACGCCCCAGCATAAATGGCGAACGGCTTAGCGTAAGCTGGCCGGTAATCCCCAGGCGAACGGCCAGCGTAAGCTGGCCGGTAGTGTATGTCATGATCCGACCAATTCGAGTCCACCTGCTACCAGAGCTGTTCCACCCGGAAGAGTCCTCCGAGGGAACAGCGGTCGTGATCGACGTCCTGCGGGCGACGACCACGATCGTGGTCGCCTTGCAGGCCGGTGCCCGGCAGGTGATTCCCTGTTTGACGGTTGAGGAGTCGCTCCGGGTGGCCGGAGAGTTGCCCGGCGGATCGGTGCTGCTTGGGGGGGAGCGAGGGGGGTTAAGAATTCCGGGATTTGATCTCGGAAATTCCCCCGCCGACTACACCGCCGAGGTCGTCCGGGGCAAGTCGGTCGTCTTCACGACGACCAACGGCACCCGAGCGATGAATCGAGTGCAAAGAATGCCGCGGGTGCTCATCGGAGCGCTCGTCAATCTGCAGGCGGTTGTTTGCCGACTGGCGGACCTGAGCGGGCCGGTGCATCTCGTGTGCGCTGGAACCGACGGGCAGCTCACGCTGGAGGATGTTCTGTGTGCCGGGTTGATCACCCGGGAATTGGTCAGCCAGGGTGAAGACTGGGACGTGACCGACGACGCGACGATTCTGGCGCTCAACCTGTCGGAAACGCACGGCGGAACCTATGATGCGGTGCTGGCCATGCTGCGGAGCAGCCGAGGCGGTCGGAACCTGATCGCCCAAAGCTTCGACAGCGACATCGCCCTCGCCGCCACCACGAGCATCATCAACCTGGCCCCCGAACTGCATCAAGCTCCCAACCAAATCCCCCCCGCAATCCTAACTTCTAATCCCTAAACCCTAGCGCCAAACCCCTAGCCACCAGTCACTCGCATGGAAACCTCAATGGATAAAATCGTCGCGCTGTGCAAACGGCGCGGGTTCATCTTTCAGTCGTCCGAAATCTATGGAGGGCTCAACGGCTTCTGGGATTACGGTCCGCTGGGGGTGGAGCTGAAGCGGAACGTCAAGGATGCCTGGTGGCGCGACATGATCACCAATCATGACGAGTTTTCGGTACCGTCCGGCGCGCCACAGGCGTTTTCGATGGTCGGTCTCGACTGCTCGATCATTATGCATCCACAGGTCTGGAAGTGCTCGGGGCATTATGATCTGTTCGCGGACATGATGCAGACCTGCCAGCAGTGCAAGAAGTTGTTTCGTGCCGACCACGTGTGGGACATGCTCAAGGACGCCCCCTGGGTGTTGTCCTTTGCCGAAACCTGCCAGGCATCGAGTCTTTCCGATGAGAAAATCGTCTTTTCGAGTCCGGAAACACTCCGTTGGGCGCGCGACAAGAAGCGTGGCTTGAAGCTCGCGCCGGGACTCGCGCTGGTTCGCAATCCGGAAGTCACGATGTCCTGGTTGGCCGAAGACCTGCAGAACAACGCGGAAATGGAACTCTCTGTCCCGACTTTGCTGCGGTACATGGCCACCGCGCAGAAGGGTGCGACGGGTCTCGCCACCCCCTGTCCGAACTGCGGCGGGGAGCTGACGGAACCGCGACGCTTCAACTTGATGTTTGAGACGTATACCGGGGCCATCCAGAGCGATGAAAACCGAGCCTTTCTGCGCCCGGAAACCGCCCAGGGAATGTTCGTCAATTTCAAAAACGTCCTCGACACCGTGCGGGTCAAAGTCCCCTTTGGCATCGCGCAAACGGGCAAGAGCTTTCGCAATGAGATCACCCCGCGCAACTTCACGTTTCGTTCTCGCGAGTTCGAGCAGATGGAGATGGAATTCTTCTGCCATCCCAACCAGTCGTTCGAGTGGTACACCTATTGGCGGGACCGCCGCTACAACTGGTATCTCAACCTGGGACTGCAAAGCACCAAGTTGCGGCTGCGCGATCACGACAAAGATGAACTGAGCCACTATTCGGTCGGTACCGCAGACGTTGAATACGCCTTCCCGTTCCTGGAACCGGGAGAATTCGGCGAACTGGAAGGGGTCGCCCATCGGGGCGATTTCGATCTCCGCTCGCATATGGAAGGAAAGCTCGTGAGGGACGCCAACGGTTGCCTCAACCCGGAGCTGGGGCTCGACGGCAAACCCAAATACCCCGGCAGTGGCAAAGACCTGACGTACTTTGACGATCAGTTGCGCGAGCGGTTTGTTCCCCACGTGATCGAACCGGCCGCCGGCGCCGATCGCGCCACGCTGGCCTTCATTTGCGAAGCCTACACCGAAGACCAGCAACCGGATGAAAAGGGGGAACTGCAGACACGCGTGCTCATGAAGTTCCACCCCAGACTGGCCCCCATCAAGGCGGCGGTCCTCCCGCTCGTGAAAAAGGACGGCATGCCCGAACTGGGGCTGGAGATTTACCGCGGGTTGAAAGCGGCTGGCATCCCCAGCTATTTCGATCAGCAGGCGGCGATCGGCAAACGCTACCGTCGCCAGGACGAGATCGGCACCCCGTGGTGCATCACCGTGGATGGCCAGTCACTGCAAGACCAGACGGTGACCGTCCGCGATCGCGACACGCTCGAACAGTGGCGCGTCCCGGTCGACAAAGTGATCGACGAAATTGCCCAGCGACTAAGGCAGTAACCCGAACGCGTCCAGTGGCCTTGGGGGTGGCGTCGAATGACCCATCGCAGTACCTGTCCGGAAATTTGCTTGCTCTTCCCGTCAGATCAGGATATTCTGATGGGATGCTGACGATCCTGGACAGACCGTATCGGCACTGCGATGGCGTTTCGCGCCGCGGCTTTCTCGTCGCCGGAGGGATCACCGCGGCGGGTTGGACGCTGGCGGACTTGCTCCGGACGGAAGCGGCTGCCGGGATCCGTTCGTCGAACAAGGCGGTGGTCAACATCCATCTGGATGGCGGTCCCCCCCATCTGGATCTGATCGACCTGAAACCGCACGCGCCGGTCGAAATCCGTGGAGAGTTCTCCCCGATCGACACGGCGCTCCCCGGTCTGGGAATTTGTGAACTGCTGCCTCGGCTGGCGGCGATGGCCGACAAATTCGTGTTCATTCGGTCGTTGGTCGGGTCGGCCGGAGCGCATGATGCGTTCCAATGCCAGTCCGGGTTTGCCGAAAAGGATTTGAAATCGATCGGCGGGCGACCGGCGCTGGGGAGCGTCGTCTCGCGGCTGCTGGGGAGCCGCCGCGATCCGGCGCCGAATTTCATCGACCTGATGCAGGGTCGGCCGCTGGTTCGCAACAGCGCCCGTCCGGGATTCCTCGGGCCGGCGTTTCAACCGTTTCGTCCAGATATCTCGCGGATGTTCGCCCGTCCGCTGGAAGAGGGGATGAAGCGCGAATTGGCGGCCAAGGGGGGCGAGCACATGACCAGCCTGGTTCTGGTGGATGGGCTGACCCAAAATCGATTGGGTGATCGGACGGCGTTGTTGCGCGACCTGGACCGCATCCGCCGCGGGATTGACAGCACCGGATCGATGGGCGCCCTGGACGACTTCACCCAGCAGGCGATGGGGATTCTCACCTCGGGCCGCTTCGCCGCCGCAATGGATTTGGAACAGGAAGATCCGCAGGTCGTGGCCCGGTATACGCTTCCCGACCAGGTTGCCAGCGACCCCGTGGGGACCAGTGAAGGGGCGGGATGGCCCAAGAAGCTGTTGCTCGCGCGGCGGCTGATCGAGGCAGGAGTCCGTTGCGTCAGCTTGTCCTTCAGCGACTTCGACACGCACAGCGACAATTTTCTGCGGATGCGGCGACAGCTTCCCATTCTGGATCACGGCCTGACGACGTTTGTCACTGATCTGGCGGAACGGGGAATGCTCGATGACGTTTCGATTGTCGCCTGGGGGGAATTCGGGCGCACGCCGCAAGTCGATCGCAAAACCGGAGGGCGCCACCATTGGCCGCAGGTCGGCATGGCGTTGCTCGCGGGTGGGGGGATGCGAACCGGACAAGTGATCGGCCAGACCGATGGCACTGCCAGCCTGCCGATCGCGCGTCCCGTCCATTATCAAGATGTTTTCGCGACCCTCTACCACAATCTGGGGATCGACCTGGCGGAGGCGCGGCTGGCTGACCCCACCGGCCGCCCGCAACTGCTCCTCGACGCGGGGGAGCCGCTCCGCGAAGTGCTCTGAGCATGTGGCAATCATAACTGCCGCCTGGCAAATCGGTTGCGGAATGCCGTCTGAGGCCCATGTGGCCCCGAAGGCGGTCGCTGGATGCGCTGAATCCCGCCGCAGGTCTTGATCGGTCGGCGAGGCCATCAGCGTAAATCCAACTCCCAGACTGGCCCGACCTCGTCACAGACCGCACTGCGCCAACCTCATCTTGCCTCACTCTCCGCTTTCGAGTATGACCCCGCCCCCATCTCTGGCGACCGTCTCCACACTACACCCCTGCCACGCCCCCGGCGACCTGCCGCATGGAATATCAGTTTCGACCACTGGGCAAGAAATGCGCCGCGACGGGGGAAGATCTCGTTCCCGGCAGCGTGTGTCATTCGGTGCTGGTGGAGCGGGATGGGGAGTTGCAACGGTTGGACTACTCCCCCCAGGGTTGGTCCGGGCCTCCTCCGGGAACGGTCGGAGCCTGGGAATGTCTGGTTCCCCTCCCTCAAGAGGTTCGGCGCGAGCCGCTCGATGCACAGGCGCTGTTGAGCTGCTTTGAACAACTGTGCGAAGAAGGGGATCCGGCCCGCGAGGGACTGCGGTACATCCTGGCGTTGCTCCTGGTCAAAAAACGTCGCCTGCGTCTGGAGGGCTCGCAATCCTCGGGGGACTCGGAGTTCCTGCAGCTTGTCGGCGCGCATGGGGAAGGTGCCTGGGAGATTCGCGATCTGAACCCTTCCGATGAAGAGGTCCATCAATGGCAACGGGAATTGAACGTCTATCTCGCCTCGGAATGGCAAACCACAACGCCGGTCCTGTCCGAAACATCCTCCTGAAAAAGACCGCGATCGATCGCCGCTTGACGCCTGATCACCTCTGCGTCGCCCAGTCCTGACACCACACCTGACACCACACCTGACACTAAACCTGACACCACACATTGTTCCATGGCCGGGAACCGCCGCACTTTTCTGACGCAGTTGCTGCTCCTGGGAAGCGTCCCGCTTTCCGGCTGCGGGATGATGCGGAACCTGTTTGGACCGCGCGACCCGTTTGCCCCCAACGCCCGCTGCGTCTTGCGTCCCGACGCAACTTCCGACGAAGTGCTCGAATACCTGAACGACAACACGGGAAAAATCACCTCCTGGCGGTCCGATTCCGTGTCGATCTCCGGACGAGGTGCCGCGTATTCGCCGGTCAGCATCGGCGCCAGTCTGGCCATCGAATCACCGCGAAATTTTCGCCTGCTCGCCAAATCGCTCACCGTCGAAGAGGTTGATCTGGGATCAAATCCGGAGGAATACTGGTTCTGGAGCAAGCGCTCCGAGGAAAAATACATCTTCGTCGCGCACCACGGCGAAGAAATCTCCCCGCGACGGCGGCTGCCGATCCCGTTTCAACCCGACTGGATCATGGAGGTCTTCGGCGTCATGCCAATCGACGGCGCGGACGTCACAATGCATCCCGGCCCACCGGGAAATCGCACCATGCGGCTGGTCGCCCAGCGGGTTACTCCCGATGGAACCCCGGTGCAGAAAGTCGTCGTGGTTGACACCTGCCACGGAGTGGTCCGCGAACACCAGTTGCTGGACAGCCAGGGGCAGCTCATTGCCAGCGCCCGGCTCGAAGGGCACTTTCGCGATCCCAAGACTCAGGTGGTGCTCCCGAGCAAAGTGTCGCTCGACTGGCCACGCGCCGACGTGGGGCTGACGCTGGTGATCAATCGCATCGAGGTCAACCCCCCGGTGATCTCCGAAGCCACCTGGCGCGTCCCGACCAAGCAGGGCTACGCGGTGCAACACCTGAGCCAGTGAAGCCACGGTGGAACTGGCAGATTGAAAATCTACCCTACGGGCTGAACGGCTACCCTGTGACCGGCGGGTCGAACGTCACTCCGGTCGCTGGTTCGGTCGCCCCCTCGACCTGCGTGTTGCGCCGATTGCCGGTGATCCGGCAGTTTTGGAATTTCAGGCCGCGGACCCAGTCCTCGACGTGGACACCGATGTCAAACTGTTCGATCGACACCTCTTCGAGCGAACCGTCGGTCACAGCCACGGCGTACAGCCCCTGGGGTCCGGGGGTTCCTGGGCCGCGCAGCGTGACGCGGCGAACCTGGACTCGGTCCAATCCGGGATGGACCGGATCGCGGACTGGTCGATAGCCGTGGTTTTTGGCGGCGCGCCAGATGTTGTCCGCTGAGCCATTGAGAACGAGTCCGTAGCGCAACGCCCGGCCAATGCGCACATCTTCGATCCGGTATCCCGTATGTGCGGCGTCGCGCAGGTCTTCGCGCGCGAACTCGTATCCCAGATCGCCCCCGAACACTGCCACGGCGGTCGCCGCTTCTGCGATTGTCACGTCGCGAATTGTGATGGCATGGCAGGCCGAGCAGCGGACCCCGGCATCGTTGCCGTCCACGTTGCGCGTCAGTTTTCCGACACGGACGTTTTCGATCACGACGTCGTGCGGATGGGTGCTGTAGATTTTCCCTTGCTCCCACAGCCGGCGCATGTCCGAGAGGCGTTCGTCCTCCGAGGTGATCGGTCCCACACTCCCCCAGTCGAGTCCGATTCCCAGAAGCGCCTTGGGAGAATCCAGGATGCGGATGCGCCTCAACGTGCCGTGACATGCTTCGGACATGAGCTGGATGGCCGAGGCGGGCTGCTGCTGATCGATCGTGATGTCTTCCACCAGCCAGCCGGAAACGGTCGAGAATCGGCCCGGCTTGTCAGGAGTCCCCCCGTCGCCATACGCCGCGCCGATACTGATTCCGCTGTGCCAGCACCCTTGCGAACCTTTCCCTTCGCTGCGGACGACGCGGATCGTCCCCTTGCGAATCGCCGAATCATTGGAGAGCCGCACGCCGTAACTGTTGGAGCGCAGGTCCAGGTTCAGTGTGGCCCCATTGAGATTCAGCCGGACTCCAGCCGGAATCAGCAAGGCATGGATCGACTTCTCACCCTCCAGAGTCTGTTCGAGGACTCGGCAGGTGATGGGGCCAGGGTTTGCCAGTCGCAGCGCCGCGCCGCTCCCGGCATGCCGATCGAGAACCGCTTGCAAGGCCTCTCCGTCGGCCGCTTCCACCTCCACCTCCGATTCCTCCTCCGGCGCCTCCAGCCAGCAGTCGCCGCGCAGCGCCTGGTCGGCCCAACCCCGGCGACCAACCCCACTCCAGACCAGCGCCCCCGCGACACTCATCAACCAACTCCTGCGATCGCATCCCATCCGTCATCCCCCAGGCAGCAAATTCAGACCTTCCATTCGCATTCCCCAAACTCGGTTCTCGCTCTCCGCCGTTCAAATGGCAAGCGTAGACATCACCCCAGGAGAAATTGTCTTCCCGATTGTCCGGGGCGACGGTCCGGGGCGATTGGTCGAACCTCGGGCATTGCTTCGCTATACTTTGAAGGCGCATATCAAACTTGTGAAGAGCGGAGGCGCGGCAGTGCAGCGGGCGAAACGGCAGCCGAGACACACGGCGCCGCCAGAGCTGGGCTGTCGGCGTCCCGGCTCCCGCAATCCCATCTTGAGTACCCATGTCGAACCGTACCGATCCGCTGGCTGCGACGAACGTCTTTTCCGAAGAGTCCCCGCAGGCCACGCAAGCGAGCGGCCCCTCAGTCGCCGAGGCGCGTACGGAAGCAGCGCCAGGCGACGACGCGCCGTCGCAGGCGGTCGCGCTCCCGCCGCAGATCGGCCGCTATCGTGTCGAAGCGGTCCTCGGAACGGGGGGATTCGGATCGGTGTACCGCGCCTTCGACGAACAGTTGGGGCGACAGGTCGCGATCAAGGTTCCCGACCCGCGGCTGCTGGGGCGGGGGGTCCAGGCTGAAACCTACCTGCGGGAGGCGCGGCTCGTTGCGCAGCTTGACCACCGCCACATCGTTCCGGTGTACGACGTGGGGGGAACGGATGAGTTTCCCTGTTTCGTCGTTTCGCGGCTGATGACCGGAGGAGACCTCGCGGCGAAGATCCAGACAGCGCGCCCCGGAGCGCGGGAGTCGGCGCAGCTCGTCGCCTCGATCGCCGCCGCACTGCACCACGCCCACAAGCAGGGAGTGGCGCACCGGGATATCAAGCCGGGGAACATTCTGCTGGACGACCAGGGGCTACCGATGCTGGCCGATTTCGGGCTGGCACTCGATGAGACGACATTCGGAACCGGGCCGGCGCTGGCGGGGACGCCGGCCTACATGAGCCCCGAACAGGCGCGCGGGGAAGGGCACCGGGTGGACGGGCGCTC
>JBJXGA010000038.1:0-5738 GCA_046152955.1 Planctomycetales bacterium | reverse complement strand
CCCCCCCCCCCCCCCGCGAGCGTCTCAACGCGTCGTCTTCGGCTCATTCGACCAAGTGAATTCTCAAAACCTAAGCGCTCGTGTAGCGCTGCGAGGCGGCCGACGATTCGAAAGGTTTCGAGTCCTGAAACGCATGACGAGTGCCAACGTGAACTCCTGCCATGTAAGCAATGGCTTCACAATTCTCAAACGATCTATCAACTGGTGTTTCGAATGGATTTGGGTGTGCGGTGGCAAAGGGTTTTGAGAGACTATGACTGTTGATGGAGTCGCGCGCCGCTCGCCCCCCCCCCCCCCGGCCCTCCCCCCGCGAGGGGGGGAGGGAGAGCCGCGCGTGTGAGGTGAGATTGCTCGCGAATGGTGTTCCGTCTTCCTTGGGGCAGTCCTGCTCTTCACTCCAGACGCCAGCATCGGATCAATTGCCGATTGAAGCATTTGGAGAATCGCCATCAAGCCAGCCGCGGTCTATCTGTCGCGCCCTACCGAGCGGCGGCCTGATCGACTACGATTCCGCCATTGATCCGAACCCGTCCAAAGACATCAGGAGTCGCCATGAACAAGGATGAAATTCTCAAGAAACTGGCCAGTGGAGAGCTCAGCGTTGACGAGGCGTCCAAGCTCCTGGCCCAGGTCGAGCAGCCCAAACGGGGGACGCTGTATTGCAAGGTGAGCGAGAAAGGGGCGGTCAGCGTCTACGGCCTGCAGCGCATGCCGGTGACGTTGTACGTCGAGCAATGGGAGCGGCTGCTGACGTTCGGCGACGAAATCCGCCAGTTCCTCAAGGACAACGATTCCCGTCTCAAGCGCAAGGATCAAACCCAGACGGCCGCCATGCCGGCCGGCTGAGAGCCTGTTGAAAAACGCTTCAGAGGTGGGGCACGATCTCGCGGGCGAACAGTTCCAGGCTCCGCAGCCAGCGGGAGCGGTCGTCCCAGTCATGCGCCACAAGGACCAGCGTTCCAAACTGGCCGACTTGCTCCCGAAGCTGCCGCAGTTGCCTGGTCACCTCCGGGGGATCGCCGACGATCAGCACCTCGTCGAGAAAATAGTCGAGATTGCATTCGGCGTCCGACTGGCTGGGATTGCGCTTCCACATGCCGACTCCGGGACCACGCTGCGTCAGATCGAGAATGTACTGGATGCACCGCCCCAGCGAATTGCCGCGCGCGATCCGGCGGGCTTCCTGCGTGGTTTCGGCGACGAACACGTTGCGGGCTACGCGCCAGTCGGCGGAGGTCGCGGACCGCCCCGCGGCAGTCGCGGCGCTCCGATAGCAGGCCCATTGGTCCGCCAGCACCTCGCGACTGATCATGTGGTGGCTGAACAACGAAAACCCGCGGGCGGCGGCCTGTTCGATCCCCGCGGATCGCCGCGAAATGCTGGGGACGCAGATCGGCGGATGCGGCCGCTGCAGCGGCTTGTGCAGCGCTCCCAGTCCCATTTCGGGATCGAGGTGGCGGCTCAGATGGACGTTCCAGAATCGGCCCGGAAGCTCGTAGGGGGGATCGCTGGTCCAGATCTTGAGGATCATGTCAGCAGCTTCAGCGACGCGGGCCGACATGTCCTTGGGATCGACTCCGAAAACCTCCATATCGGTGGGAATCGCGCCGGGACCGAAGCAGACGTTGAGCCGTCCGTGCGACAGGTGGTCCAGGAACGCCAGGCGGTTGGCGACGTGGGCCGGATGATGATATTGCAAACAGACCGGCGCCGGACCAAGCCGCAGCGTTCGTGTCATGGCCAGCGCTTTGGCGATAAAAATCTCGGGCATGACGATGTTTTCCAGCGTCGACGTGTGGTGTTCTCCGACCCAGAATTCGTCAAAACCGAGACGCTCGCATTGCACCGCCAATTCCAGATCCTCGTCCAGACACTGCGTGAGCGGTTTGGCCGGATCGTGAATTGGCATGACAAACATTCCCAGTCGCATCCGCTCCTCGGTCGACACGTTCATGGCGGCATTCTTACATAAAACTGATTCGAAAATCGTAAGAGACGCAGCATACCACACCGGCTTCCGGAGTTTTATCGACGACCCATCTCCCGCGGTGGCGCGCCCCATGGACTGGGATCGCGGGGCATACTTGAATCGGTTGGGGGGTTCCGTTACGCTCGCGCTCGGATTTGAGTTTGGCCCTGAAGAATCGGCAGGAGACCGTGAGGATCCGGCGCTGGCGTCGTGCCGGACTGCAACACGGGGGGCCAGTCGCGACACATTGAACACTGAAAACACCTTGAGGATTGCATGTACAACGTCACGTTGATTCCTGGAGATGGAACCGGTCCTGAAATCGCTGCCGCCACGCGGAAGTGCATCGACGCCACTGGAGTCAAAATCGCCTGGGATGTCCAGGAATGTGGGATCGAAGTCATTGAAAAAGAGGGGAAAGTCCCCGAGCGGGTGCTGGATTCGATTCGCAAGAACAAAGTGGCACTGAAAGGCCCGATCACGACCCCCATCGGCAAAGGCTTCCGTAGCGTCAACGTCTTTTTGCGCCAGGCGCTCAACCTGTATGCCTGCATCCGTCCCTGCAAGAGCTACGTCGGGGTTCGCAGTCACTACAAAAACGTCGACCTGGTGGTCGTCCGCGAGAATACCGAAGACCTGTATGCGGGGGTCGAGTTCGAAGCGGGGCAACCCCAGACCTCTGAGCTGATCAAGTTCATCAACTCGATCGCCACCGGCAAGAAAATCTCCACGGGACTCGATACGACCGGCGTGAGCATCAAGCCGATGTCATTCGAGGGGACGCGTAACATCGTCAACCACGCCTTTGACTATGCGGTGAAGAACGGCCGCCGGAGCGTGAGCTCAGTCTGCAAGGCGAACATCATGAAGTTCACGGATGGCTTGTGGTACAAAGAGAGCCGCGCCGTGGCGAAGGCCTACGGTGCCAAATTCGAGGATCCTTCGCTCGAAGAAGGGGTCGTCGCCGACGCACAGTTGGCGGGCAAGGCGGTCTCGACGGGGGGCAAGATCGAGTACACCGAGCGGTTGATCGACAACATGTGCATGCAGCTCGTGCAGAAGCCCGAGCTGTATGACGTAATCGTCCTTCCCAATCTCTATGGGGACATCCTGAGCGACCTGTGCGCGGGGCTGGTCGGCGGGCTGGGGGTGGCTCCCGGCGCCAACATCGGCACCGAAGGAGCGATCTTCGAGGCGACCCACGGCAGCGCCCCGAAATACAAAGGCCAGAACAAAGTCAACCCGACCGCGCTGATTCTCTCCGGCAAACTGATGCTCGAACACCTGGGAGAAAAGGCCGCGGCCGAGAAGCTCGAACGGGCCGTCGCTGCCGTCATTGCCGAGGGGAAGGATGTCACCTACGACATGAAGCCCAACCGCACCGACCCGACCGCCGTCGGCACTTCGCAGATGGCGGATGCCATCTGCCGGAAGATGCAGTCCTGAGCCGCGGCGCGGCGAAGGGAGCCTGATCCCGATCCAGGTTTTGTCAGGGGCGGAATGCGGTCGGTCAATCGACGAACGCGAACTCGTTGGTCAAGAGGAGCGCCTGCGCGTAGCGCTTCCAGGCGGGGGCGGAATCAGGGGTGACGGTGAGCGCCCGGAGCGATTCAGCCGTTCCATCGGTGGGCTGGCCGATGAATTCCGCCGCCAGTCGCCACTCCTCCGGTGTGGCGGAGCGTGCAAACAGCAAGCGGTACAGACGCTCGACGCGGCGGACGAACTGCGTCTCCCCGGCGATCTCCGGACGCAACAGCAGTTGGCTGGCGCAGGCCTGTGCGAGAGGGCCGTTCATCAAAAACAGCGCCTGGGGCGCTACCGTCGTCTCATCGCGCTGAGGACTGGTCGCATCGGGACTGGGAAAATCAAACGTCCGCAGCAGCCCAGGCAACGCCAGTCGGTCGATGAATCCATACACACTCCGGCGGTTGGACCCGGCGAGCAGACTCGCTGGCGGTCCCCCCAACGCCCGGTCCAGCGTCCCCGCCACCGCCAACAGAGAATCGCGGAGCGCCTCGAAATCGAGCCGCCGTCGCGGGAATTGCCACAACAGGCGATTTTCCGGATCGAGCCGCTGGCCGTCGGTCCCTGGTTCCGTTCCTTCCCCGGGAAGCACGGACGATTGTTGATAGACCGCCGAGAGCATGATCCGGCGATGCAGGTTCTTCAAAGACCAGCGATCGGCAATGAAGCCCCCCGTCAGAAGGTCCAGCAGTTCCGGATGGGACGGAGGCTCGCTCCGCACGCCGAAGTCCGAGGGAGTTTTGACCAGCCCTGCGCCAAAGTGATGTCGCCAGACGCGATTGACGAAGACGCGGGCCGTGAGAGGATTGCGCGGATCGACGATCGCCTGGGCCAATTCCAGGCGACCGCTCCCCTGCGTGAACGGCGCGCTTCCTGGGTCCAGCACCGACAGGAACTTCCTGGGGGCCAGGTCACCAGGGCGATTGGGATTGCCGCGCAGAAACACGCGCGATTCGTAGGGAACCGGCTCATCCACCAGAACCATCGCGCGGACCGGGGCGTGCGGCCCATGAATCATCCACTGCTCAAGAACCTTGAGCAGTTTCTGATATTCTGCTTGCGCTTCTCGGTCGGGAAGCAGCGTCAGCACCCCCCAGCCGGCGACCCTGGGGACGTTGGCGGGAGCGTCCGGGGCGTGGAAGAATTGGTGGAGTTGCTCCGTGGCACCTGCGGGATCGGTGGGCCGATGGGACTTCTCAGTCATCTGCCGGTCGATCCGCAGGAGCAAATCGGAATAGCGCTGGGCGACATCCTTCAGTGAACTTGGAGGGGACTGGCAGACTGCTTCGACGACCAGTGGGTTGAGGGGACGGTCCGGGTCGGTCTGCGCTGCGAGCTGGGTACACACCGCCGGCGCTCGGGAGTCGAAATCGGCCTCGGGAATCGCCGCCAGGGCGTGCCAGACCCCCCACACCGGATCGTGCTGCCGCCGCGTCCGCTGCAAATGCAGCCAGTACCGCTGGACGACGGAGGGGTGCAAATCTCCTTTGGGGATCAGCAGCATGAACTCTTCGGTGGTCGGCTGATCGCGCGCGGCATGCGCCGCCAGCAGGTATTCGGCGACCCGCGTCCGCGCCCCGGTGACCAATTCAGTGTGCTTGCCGTCCAGGAATTTTTCGAGTGCTGTTTGGCGCTCCGCCAGTCCCAGTTCGTAATACTCGAAGAGCTCCGTATCAGGAACCGGTTGGAACCGGGGAGGGACCAGCGGCTCGCTGGTGCTGCGAAACACTCCATACAGTCCGTAGTAGTCCGCCTGAGGGATCGGATCGTACTTGTGGTCGTGGCAGCGGGCGCAGGTGACGGTCAACCCCAGTAATCCGCGGGTCACAGCATCGATCCGGTCGTCGAAGATGTCGTGGACATTGTTCATGAAATGTCCGCCAATCGTCAGGAAACCGAGCGCCGGAAGCTGCGGCGACGGCAACTGATCGGCGGCAAGCTGCTGGAGGATGAACTGGTCCATCGGGAGATCGTCGTTGAGCGCCCCAATCACCCAATCCCGATAGGCATGCGCCCAGGGATAGCTTTGCTCCTCGAAAAACACATACCCCTTGTTGTCGGCATACCGCGCCACATCGAGCCAATAGCGGCCCCACCGTTCGCCATAATGCGGTGACTCCAACAGGCGGTCCACGACCCGTGCGAAGGCGCGCGGCGTCGGCTCGGGATCGGCTTCAAAGTCTGCCACCTCTTCCGGGGTGGGAGGGAGTCCCAGCAGGTCCAACGTGGCGCGGCGGATCAGAGT
>JBJXGA010000036.1:0-3393 GCA_046152955.1 Planctomycetales bacterium | reverse complement strand
ATGACGAACATCGGCAGTCGGCGATCTCGCTCCTCTCCGCCAGCGGCGTCCGGCGTGCGTTCGACGTCACCAACGCCGATGTACGAACGCAGGAGCGTTACGGTCGCAATAGCTTCGGCTGGTCGCTCCTGATGGCGGGTCGCCTGGTGGAAGCCGGGGTCAACCTGATCCAGGTCAATCTGGGGAGCAATGAAACCTGGGATACGCATGGAGATATCTTTCACCGATTGAAGAATAAGCTCTTTCCGCCCACCGATCGGGCGTTGTCCGCGCTGTTGGACGACCTGCAAGCGGGGGGGCTGCTGGAGAGTACGCTGATCGTCATCGCCAGCGAATTCGGCCGGACCCCCAAGCTCTCGACGCTGACGGAATCGTATCCGGATGCGGGGCGCGACCATTGGGGGGCGGTCCAGAGCGTGTTCTTTGCCGGTGGTGGAATCGCCGGCGGGACGTTCATTGGGACTTCGGACGTGTTGGGCGCATATCCCGCGGCTTTGCCACAAAAGCCAGAGAACATGGCGGCCACGATTTACCATGCGTTGGGAATCCCCGACACCGCCGTGTGGCACGATGAAGTGGATCGGCCGCACCAGGTTTACTTTGACCAGCCCATTCCGGGATTGATTTAAACATGCGCTATCTTGTTACCGCCCTGGGATTGTCCTTGGTCTCGATCTCTCTGCTGGCGGCTGCCGCCGGAGCCGACGAGTTGCCGTCGGTTCATTCCCAGCCCAGCTTCCATCTCCGGTCGGCTCAGGTCGATCTGGCAGTGACGCGGCTGGGGGGGCACATGGCGCCAGTCACTTTTTTCCGGAACGAGGGGGACGGGATTCAACCGTATTACATCAGTCCCTGGCAGGATGAACATCCGCGGGAGATTCCCGCTCCGGTCATGGTTCCCTTGCGAGGGGACTTTTTTTGCATCCCCTTTGGTGGAAACTCCGACGCCGTGGCGGGAGAGAAGCATCCGCCTCACGGCGAGACCGCTGGATCGCCCTGGAGGTTGCTCGGCTTCCAGACGGTTGGGAAGGTATCCACCCTGACGCTGGGACTGGAGACGACGGTCCGCCGGGGGAAGGTCACCAAAGAGCTGTCGCTGGTCGAAGGGGAGAATGTCGTCTACTCGCGGCACACGATTGAGGGCTTCGCCGGGCGCGCGCCGCTGGGACACCATGCCACGCTGGCGATGCCCGAAGAGGAGGGGGGGGTGCGGATCGCCACCAGCGCCATCCGTTTCGGCATGACCTGTCCCGGCCAGTTCAGCGATCCGAAAAAAGGAGAGTATCAGGCGCTGCTCCCCGGCGCCCGCTGGAGTTCGCTGTCGAAAGTTCCGGTCGGTTGGAAGGATGCTCCCGATGCCGATCTGACGCGACTCCCCGGACGCTACGGGTTTGCCGATCTGATCCAAATCGTCAACGAACCGTGGGAAAAGACGAAGGGACCAGCCTGGACCACAGCGACATTTGCCAAAGCGGGGTATCTTTGGTTCTCACTGAAAGATCCCGACGTGCTGCGGACGACGGTGTTCTGGATGGAGAATCATGGACGGCACGCGCATCCCTGGAACGGCCGCAACAACTGCCTGGGACTGGAAGACGTGACCAGCCATTTCGCTGACGGACTGGCCGATTCGACACGCGACAACGTGCTGACGAAAGTCGGCGTTCCCACGGCGATCGAATTGCGGGCCGACCAGCCGACGGTGGTGCGTTACATTCAGGGGGTCGTGAAGATTCCCGCCGGATTCGAAATGGTCCGGACTCTGGAATTTGCTCCAGGGGAAGTCACGTTCGTCTCCACCGATGGTCAGCGGGTCAAGACGCCGGTCCGGCATGAGTTTCTCAAGACGGGGAAGTTGCCGTAGCGCTGCCATTCGTGGCGCTCGGAGGCGTTCGCCACGCCCTTTTCAGGGGGTGGCACCCCGCGCTTTCGCAGATGAAGTGCGCGGGCTACAATGCGTTTCTCGGCCGTTGGGCCTGTTTCCCGCTCTCTGTGAACCCCCTACACTTCGCCATGCGCCACATGCACCGCACACTTGGCTTTCTCAGCATCAGTTTCGTCGTTTTGGCGACCGGTTGCAGTCCGACGGCTGACACGACTCGGACTGGGGCGGAAGTGCCATCCGCGGCCAGCACCTCCAAAGGAACGATCGGCGTCTCGCTGTTGACTCTCGACAATCCGTTTTTCACGGTCATCGGCGACAACATCAAGGCCGAAGGGAAGAAAAACGGATACGAAACGATCCTCGTCAGCGCCGACAAGGATGTGGCGAAGCAGGGGAATCAAATCAAGGACTTCATCGTCAAAAAAGTCAGCGCCATTGTGCTGAGCCCGTGTGAATCGAAATCGATCATCCCGGTCATTCAGGAAGCGAATGCCGCGGGAATCCCCGTCTTTACAGTCGATATCCCCTGCAACGAACCGGGGGTCAAGATCGTGACACAAATCGCGACAGACAATCTGGGGGGAGGTAAAGAGGCGGCGCGGGCCATGATCGAAGCGCTGGGGGAGGCGGGAGGCAAAGTCGCGATCCTGCATTTCAAGCAGGCCGAATCGTGCCTGCTCCGCGTGCGGGGCTTTCGTGAAGTGATTGACGAGCACAACGCCAGCGGCAAACCGGCAATCGATCTGGTGACAGAACTGGAGAGTGGCGGCGCCAAGGATTTGGGACTTAAGGCCACTGAAGATGCGCTTCAGGCGCATCCCGATCTGCGCGGGATTTTTGCGATCAACGACCCGGCAGCGCTGGGAGCCCGCGGCGCTTTGGAAAAAGCGGGCAAAGCACAGCAGGTTTCGATCGTTGGATTTGACGGACAGCCCGAGGGAAAGCAGGCGATCAAAGACGGCAAGATCTTTGCCGATCCGATCCAGTTTCCCGATCGGATGGGGGTGCAAATCGTCGAGGCGATCATTCGCCATTCCAAAGGCGAGACGCTCCCGCCGCAGATTCTGATTCCCACCAGCCTCTACCGCCAGGCGGACGCTGAGAACGACCCGGAATTGGAGGCCCAGTAATCCGGCGCTTCACTGCGGCACATGGCGATCCAAGCGATTGGAAGGGAGAAGTTGTCCGGGCCGCTTGTCGTTCTTGAGTGCCAACCAGCCCGTTTCGACTCGAACGTCTAAGGGAAATTGAATCCGCATGAATACGCCCCCCAGTTTTCTGCATGAGCTCGTCGGTTCGATGTCGCAGGGGGCGGTGGGAAACCCGACCGTAGCGATGATTGAGGCGGCCTTCGCCCATCATGGGCTACACTGGCGTTACATCAATATGGAGGTGGCGCCAGCCGACCTGGGGGCTGCCGTCCGGGGCGCCAAGGCACTCGGCTTTCGGGGGTTCAATTGCTCGCTGCCGCACAAAGTGACGGTCATCGAACACCTCGACGGACTGGG
>JBJXGA010000024.1:0-35604 GCA_046152955.1 Planctomycetales bacterium | reverse complement strand
TCTTGCGGACCGATTCCCGGAGGAGCGCCCCCTGCTGATAGCCCATTTCGTAGTGGGAACCTTTGAGGTGCAACACGGGATAGCCATCGATCAGTTCCAGCCACCCTTTGCCGCAGCGGGCGACCGTCTGTGCCGCGCATGGCTCGGCCCACCCCGCCCCAACCAGCAGCAAAACCAGCGACAGCCGAAGCGTCCAGCGGGAATTTTGGCGACCGATCATCGCAGACTCCCAAGGATTTGGGCGAAAGGAACAGCAACCTGGGGAAATTCAACGTCCACGGCAATCGATAGTACCGCAGCGCGGCTTGGGGCCGCAACCAAAGGAATGGATTCAACAGGAGGGCGCAGAGGAAGCAGAGATCAACCGGCCGTGGTCCGCCAAATAATCCGCGATCGCTACCGACGGGGATTGTCTCGACTCCATCCGGTCAAGTGCCACTTCCCTCTCCGCGATCTCCGCGGCTCCGCGTGAGTCCTGCTTGTTCCAACGCATCATCGACCCACAGAACGATTTCTCCATTCGCCACGGAGTGCGAAATCAATTGCTCAACGGAGACGCGGAGAGGAACGGGCCTTGGTCAGCCCATCAGGCCCCTGTCAGTCGGTTTCCTTTGGTGTATTTCGTGCTACTAACGATTCAAAGTTTGTCGGTTTGCGCAAATTTTCAGGAGGCAAGTCCTGTCAACTTTCAGCGCGAAAGACAATGGAACAGGAGGGCGCAGAGGTCGCAGAGAAGTAGGGGTGATGGTCGGCACAGTGATCGATTGTCAACTGCAAATAGAAGAAGCCAATTCCACGCGGCCAGAGGCCGTTTCGCTCTCCGCGGCTCCGCGTGAGTCCTGTTTGTTCCAACGCATCATCGAACCACAAAACGACTTCGCCATTTGCCACGGAGTGCGACTTCAATTGCTCACGCGGAGCCGCGGAGACGCGGAGAATAGCGGGCCTTGGTCATCTCATCAGACCTTGGCAGTCGGTTTCCTTTCGTGTGTTTCGTGGTTCCATCCTTTTTTGTTTTGGGAAAGCAAGCGAAACGGGTCAGGAAAAGGATTCACCGCTCGACGGGGCATCTCAAAATGCGATTTTGGGTTGGATTTGGCAGGACGATGGGGGCAGGATGATGTGGAGGAATTGTTTGTGTCACGCGGCATGTTCCTCTCGTTCTGCCCAAATCAGCCTGCCTCCATCGTCCTGCCCTTTCACGTGTGCTTCCCGGAAAACGGAATTCTGTCGCGGCTGCAAAATCTTCTCGCCAAAACAAGATTCTGCTGGATTGCGGTGCAGGGGGGCAAAGACCGCAATCCCCGATCGTTTTGCGGCACCTTGTTCTGAACAGGTCCGCAGGGTAAGTTTCTTATGAGGAATCCGCAGGTGCAGACCTGCCAGGCACACTCGGCATGACCCCCGAACCGCAGGCACGGATCCACTGCTCCCGCACGTGCCAGCCGATTTGAGATGTGAAATCCCATCTGTGCAATCCCGTCCCCCGCCCCCAACCCCCCGCCCGTGTCCAACTCCTGGCAACTCCTCCACACCCGGCATCCGCGCAGTTATCACGACAACAAGTTCGTGTACCCGGTTCTCTCGCGCCGCAGTCTGGGGATTTCCATTGGAATCAACCTGAACCCCGACAAGGTCTGCAACTTCGATTGCATTTATTGTCAGGTTGATCGCCGGAGCGAGTCGGAGACGCAGTTCGTCGAAACCCACCGGTTGCTCGAGGAACTGGACCACATGCTGGAACTGGCGACGTCGGGGGCGCTTTACGAAGACGAGCCGTTCCGCGCTGTCCCTGCGGAGCGACGGCGACTGAACGACATTGCCTTTTCCGGCGATGGCGAACCGACCACCTTCAAGAATTTCGACGAAATCGTCGCCGCGGTCGCCGGTTTGAAACTGCGACACGGTCTGGCCGACGTCAAGCTCGTGCTGATCACCAACGCCAGCATGTTCCACCGACCGGCAGTGGAGCGGGGACTGGCGCTGTTGGACGCGAACAACGGCGAAGTGTGGGCCAAACTCGAAGCGGGAACGGACGCGTACTTTCAACTGGTCGAGCGGACCAAAATCCCGTTTCGGCAGATTCTTGACAACATCACTGCCGCTGCGATGGTCCGGCCCCTGGTGATCCAAAGCCTGTTCATGCGGATCGACGGGTCGCCGCCGACGGAGGCCGAGATCGATGCCTTTTGCTCCCGGCTGCGCGACATCGTGAGCGCCGGCGGCCGACTCAAGCTCGTGCAGATTTACACCGTCTCGCGTCCTCCGGCGGAGAGTTTCGTGGCGCCGCTCACCGAGACGGAGCTTGGCGCCATTGCAGTGAAAGTCCGCGCGATGCATATCCCGGCCGAGGTCTATGCGAGCTGACGGCGCACGGCGCTACAGATCCCAGCGCTACAAATAGGGCCACGCATTGGGATCGGCAAACACGTCGTCGAGGAGCGTCGGCGGGAACTTCTTCCATTCCACGCCGCCAGGAAAGTGGAGCGTCCGCGCGTCAACCACTCCGACGTTGATCGTGGGCGTGTTCGGGAGGCCGACCTGGGTCACTTCGGCTTCGGTCGGGCTTACAAAATGGCCGGTCAGAACTATTCCAAGTTCCGTCAGAAACAGGAGCGACAGTCCCGCTTGTTCGGTGTAGGCGGGAGCCGACGAACTGGTCACCGTCCAGTTTCCCGAGAGGGTGGGAAGTCCGGTCCAGGTGGAACCATCGTTCCAGGTGATCAGGCGGTCCTGGATGATCGCCGTGCGCGGGGGGTTGCCGCCGACTTCGATGTGCGTCGGGTCAATCAGGTTCCCCTGCGTGACAGTTCCCATGGCATCGGTGATCGTCAGCGTCCGCTCCAATTGATTGATGCCGGTCTCGTGGGCCGCGTCATCAATGTACGCGCCGGCCAGATCTGGATAGCGGGTCCAGGTGGTGGAATTGGCCCATTGGATTTGATTTCCCACCAGCAGGCCTTGCTGGTTCCAGCCGGTGGCGAGAACCTCAGTGGAACTGAGGAATTTTCCTGGAGAGGTCTGCCCGCTGGCGTTGACGAACGTCAACGCCTCGTCCGCCTGCAAGACGCGGACATTGTCGCCGGTCGTTCCCTGCCAGAGCCCGCCGAGGTCTGGCCGGTCGCCGTTGACATTGGCCAGGGACCAGGTGGTTCCATTGGCCCATTGAATCGACTGACCGACGATCGTGCCGCTCAAATGGCCCCAGGCGTCTCCCGCGTCGACCTGATTGACAT
This sequence comes from Planctomycetales bacterium, assembly GCA_046152955.1. Lineage (GTDB taxonomy): Bacteria > Planctomycetota > Planctomycetia > Planctomycetales > Planctomycetaceae > SIAF01. The sequence goes on along the minus strand of JBJXGA010000024.1, from coordinate 32,368 downwards.
TGGCGTACCTTCCCAGCGACGTTCCGCCCGAGGCGTTGACGAACAGCAACTGTGTTCCTTGTTGTTCAATGCGCGTCGGGCGGCCCGACAGATTAATCCAGTTCCCCCCAAAATCCGGAATCAGGTTCCAGAAAGTTCCGTTGCTCCAACTGATCCGCTGGCCGTTGTTGGTGAGCGTCCCCTCGATATTTCCCCAATCGGCGGCGACCAGTTTGGTGGCGCTGAGGAACGATCCGCTCGATTTGGAACCTGTTCCTCCAGTGAACGTCAATGCGGTCCCCACTTGCCGGATGCCGGCGACCTTGCCGATGCCGGTCAGCCACTCTCCGGCGACCTGGCGGACTTTGACCCAGGCGCTGCCGTCCGAAAAGTCGATCCTCCCCAAATCGTGGTGGAAGACCCCTGTCAGGTTGAAATCGGGGGCGTCGATGCGGGCTTCATTGGTGAGGACTCCAGGGGATCGGCCGCCCAACCCGTTCACCAGCGTCAGGTCGCTCCCGTTTTGCAGCACCTGGGCGACATGCCCCGCATCGTCGTAGTAGAAACCGGCCAGTCCGGTTCGGCGATTGAGTTGCCACAGCGATTGCCTCTCGAAGGCCCCCATGTCCAATCGTCCGGAGACCAGCCGTTCATAGGTGGGGCCGCGCTGATCGAAGGGGAACGCGGTCGTCATCTCTCCGGCATTGATTGCAGGGCTGTTGTCGAGCAGCGCCATCGTCGGAATCAATCCGCCGTTTTCAGCCAGGGTGGTCAGTTGCGCATCGAGCGGACTGACGAATGATCCCACCAGGTTGCCATTGGCATCGGGAGTTCCGGGAGGGGTGGGATTCAATGGCGTACCGGCGTTGACCCCAATCAGACTGAACCGGGACTGGAACGTCGCGGAATCCGAGTTCTTGCCGAAAAACAGATCGGGAGAATTTCCGGCGGAAATCGTGTTCCCTGAAATGATACTGTTCGACAAATTGACGCTGCCGCGAACCACCGAGACGGCGGCCCCCATCGCACCCGGCCCGTTGTTGATATTCGCCGACACAGTGCTGCTGGTGAGTGTGACGGCGCCATCGACGCCGTCGGTATAGATCGCGGCGCCATCCGCATGATAGCCCGCGGTGCCATTGAGGGTCATCGTGCTGTTTTCCAGCGTGACCGGACCATTCTGAGAAAAGATCCCGGCGCCGTCCCCCCCCGAACCGGTGGTCTGGTTCCCCGAGATGAGACTGGACCGGATGATCACGGCCCCGGTGAACGTGTAGATCCCCGCACCGCGCGCTTCGAACCCCCCGGTCTGATTACTGGAAATCACACTTTCGATGACCGTGAGCGTTCCCCCGGACAAGAACTGAATCCCCGCCCCTTTCTCGTTGTCGGCGGTCGTCCTGCCTCCGGTGATCGTCATGCCGGACAACGTCACGTCCCCGGAACCGGCCTGGACCGTGAACACGCGCGATTGGCCATCGGCGGTGATCGTGGTGTTTCTGGCTCCCAGGCCATTGATCTCCAGCGTCGCCGTGATGTTGAGCTGACCTTGCGTCAAGTGGACCGTCTGCCCCGCCAGGTCTTGGGAAAATCGAATCGTGTCCAGGTCGGGATCTTGATTGGCGGTGTTGATTGCCTCGCGCAGCGAAGTTTTTCCCTCCTCATGTTCCAGGCTGGTCGTGACCGTGATCGTGGTGAGGAGCGTCCGTTCTTCGAGAACGTCCGCCGCGCGGAGGGGGCGCGACACGCCCCGTGCCAAAGGCATCCGGACCCGAGTGCCTCGCCGTCGGAGAGAACGGCCACGCCAATGGACCAGCGTTCGACGCCATAACGCAAGCAGCATTTTCGCACCTCGTTGTCGGGGGGGATCGTCCGTCGAGTATACTGACAATCCCCGTATTCAGGAATGTACATGAATCCGTCGGCTCCTGGTTCACGCACCCCCCCTCCCGTCGCCGCCTTTTTGCTCGTGGCGCTCGTCGTGGCGCTTGGTCAATTTGCGGGCCGTTCCGGAAACGACCCCTTCTCGACACTGGAACGGAATCTTGCCGGATTGGCCGACAAATACTCGCTGGAACTGGTCGCCAGGACGCCCCGGTTTCCTGTCCAGACGGCGCATGGACAGATCACCGGCGAGCGGGCTTCGCCTGAGGAATTGGCCCGGTTTGGCGAAATCCTGCGGGAGGAATGGAATTTGTATCCGGTCGAGTTGATCCAGAAAACGGGTCTCAAGCGGCTGGTCCTCTGCACCAATCTGGCGTTTGCAGGTCAACACCGGACAGCCATCCCCGATTTCGAACATGACGATCTGTATTTCGACGTCCACCGCGGCGGTCACAGTGCTGACTATGAGCGCAAGGTGATCCACCACGAGTTCTTTCACATCATTGACCTTCGTGACGATGGCTCTCTGTATTCCGATCCCCGCTGGGAATCGCTGCTGCCGGAAGGAACCAGGTACGGCCGCGGGGGGGAAACTGTACAGGACGATTCCAGCCAATCGCTGCCGGACGACAGCGTTCCGGGTTTTCTGAACAAATACTCGACGATTGGCGTCGAAGAGGACAAGGCGGAGATGTACGCCAATTTGGTGGTCGATGCACGCGCCGTCGAAGTGCGTGCCGCCACGGACCCGCTCATCGGTGAAAAGGCCGACCAGATGCGTCGACTGCTGGAGGCGTTTTGTCCACAAATGGACGAGTCGTTCTGGGACGCCGCGCGGCGACTGAACCGGACGCATCGTTGACCCCCCATTGCGATCATCGGAAACAGGACCGATGATGGAACTGTCCGCGCTTTTCCCAGCGGCAGGGGCTTAGTATGGAATCGTTGCAGAGAGAGCGTGAGGAGTTCATGAGTTATCTGGATGACATCGATCTGGGGCATCCCGATTTGGGCGACCTGTATGACGAGTTGCCGCTCTGGTCGGCGCCGTTCGGGATTCTGCTCCTCGACCAGGCGCCACTACGACGGGGAATGACGGTGCTTGATCTCGGAGCCGGGACAGGGTTTCTGACGATGGAACTGGCATTCCGGTGTGGCGCCGATGCGCAAATCATCGCCGTGGATCCCTGGAAGGCCGCGGCGACTCGATTGCGTCGACAGCTCGCGTATCGCGGAATCGGCAACGTGCGCGTCATCGAAGAGGACGCGGCAACCCTTGATCTTCCCGAGGCGTCGATCGACTTGATCGTGTCGAATCTGGGGCTGAACAATTTCGAAAACCCGGCAGCCGTTCTCGGCGTGTGCTTTCGCGCGGCAAAGCCCGGAGCAAGGTTGTTGCTGACGACCAACGTCGTCGGGCACATGCGCGAGTTCTACGACATCTTTCGCCAGACGCTTGTCGAAGTTGGTCTGAACGATCGGTTATCGGCGCTCGACCTCCACATCCAGCGCCGCGGCACCGTAGAGTCCATCAACGAGTTGCTGAATCGCGCCGGATTTGAGAACTTGGGAGCGACAACGGGCTCCTACAGGATGCGGTTTGCTGACGGATCGGCCCTGCTCCGGCATCACTTCATCCGTTTGGCATTCGTCCCCGGTTGGAAATCGATTGTCCCTGACGCCTTGGTTGAAACCACGTTTCGAGCGCTTGAGGAAAATCTCAACGCCGTTGCCGCCCGTTGCGGCGAATTGGCGGTGGCGGTGCCAATGGTCTGCATCAAAGCCTGCAAGTCACCCTAACCTCCCGGTCTGGGCGACCATGAGCGGCCCGAAACCGGACGCATCGTTGACCTCTTTCCATACCGCTTTTCAGAATCGATATCCATTATGATGGACCAACCCCCGCTGGCAGACCGCGTGGTCGAACTGGAATCTCTCGTGATGCATCTGCAGCGCGACCTGGAGTCGCTGCACGGTGTGATGCTCGACCAGCAGAAACAACTGGACTCCTTGAAGCGACTGATCGCCCGGCTCGACGATCGCGTGTCGCGGCAAGGGGACACCGATGAGCCGCGCGACTTGGTCGCGGAACGCCCCCCCCACTTTTGAACCTCATGACTCCGTCTGGAGCGAAACCATGATTCACTACACATCCCGGTGGTTCAATCGATCCTGCGCCACGATCCCCCTGCTGTTCATGGCCTGGCTGGGAGGGATCGCGCTGCGACCGATCGCCGCGGCTGATCCCCCGCGAATCTACAAGTCCCGGATTGAGCCGCACTGGTTTGGCGACAACGCCCGATTCTGGTATCGCAACGATCTGCCCCAGTCCCGGCAGGAATTCATTGTCGTCGATGCCGCCGCGGGAACTCGGCGGCCCGCGTTCGATCATGCCCAAGTCGCGGCGGCGCTTTCCCAGGCGCTGGGAGTGGAGACGTTCGAAGATCGGCTGCCGGTGGAGTTGCTGGAATTCTCCAGCGATCGGGCGGCGGTGGTCCTGACCTCACGGAAGCATGCGTGGCGGTACGACCTGCAGAAGGAGACTCTGGAATCGGTCCCCGCTCCCGTGCCCGAATCGCTGCCGACGGATCTGAAATCCCGCCCGACCCGCCGGACGGGACGCGACACCGAGATCACGTTTGTCAATCAACTGGAGGGGACTGTCGAACTCTTGTGGCTGGAACCGGGAGGGGGGCGACGATCCTATGGTCGCCTCGAACCGGGCGCGGAGCGGGTTCTGCACTCCTATGCCGGTCATCGCTGGCTGGTGGTCGATGAGCGAGACGTTCCCGTCGCTTGCGTGGAAGCGCAGGATCGTTCGGGCCTGGCAGTGATTGACGGCAAGCGGCCTCCGCCCGACCCGGCACAGGATGGCGGCCCCGCGGCGGTTGACTCTACTGAGGTTCCATCCCCGGATGGGCGTTTCCAAGCGTTCGTGCGCGACGAGAATCTGTTTGTCCGAGAGGTGTCGTCGGGTGAAGAGCGGCGACTGAGCGGCGATGGTTCGGCCGCCGAAACCTACCGGCGGGATGCGGTGCGCTCCCGCGCCGTCGAGATGGCCTTCGACACGCCCGATCCCCCTCCCTCGCTTCCGGAGGTTTACTGGTCGCCGGATGCGACGCGGCTGCTGGCGATCCGCACCCGAGTTGTTTCCGAGCGGCGGGCAAAGCTCCTGGAGTCGTCGCCGCGAGAGGGATTGCTCCCCCGGTTGCACACCTATCCCTATTTTCGGGCGGGAGACGAGCTGCCATTGCGACAGCCCCGCCTGTTTGATGTCTCCGCCGGAAAGGCCTTGCCGATCGACGACGCGCTCTTCGCCAACCCCTGGAACATTGACGGCGTCCGCTGGCGCGACGATTCAACCAGGGTGACATTCGTCTACAACGAGCGGGGACACCAGACGCTTAGGATCGTCGGGCTCAAGGCTGTTCAAGGAGCGGCCACCGTGCTGATCGACGAGCGCAGTCCCACGTTCATCGACTATTCGGGGAAGCTCTTTGTCGCCTACCTCGACGACTCGCGCGAAATCCTGTGGATGTCAGAGCGCGACGGATGGAATCACTTGTACCTTTACGACGCCGAAACGGGGCGGGTCAAAAACCAGATCACCCGCGGAGAGTGGGTAGTGCGCGGCGTCGACCACGTCGATCCCCAGCAGCGCGTCGTGTGGTTTCGGGCCGGCGGGATCCGCCCGGATCAGGATCCCTATCATGAGCACTGGGCGCGAATCGGATTCGACGGTTCCGGATTGGTTCTCCTGACCGAGGGAGATGGCACGCACCAGGTGGAATGGTCCCCCGATCGCCGGTTCCTGATCGACACCTGGTCACGGGCCGACTTGCCCCCGGTGATCGAGTTGCGGCGCGCAGTCGATGGCGGGCTGGTCTGTCCGCTGGAAACTGCGGATGCCAGCGAGCGATTGGCGTCCGATCGCCCATTGCCGGAGCGGTTCGTCGCGCCGGGGCGCGACGGCCAGACCCCGATCCACGGGCTGATTCATCGCCCGCGGAATTTTGACCCGCGGAAGAAGTACCCGGTGATCGAAAACATCTATTCCGGTCCGCATGCGGCGCATGTGCCCAAGTCGTTTCGTGCCGCCTATGGTCTGGAAGAACTTGCCGACCGGGGGGTCATCATCGTGCAGATCGATGGCATGGGGACCAGCCACCGTTCGAAGGCGTTTCACGACGTTTGCTGGAAAAACCTGGCGGACGCCGGTTTTCCCGATCGGATCGCGTGGATCCGCGCGGCCGCTGCCGGGCGTCCGGAAATGGACCTGGGGCGCGTCGGCATTTATGGCGGATCGGCCGGCGGACAAAATGCGCTCCGCGCGCTGTTGGCACATGGAGATTTTTATCAGGTGGCGGTCGCCGACTGCGGCTGTCACGACAATCGGATGGACAAGATCTGGTGGAATGAACAGTGGATGGGCTGGCCGGTTGGGCCGCATTACGCGGAGCAGTCGAACGTGACGCAGGCCCATCGGCTGCAAGGAAAACTGATGCTGGTGGTGGGGGAACTCGACCGCAACGTCGATCCGGCATCGACGATGCAAGTGGTCGACGCACTGGTTCGGGCCGACAAAGATTTCGATCTGGTGATCATCCCAGGGGCCGGACACGGAGCGGCGGAGACTTCCTACGGCCGCCGTCGTCGAAGCGAGTTCCTGGCGCGGCACCTGCTGGAGCAACCGCCTACGCAGGACACAGCCCTTCCTGAAGAATGATCCGGAGACCGCTCTGGAACATCAGCATTTCCTAGTCGACCGGCTCGCTACTTCCTGCCGCGGTTCTGGGAGCGTCGTCAGCAGTCGCCGCGGCGATCAGCGCGTTGGCCCACGCCTGATCCTCGAGTGACAGGGGTGGAATACAGGGGACGCGGTAATCGATGCGCAAGGCGTACCCCCCCGATTCCCAGGCGCGGCGAAAGGCCGCTTGCAGATCGAGAAGCACGTCGGGGTCACCCTCTGACAGCGCGATGCGGACACTTGGCAACGGCTCCCGGACCGATCGCAGGTACAGTTCGTAAAACGTTCGCGACTCATGGGCCCGATTGACTGAGACGAGATAGTCGTAGACCCCTTCCTGGCGAGCCCGCCATTCCGGAACCGCCAACACGTGTTGGCCCGTTCGCAACAGGTCGATTTCGACCAGATGCGAGTCGCTGGAGAGTATCTCGGATTGTTTTTGCAGGTACGATTTCCGCGCCGCTCCGGAATGCTTGTTGGAGGGACTGACAATTTCGATCACCGTGACAATCCGCAGATCGCTTTGGCGATCCAGGATCTCGATGTAACGCTCGCGAGATTCTTCGACCGGAACTTCCACCACGATGGGCTCGTCCAACAAAGCCGTCGATGCGGCGCGGGGGAGCGCGCTGGGGACAGTGGTCCTGTGGATCCGCAAATCCGGAACAAATTGTCGAGCCGGCGCTTCCACGTACACGCGCTCTTCAATCGACGCGACATAGCGTGGGGCCAGCAGCGGCTGCAACTGTTCGGCCAAATAGACGATCAATTTGGGATGCACGCCGGTCCACAGTTGGCGACATTCCAGATAGGGATCCATTCCAGGAAAGATCATTGAACCCACCCGATTGGCACAGTGCTCATGCGTTTTCCACTGGTCTGAAACCGAGCATACCACATTGTGACCGGCACACAAACTGTGTCAATCGGTTGTGGAAACGTCACGATCGAATCGCCTGCGGAATCAAAGCGGGCACCCTTGCGAGATCCGGCCTTCGAAACCGAACATTGACAGGCTTGCTTCCTCTTTGCGACATGAGAATTCGGTTCAAGGCAAAGGAAGATGGAACAGGAGCGCGCAGAGATCGCAGAGATGGACGCGGCCTTTGGCCGCATGGAATCGGCATCAATCAACTGCAGTTCACATTCGATCGTTGGGCCAACCACCCCAATTTCTCTTCGTCCTTTGGAACCTCCTGTTCAATCTTCCCATTTTGGTTGCGGCTATCGGCCGCGCTGTGTACTGCTGTTCAATTTCTCTTGTTGGCTGCGGAAGAAGGCCGTTCTTCGATTCCGTTTTCCCGCCTGGTTGCGTCCCAGGGCCGCACCTTCCGAGTGCCTGCTCATCACCGCTCCGGTTTGGGGATCCGCCCGGTGGAACCGCGTTTGCCGCGGCCTCGTTTGCCTTTCCCTTCCTGGCGGGCGTAGTTGGCTGCCGCGGCGGCGGCTTCGGTGGAGGTCAGCGATTGCCCCAGTTGCTGTTTGAGGCCGATGATTCGGTTGCGCAGTTCGGCGGCCCGTTCGTAGTCCTGAGTCTCGGCGGCGGCCAGCATTTCGGCTTCCAATTCGTTGACGAATTCCTGCGTCACGAATTCGGTCTCGCTGGCGATTCCCGCCGCCTCTTGCGCCACGCGGCGGGCCTGGATTTCCTCCTCGATCCCCTTTTTGATTGCCTTTTTGATCGTCGCCGGGGTGATGCCGTGGGCCGTGTTGTAAGCCAGTTGCTTTTCGCGGCGCCGCTGCGTTTCGTCGATCGCCCGCTGCATGCTGTCGGTGATTCGATCGGCGTACAGATAGACTTCGGCGTTGACGTTCCGCGCGGTGCGGCCGATCGTCTGGATCAGACTGGTTTCGCTGCGCAGGAAGCCCTCTTTGTCGGCATCGAGGATCGCCACCAGCGACACTTCGGGGAGATCCAGTCCTTCTCGTAAGAGGTTCACCCCCACGACGCAGTCGAAGTTGCTTTCCCGCAGTTTGCGGAGCACTTCCACCCGTTCGAAAGCGTCCAGCTCGGAATGCAGCCAGGCGCATTTGATCCCTTCCTGGATCAGGTAATTCGACAAGTCCTCAGCCAGGCGTTTCGTGAGGGTCGTTACCAGCACCCGTTCCGCGCGGGTGGTCCGCAGGCGAATTTGCTCGATGAGGTGCTGAATCTGTCCTCGGGCCGGGACGACGTGGATCACCGGATCGATCAGTCCGGTGGGGCGAATCAACTGTTCGACGATTTCGCCGCCGGTCTGTTCCAGTTCCCAATCGGCGGGGGTCGCCGATACGAAGACCGTCTGCAACCCGCGGGCTCGCCATTCGTCGAATTTCAGCGGCCGATTGTCGAGCGCGCAGGGGAGGCGGAAACCGTGTTCAACGAGGGTCGTCTTGCGGCTGTGATCGCCGGCGAACATGGCGCGCACCTGCGGCACTGTGGCGTGCGACTCGTCGACGAACATCAGGGCGTCCGCGGGAAAAAAGTCAAACAGCGTGTAGGGGGGCTCGCCCGGTTTGCGCCCGGCAAGCGGGCGGCTGTAGTTCTCGATCCCCGGACAGTAACCGACTTCCGCCAGCATCTCGATGTCGAAGCGGGTCCGCGCCGCCAGGCGCTGCGCTTCCAGCAGCTTCCCCTCGCGGCGGAAATAGGCCAGCCGCTCTTCGAGCTCGTTGCGGATTTCATCCGTGGCGCTGTCGATCCGTTCCTGCGGCAGGACGAAGTGCTTGGCCGGATAGACGTAGATTTCCTGCAGGCGGCGGGCTTCGGCCCCGGTCAAGGGGTTGATTTCTGCCAGACTCTCGATCTCATCGCCCCACAATTCGATGCGGTAGGCGAATTCCTCGTAGGCCGGCCAGACCTCGACGACGTCACCCCGCACGCGGAACTTTCCCCGCACGAATTCGTAATCGTTCCGGTCGTATTGAATGTCGATCAACTTCCGGAGCAGTTCGTCGCGGTCGATCGACTCGCCGACCAGGAGCGGGATCATCATCTCCAGGTAGTCTTTGGGCGAGCCCAGTCCATAAATGCAGCTCACGGTGGCGACGACGATCGTATCGCGGCGACTGACCAGGGCGCTGGTGGCCGCCAGCCGCAGCCGGTCGATCTCTTCATTGATCGACGAGTCCTTCTCGATGTAGATGTCGCGCTGTGGAATGTAGGCCTCGGGCTGGTAGTAGTCGTAGTAGCTGACGAAGTAGGCGACGGCATTGTGTGGAAAGAACTCGCGGAACTCGGAGAAGAGCTGCGCGGCGAGCGTCTTGTTGTGCGACAGGACGAGCGTCGGCCGCTGCATTCGGGCGATGACGTTGGCCATCGTGAAGGTCTTCCCGGAGCCGGTGACCCCCAGCAGCACCTGGTCGCGCTTGCCATTGGAGAGACCGCGGACCAGCGCTTCGATGGCCTGCGGCTGATCGCCGGCCGGTTGAAATTCGCTGACGATTTGAAAGGGGGGCATGGGAGAGATGGGGGGCGGTTTTCTGGTCCAAAACGGGTCGAAAATGGTCTGCGAGGAACAATTATTACAAAAACGTAATCTAAAATGCCATTTCTTGTCTCTGGCAGTAGCCTATTCAGGTCATTTCAGAACTGAAGCGCGAAGGCATAATGAGCATACGCAAAAACGTATATGTTCCGTCGCGACAGAGGATGACGCATCGGAATACAGGATATCGGCGGGCTGACGCCACGAGTGGCTGGGGGTAGGGCACCGTGCCCCCAGCCACTCCTCATTTTACCGAACTCCCACTTGGCCAGGCGCGTCTCAAAACGCCGGCTGTTTCTCCGGGACCTGCTTCCTCTCAGCCGCTGGTTTCCGTTGGCTTCCAGTTCGCTTTTTCTTTGCTTCTCCTGCCGGCTTCTTAGCCCCCTCGCCGAGTTCCTTCTCCGCGGCGGCATCTTCCTCGGCGATTTTTTTCAGTTCCGCCAGCTCCTCCTGCAGCTCGCTCATTTTGTCCGGACCCAGATATCCGGCGATCAACTCTTGTGTCTCGTCGCACAGCTTACGGATCCGCAGTTCGGTCAAGCGATCCTTCTGCGCCCGCGCCCGTTCCAGGCCATTGATGCGGATCGCGTTGAGGTCGGCGGCAAACGACTTCTCGGCAGGCATGGCAGCGAGCTGTTGCTGGCACTGTTCCACCCGCGGCCAGTCGCGCGCTTTGGCGCGGAGCCGCGCCTGAGCGGCCAGGACCGCGCGCCGCGCCACCGCGTCGATGAGTTCCGACTGCAACTGCGCCACCTGCCCCTCCACGTCCAATCGCAACTGGTCGTCGGACAACTCCAGCGTCTCGTCCGCACGGATTCCGGGAACAAACGGGACGCGGGCCATCAGGTTTTGCCCGCTGCGAACGAAGAGCCACACGGGCTGATGGGATTCCCCGATCGCGGTCGGCAGACGCACCTGTCCCTGGCGATCAGTCACCAATCGCAGCAACGGTGGCTGAACGGTGGATGTCTCCGCATCGTTGCGAGGAGGATGTGCCGCACTCGACACTTCGACTTCCACTCCCGCCAAAGGTCGCCTCCCCGGCGGACGGGTGATCAGGGTCAGGCGCGTCTCGGCGAGGGGCTGCGCGACTCCCAGGGCGACCGATTCGATCCGTCGTCTCCTGCCGGAGAATGCGGTTCGCAGGCCGCTGGTGACAGTCACACTCGTCGCTCCCTCCTCCGACTCTTCCAGCGCCAGGTAAGTCCAGGGAACCTGCTGGATGCGCTCTACCTGGCGATCCTTGTTCAGATAGCGGTAGTAGGCTTCAAACAGCGATCCCGCTGCCGTCGGCGTCCAGTCGGCCTGGGGATCGACCAATCCCCGGCCCCACAGCCGCAGCGTCACCGGTCCTCCTTTGACCTGTTCAATCGTTCCCACGGGGCGAAACAAGTCGCGCAACAGTTCCTGCGCGGCGCTCACCAGGGCGCGGCGCTCGGCCAGTTCCCGCACCCTGACGGGGCTCAGTTGCGCGGTGGAATGGTCCCATTCCCGGCCGGCGACGCGGTAGCGCCCGCCCTCCGATTCGACCGACAGGAGATACAGTTTGTCGACATTTTCCGCCGTGGCGCGGGCCGCCAGCGCGGCGGGAAGCACCCGCTCGAGGGGCTGAAGCCCCGCCGGTCGCGCCGATTGATCGGCCGTCACGACCACCTGCCACAGCGAGCCGGGAGAGCGTTCCAGCGCATTGGCCAGCGCGCGCAGGAACTGCTGGCGCGACGAGGCGCTGAAGTCGGGGGGAGCGTTTTGCGCGATCTCTACGCGCACGCGGTAGGGCTGAAGCTCCGGCGACGCCCGATGGGCTGGCTCAGCCGCCATCCCGTGCCACGCGAGTCCGGCGCAGACCAGCCAGCCCGCCAGACCGGCGCAAACCCGCCACATCCGGCGACGACCGGAGGATGAGCAGTGATCCAGCGGGCGGAACAGGTCAATCACGGGGATACCACGGTTCGACTTTCCATTGTTCGATCGCCTGATACGGCGCCAGCGGACGATCGGGAAGATTCCGCACGTTGCGGCGGACGACATAATGCTCGTCGATTTCCCAAAGGGGAATCAAGTGGACTTCCGCCCAGAATTGGCGGTGCAGTTTGTGCAGGATCTGCTCCGCGCTCCGCCAGTCTCCGACCCGGTCGAGTTCCAAAAGGTCATGCCGCAACCAGGTCGGCAGGTATCCCAGCGCCGTCGTTTCGGTAGAGGAAGTGAGCGCCAGGAAGGGCCACAATTCCTGGAGCGGTTCAGCCAGCGTTTCCAGGCGATAGGCGACATCCCAGTCGTGCGGTTCCATCGCGGGGGGCTGGGGATGATCGCGCGGAGAGACCACGACCGTCGCGATGCCGATCCGCGACCAGGCGTCGAGGATGGCCCGCCCCGCCTCACGCGCTTCGGAGTCATCGGGAATCCAGACGCGCAGGGGGGGACATTTCTCTCCCAGCTCGCGCTCGGCGTTTCGCGCCAGCGAATAGGCCAGCGCTGGATCGAATTCCTGGGGCAGAATGAACCGATTGTACGCGTAGATCGTCGTCGGCCAGGGGGCGGTGGTCAGTCGCCCCAGCGCGGGATTCGCCTCCTTCACGAACAGCTCCTTGAGCAGCCGCGGCCGGTCAATCGCGTACAACAGTGCGCGCCGCAGTGCGCGCGATTGCAGGGCGCGCGATCGGGGATGAAACTGCAACAGGTGCGTCGTCGGCAGCCCATAGGGGAGCGTAAAGAACTCGCTCCGGTCGGCCAGAGTTTTGAGCGTCGGGAGGGGAATCTGCGGGAGCAGCGACACTTCGCCGCGCAACAGCCCCTGGATCGCCTTTTCGTGAGAGGGATAACCGATCTCGAGCACCTCGGCGACGTGGCGGTCGGCGATGGTTTCCGGCTCGGACACGGTGCGGCGATACACTGCCTGCCGCGCGTCCTCCAGCGCCACGCGCTGCATGGGATAGGTGGGCGGTCCGTCGGCGACCGAGGCGATTCCCTGGCCCGCCCCCGATCCAAACGGCCCAGCAGCCAGCGGCGGAGAAAACGTGAACAGTCCCTCCGGCCGCAGAGGAACCTGGCGAAACTGGACCGCCAGCTCCCACGGTCCCTTGACCGCCAGCCCCGCGACGGCAGCGGCGAAGCGGGCGTCGTAGTGGCGGCTGGCCGGATCGCGGCGATCCGCCAGCGCCGAAAGCAGCGCGGCGGCGGTCAGTTCCGGCTGTGAGGCGCTCGAGCCGGCGGCGGGCTGGAGCCGAAACAGCACGCTGTGTCCCAGTTCGGTCGGCGTCCATTCCTGGAAAAAGCGGGTTTGAAAACGGGCGATTTTGTTGTCGACGCGCGACGGCTGGAACATGGGGGTCGTGGTGAGTTGCCGGTGACGGGTTGCGGCGCGCCCCGCCACCGTACCGGGTGGAAGAATCGCGGCCTGCGACAATTCCAACACCCCCACTCGCAGTCGCTGCCGACGGTTCGCCAGCCGATTGTAGACCGGCAACAATTCGGGCAACTCGGGCCACAGCCGCGCCCCCTCTTCGGCCAGATCCAGCGCGAGGGCGATCTGCCCCGCGCGCTCCTTCTCTTGCGCCTGGGAAAGCAGGTCGCGCGTCCCCTGGGCCAGCCGTTGGGTCCAGGCGACGACAACCTTGTGGGCGGGGATCCGTCGCCCCAGCCGTTTCAGGAAAAACCGCGTCCGCCGCGCGTCGCGCTGCTGGAGCGCCTCGTTCATCAACTGATCGGAAACGACTCCCAATTGTTCCGTCAGTTCGGGATAGGCGGCATTGCGATCGAACAACGATTCCAGATGCGCCAGCGCCTGTTCGGGCTTTCCGGCATCCATCTGGACGCGGGCTTCGCTGAAGAGTAGCCGGTCGCGGCGCGGTTCGACGCCTGGCCAGTCCGCCTGCCGTTCATCCAGCGCCACCAGCAGCTCGTACGCCTGCCGGACTTGCCGCTCATCGAGCAGTTTATCCACTCGTTGCAGCATCAGATCTTCGTAATAGATGATGGACCGGATGAACCGCACTGGCATTTGAAAATCCCGCTCTTCCCCTTCGAGCAGCGTGACCGGAAGCTGGCTGAAGGCCAGCCGCGCCTGCCGCTCCCTCTCGGTTTCGGCGGCCATCCCGGGCTTGCGGGGGATCGGTTTCATTTTTTCTTTGTAGAACTCCAACGTTCCCGGTCGTGGGGAGACGGGTTCCACCTGCAGGACTTTCTGGCTGGTCAGAACGATCCAATCGACCGGCGGTCCCCGCATCAATCGCTGAAACGACGGAAGAGCCATCTGATCGAGCTTGGGAAGTTCTTCGTCTTCGTCGATGCCTGTTTCCTGCGCGGGGGGCTGGTCGCTCTCCGGGGCGGACTCCTCCTTCGCTTCCTGTCCCAGTGTCACCAGAGCCGTTGCCAGCCAAAGTCCTCCGCCACACAACCAGGCGGTCGCCAGCGAGAGTCGAAAGTAGCTCCTGACCCATGCGACAAGACAGGCTGTGGATAATCTGGCGGCGCGCGGCATGGGTGGTGTTCTCCTCAACGCCCCGGTTCGATCCGGGAATTGATGGACAGCAGACTCCCATCCAGCGTCCCCACGACCACCTGATTCCCCAACAGCCGCGGACCGAAACTGAGTCGCTGTCCCAGATCCAGGCTCTGCTCGACCTTGCCGCTGGCAGCGTCAACCACCAGGAGTCTCCCATCATCCAGCGCCAGGAACAAGCGTCCCCCCTGTCCCAGCGGGGGATCAACCAGCGATCCTTCGTCGAGCGGCAACTCCCATTGGTCGGGGAGTCCGTCGGCCAGACCAAAGCAGTGCAGTCGTCCATCGGCGGACTCCACAAACACCTGGTCACCCCAGTTCCAGGGTGGGCGACGAGCCGGTTGGGGCAACTGCCGCGCGCCCTGCGGTTCAAACGTTCCCCCTTCCAGCAGCACGAGCTTGCCGGTGGCATCGGCCACCAGCACCCGCCCCTGCGCATAGAGCAGCGGCTGGTCAACCGGAGCGGCCGCCTGCCAGTGGGTGATTTCCGCGAGATGCGCCGGCCGGGCGGATCGATATTGGATCCGCGACAACCGTCCGGCGCTGTTGAGGGCCAGCGCCTGAGTTTCATCCAGAGCAACGACCGACCGCCAGGAGGGGGGGGCCGCATCGGAACTGGGGGCCGGCAGCTCTTCAGCGATCGGCTGGTCGGCGGTGCGGCTCATCAGCCGCAGTCCACCGGGGAGGGGCAACAGCAATCCCGGACCCAAAAGCACGGGATGTGTTTCGAGCGGTTTGGGGAGTTTGTATTCACGGGGATTGCTGTCGTTCCCTGCGATCCAGAGTCGAGGTTCCGTACCCGCGGACGCGACGGCAATTCTCCCGTCCGCCAGCCGCGCCGCCGCCAGCGGCTCTTTGACCCCTTCGGGCAGAGGAAGCTGCGCCAGCGTCTGCAGCTCAAAGCCACCGCGCGCCAATTTCTGCGCCGTGACCTGATACAACTCTCCCAGGCTCGTGAGGCAGACGGTCGCGCCGTCTGAAGCGGGGGCAGTACACTCCAGTACGGCGCCCCCCAGCGAAAGCTGCCACTGTGTCGCCATGCGGACCCGATCGGCCCCCGCAAACAGCACGCCGCGACTGTATTCGGGACGACGGCCGACAAACAGCGTGTCCCCCAGCATCTGCAACGGCTGCGTGGCGATCCCGATCGCCAGTTCCTGCTTGTCGGGGAGCAGGCTGTCGCGGCTGATCGTAAACCGCCGCAGCGCGCTGCCACTCATCCACAGTTGATCGTCGGGGCCGACCGCCACATACGTGGCGCCGCCGTGGCTGGTCTTCACCTCGTAGTCCGCGACGAAGGCCAGGGCCTGGCGATCTCCCGTTTCCGCGACGGTGAACGCGGAGATGCGATCGGGCGTCGAAGGGATCACCAGTTGCTTGCCGCGCACCGCCGGGGCGTCATGCACGGTCCCCGCGAGCCGATGCTGAGCGATCGGCTGGGGCGGCTGCGTTTCATTGGTCGCGTCGAACACGCGCACACGGGACGAACCGGCGCGGTCGTTTTCAGCCAGGAGCAGATAGGACCGCAAGACGAGCGGCGGCGCGTCGATCCCGCCGGGACCATGTCCCAGCCAGACCACCTGTTCGCACCCCAGCGGTCGACGGGACAGGACGTACAGGACGTGCGCCTGTCCCACCAGATACAAGCGCTCGCCCGATTCCGAGACGAGGGGCGGGCCGACCAGCGGCTGCGAAAACCGCAGGCGTCCGATGGCGGCGCCGGATTGGATGTCGATCTGCACGAGCTGGCCCCCGGCGGTGGGAACCAGAATCTGCCCTTCCTGCACCAGCGGGGTTCCCTGCGGTCGATCGTCGAGGGGAAGCCGCCACATCAAATCTCCGGAGCGTTGCTGTACCAGCAGCAGTTCGCTCGCGCGCCCGTCGAAACACAACAGCGCGGGGGCGCCTGCGGCAATCCGCACCGGGAAAAACGGGGGATCGAGACCGATCACCCGGCGCCACAACGGTTCCCCCGTGGCGGCATCAACCCCCACCAGGGCATCGGCGGCCTGCGCGAAGACCATGTCGCCGGTCGAACTCACGTCCGAGCGGATCCGATTCCGGCGCGCCAGCATCAGTCCGGCCCCCTGGGGAGGGGTCCGTTCCTCACGGAGCGCTTCGCGGCGCTCTTCGTCGCGAACTGTCTGCGTCCGCTCCATCTGGAAACACTTTTTCAACCGATCGCGCAGCGTTTTGTCGTCTGCCGCGGCAGGATAACGTTCCAGCAGCCGTCGATACTCGGACAGAGAACTGAGCGGCCTGTTGCGGGCCAGGGCGTCGTCCAGGTTCTGCACGACGGCGTCAATCGTTTCCTGCAACAGCACGGCCGCTTCCGCGGCCTGGGTGATCCGGGCGATTTCTCCCAACCGCTCGGTGGGGGGCTTGTCAGGGGGACTGAACAATTCCAACAGCTTGACCGCTTGCGCCGACACGGCCAGCAGGGGGCGCTTGCGCTGCACCCGCGCCGCTTCGACCGCGCCCCCGGCGATGCGGTCCGCCGTTTCCACCGTGAACCGCCGGATGGGTGATTGGTCGTCCTGGAACGCCTCGGAGTCGCGGTGCTGGGTGATGAACTCATCCAGCGCGGCCAGCCCCGCATCCCAGACGGGAGCTCCCCCGCCGATCAACTGTTCCATGCGGGCCTTGTCGATTCCCAAGCGGGCCTCGGGGAGCAGCGCGTGCCCCGGTCGCTCGCGGACGAAGCGTTCGAAGCCTTCAATCGCCTGCGTATACTGCCCGCTCTGCATGAGGTTCGTGGCGGCGTCGAATTCCCGTTGCGCTGCCTCGCGCGACAGGACAAACCAGATTGTCGCCGCCGTCAACAACAGCAGCAGCGTTCCGGTCCCCAGGGCGATCACGAGCGGGCTCCGCAGCACTTCCTGTTCGCCGGGCCGCCGCTGCTGCGATTGCCATTTTTGTTTAAGCCGCGCCGCCGTCTCCGCCAGTCCCGCATTCCCCGAGGTCTGCGACCTGCCGCTGCGCACCAAAGGCTCCAGGGCTGCTCCCAAGGGTTCGTCGCGCGCCAATACTTCGAGGTGCTGTTCGAGTCGGGCGGCGGCGAGATCGTCCTGGACCACGCGGCTCATCCCTTTGTGGGGAGGCTCCTCCCGTTTTGTCTCCGTTTGGGGCGGGGGCGCGGGAGTTCTGGCGGTGTCGCTGAATTGGAACGACCGAACCGGCAAATCGTCGTCGGTGATCGACTTGAGGACCAGCGCCGAGCTGTTGGCGGGGATTGCGGAACTGCGGGGGGGGGCCGTCGCGGGAGGGGTCGGGATCGTCGGCGGGACCGGCAGGGAAGGCTCTTCCGCGGTGGCGCGCAGAGCGATGTCGACGTCTCCCACCCGCAGGACGTCGCCAATCGAAAGAGTCGCCTGCTGCACGGTGGAGCCGTTGCACTGCACTCCGAGCGCAGTGACGGCGGCGACTTCAAACTGACGACGGTTCCAACTGATGCGGCAATGGACCGGCGCGACTCCCGCCGCTTCGACGCGGATGTCGCTGGGGGGATGGCTCCCCACCAGCAGGGGGGCCTGCTTCGAGAGCTCGCGCGTCTCGACTTGGCCCGAGCGGCGGCGAATTTCCAGGTAAGGCATGTGTCGGTTCGAGACCTGCTGCGGGATGGCGTCAGTACGTCGATTGTGATCGGTGGGGAGGAATCATTCCAGCGCTGCCACCCCCATGCGGATTTTCTGCATCCCGGCGGCGGTCGCGGCGTCGATCACCGTCACCACCGTCTCATGCAGCGCGTTGTCGTCGGCGGTCAGCACCAGTTCGTTGCGTTGGGCCGACAGCGCGGCCCGCAACACGTCGACCAGCCGCCGCGGGTCCGCCAGCGGCTCGTCGTCGACGTAAATCACGTTTCGGTCATCGACCCGGACAATGACCGAGCTGGTTTCGAGGTCTTCCAGAGTCTGCAGCGTCTGCGCCGCCCCTTTCTGATCGGGAGTCGGGGGAGGAAAGGCGATCGACTTCTGGACGCTGAACGAGGCGGTGATCATGAAGAAAATCAAAAGCAGAAACGTCATATCGACCATCGGGGTCAGGTCCATTTCCTCTTCGGGAGCGCGGCGGCTCTGGATGGAGAACCCTCCATCGTCCTCCTCCGACTCCGACGCGCTCTCGTCAGCCTGGGCCGCAGCTTCAGAGAACTCGGGTGCGAACGTCTCTTCGAACCGGCTGGCGACGTCGTCCGATGCAGGAGGGAGCGGTTCTTCGAACCCCTCGGGGGGCGACTCGTCGTCGGCCGGCGCGCTGGAAAAGGTGACCGGCGGCCCTTCCGCGCGGGGGGGAAGAACAGGCTGATCCTCCAGGGGGACGATCGACACCGCGCCGCAGGTAGGGCAGGGGAACTCCCGTCCCGCCATCTTGGAGGAGATGCCGAGCAACTGTTGGCACGCGGGGCAGCGGTAACGAATGGGCATGGATCGTCACTTGTCCTTGACGGCGATGAAAAACTCCACTCCCTCGGTCTCCATCACGGCCCGGATCACTTCCTGCACGGCGGCGTGGGGCAGGTTCCGATCGGCCTTGATGATCACCTGCGAGCGTCCTTCCCGCTTCCGCTGCGAGACCAGTTGCCGCACCTGCGCCAAATCGGCTTCGCGGTCCGCATCCAGCAGGATCCGCGACCGGGCGCCACCAGCGCCCCCCGTTTCGACGGTAATCGTCGTCGCCTGGTTGGTGTCCACCCCCACCCCGAAGCGGGCCACCGGAATGTCGGCCGTCTTGCCCCCCTGCATGTTCGAGGCGACCATGAAAAAAATCAGCAACTGAAACACGCAATCGATCATGGGCGTGATGTCCATCTCCGCGTCGGCCAGCGGACGACGATGCAGCAGGGGCTCTTCGCCCCCGTTCTCCGTAAACAATCGGGAGGTGGCGGGCATGCTCAGCGTCCCTTCGGCGGTTGCCGCGCCGCGTCAAACGCTTCCAGAAATTCTCCGAGGTATTGCTGGACCCCATCCTGCATGCGGCTCAACCGTACCTGGATCATCGACATGCAGACGATCAACGGGATGGCGATGATCAGCCCGATGGCGGTCGTCCACAGGGCGAAGCTGATGTCATTGGCCAGCGTCTGCGGATCGACCCCGCTCTTTCCCGAACCGGCGATCTTCCCGAACGCGCTGATCATCCCCAGCACCGTCCCCAGCAGTCCCAGCATCGGTTCGCTCTTGATCACCGTGTTGATCCACGACATTCGGTATTCCAGATCGGCCAGAACCTCGCGCTCGAATTTCTCGGCCAGCAACCGCCGCAGCCCCGCTCGGTCCCGATCCTGGTTGGCGAGCGCCACCAGCATGAGCTGCGGCACCGCCTTCGCCCAGTAGCGGGGCGAGTCGCAACGCTGGGCGATGTCATCGAAGCGCCGCTCCGCCAGGTCGGCGCGGGTCTCCTCCAGAAACTGCTCCGCGGCCTGATGGCTGCCAAACCCTTTTTGCCGGATGCGGCGGAGCACCAGGATCACGCAAAACACCCCATACAACGCCATCAGCCCCTGCGCCGGATAGACGGAATTGTTCGCGAGATCGATCAGCGTTTGAATGTTCATGGAGAATGTCGGGAGCGCCAGGCGGTGTCGAGGTTCGAGCCGGGATTCAGACTGTAGAAGATGCCCTTCTGGAACAGTAGTCTCCGACGACGAAGGTCGTGGGAGAAACGGTCCGCGATCGGGTCGACGCCGCAAGGCGGCTTGGCCCAGGGCTGTCCCAGCGAGGAGGCGGATCAGCGGAGCAGCGTTTGCCGGATGACGGCGAATTCATACCCCTGGTCCTTGCGATTGACGGCGAAATAGGTGCGACGAATCTCCGTCGCTTTGCGTTTGCGATAGTCGAGTTCCAGTTGCGCCAGGCGGTCCTCGATCGGTTTGGGATAGAATTGAAAAATGACTCCCCCGCCGACGTCGATTCCGGCTTTGCGGAACAACTGCAGGTCGGCCTGCTTCCGCCCTCCCCCCTGCCAGGTCATGTACAGCCGCTTTTCGTCCGCGCCGCTGGACTCAGTGCGGGTCGAGGGCTTGGCCGCCGAAAAATTCGAAACGTAGACGAGTTTGTTTCCCACGATCGCCCCGAATTCGATCTTGAAGAAGTCGAGTTGTTTCGCGTAATCGTCGAGGTTCTGCTGGTCGCCGAACCGGACGTACCAGCGTTGTTCGCGCGGATAGCCCCCCACTCCCGGACCGGCCCCCAGCGCCCGGCGTCCGGTTCCCGAAGCGCTCCCCCCTTTCCCCGTGGTCCGCGTTCCCAGCTCAAACGTCTTCTCGGTCTGCGTCGCCGCCTCCTCGGCCAGTTCCAGCACGTTGTCCAGCGACTCCTGCACTTCCCGTTCGTCGGCGACGATATCGGTCGGGGTGGCATCTGCCGACTCCGGTTCGGGTGATTCCACCCGCAGCGTTTCATCCACGGCGCCATCCTCGACGCCGCCGGCCAACTCCAGCAGCTCGACCGGCACGGCGGCGGAAGGGACAGGGGCGCGCGTGGCGAACCAGGCGACCGACAACAGCAGCACCACGAACGCCAGCCCCGCGATGAACGCCATCAGCCACGAGCTGACTTGCTCATACGCGGTCGTGCGCAACACGGGCGGGGGAGGCGCCTGGGATTGGGGAGGGGAGTGGTTCACGGTTTGGCCGCTTCCCCGAGGTCGTCCCGTTCGTCATACGGACGAATGCTCTGATACCATTTTTTCCACTGAGCGATCGCCTGCGCGCGCTGCTGATCCGTGGGCTCATCCGGCAGGTCAACGGCGTTCACCCGTTTGCTGAGAAACCGCAGCGCGTTGCGGGCCTCGATCATGCACGACAGGTCGTTGTCCTCCAGCCCCGCGATCAGGATCGGGGCGACCGTCAGGTCGCTGGTTCTCCCCAGCGCCCAGTACACCGTCCGGCGGACTTCCGGCCGGCGGTCCGCCGCCAATTTCGACAAGCGGTCCTTCTGCCCAATCAGCGACTCAGGGTCTTCGGTGAGAACCGTTTCCACCAGTCCGGCCTGGGCCGATTCGACGTTTTGGCTCTGGACGTTTTCCAGCTCGGCCAGCAGTTCATCCACCGGTCCTTTGAGTTTGCGAACCTTGACGCTTCCTTTGTCGATCTGCACCTCCTGGAGGTTGGTGGGGAGCCCCCGACCTCCGACCAACAGGCCCCCTCCAAAGCGCGTGTTGGGACGCTTGGGGCGATTCAGTGTCTTCTCCGTCGCCTTGACGAGAAACATCAGGGCGAACGACGTCGCCGCCGTACTGGCCGAGTAGTCGCTCCAGGAGCCGTTTTCAAACTGCGACGTCACGAGAAACGCCGCTCCTTCGGCATACCAGTCATGCCCGTCGAATTCCGTCACCCCCAGGAGCGCGGAGAGCCGTTCCAGCCCGTACAGGTAATAGGTCTTGTACTCGGCGCGGGGATCGACGGTGAAGCGTTCGGTGAGCCAGGCGCGGCCGCGCGTGATCGCCTTCCCGATCCCCGCCAGGCGCGCGGCGCTGACGGGCTTTGAACTCGTATCGGCGGGGGCCGCATCCCGTTCCGGCGAATCTTCCGGGTCGGCGTCCGCCACCGCCGGAGTCAGAAGACCGAATTTCTTTCCCCGTGAGCGGCGACGCCCCGTCGTTCCCTCGTCAGTGACATCGGGGGGGAGCGCCCCTTTCCCTCCCAGGTAAAGCCGCGTCACCAGCAGGCTGGCGGTTCCAGCCGCCGTCATCGAGTGCGTCGAGTTCAGCATGGCGCCGTTCGCTCCGGGATCCCCTTCTCGCAACGGATGGTAGGTGAATCCCCCATCCTGCCGTTGGCGGGAGATGTGCCATCCCGCGGCTTTGCTCCAGACCGCTTGGGGAACTTTGATCCCGGCGCGGCTCGCCTCCCACAGTCCGAGAATTGCGTACTGTGAGATGCTCGTGTCCCCTCCCGATTTGGCGTGCGGATAGTCCCAATCCCCTTCCTGTCCCTGGCCGTCGATCAGGTAGGTGGCGATCGCCTCCATCTGTTTGCGGTACTTTTCCGGATCGGCAGTCCCCAGGGCCATCAGCGTCACTCCGGCATCGTAAAAGTGGTGCGTGCCAGGGACAAATTTTCCACTGGAATCGAACCGCGCGGCCATGCGGTCCAGCGCCGTCTTGATCACCGGCGTGTTGGGGGAGACCTCGGCCTTGAGCAGCGCCAAGGTGGCCACCGCCGCATGCCCCGTGTCGTGATTGTTCGTCAAATCCTGCAGCAGGTACGCCACTCCCCGCTGAATGGAGGTCTTGATCTGCTCGTCGGAGACCGGGCTGGGGGGGCGGCCCTGCGGCGCAGCGGCGGCGGGGAAGATGCACAGCACCAGCGCGGCGCCGGCCAGGCTCCGCGACCAGCGAAGCGCGGCCCGGCAATCGGTGTCAGAATGCATGGACAAATGGTCCGGAGAAATGAACGCCGGTCGCGAACAGGACGGAAAAGCCCATATTGCATGCTACGGTGAGGCGTCGAGCGTGTCAAGAAATTCCCCTTGCCAGGATGGCCATTCCCGAGTATGTTCCCCGCCACTCACCGCTGCTCTCTCTCTCCATCACACCTTTCGACCTGCACGTGCCCCAGCGCGGGGCGCCGGTCCGCGCGTCAATTGTCCGCGGGCTGTGCCGTTTCGCGCCCTCCCGTGGCAGCGTCGCTGCGCCCCGGCGCGCAGTCACCCAGACGACGGATCGGACACATGCCACGATCACGCACGATTTGTTCAGCCCCCCCTGCCCCTCCGAGTGCCGATCGGGGCCGCGTTGGCGCCGGGGAGCAGCCCCGTCCACCGGTTTCCGGTTCCCCTCCCATGCGGAAGTCGATCCCGAGCGGAGGGCGCAGGCTGTGGTCGGTCGCGCTGCGGGGAACGCTGGGGACGCTCCTGCTGCTGGCCGGTTCAGGCTGGGCTCCGGCACAGGACTTCAAGGTCCAGACCCGGATTTTCGATGCCCGATCCTCCTCCGCCACGGAGAAAAAGGACCGCCGCGCGACTCCGGTGGGGCGGAGCACTGCCCTGTTCCACGCCGGCAAGGTCTACGACAGCCTCGATGCGGGGAACCAGTTGACCATTTTTGAACCGGCGCAGAAACGGTTTGTGCTATTGGACGGTTCACGGCGGATCGCCACCTACGTCACGTTTGACGAACTGGAGACGCTGCTCTATCAGGCGGAAAAACGGGCCGAGGAGCAACTGTTGAAACTCAAGGGAACCGCCCGCTCAAGCGACGCGCAGCTCGCCAGCCACCTGAAATTTCAGCTCCAGCCGGTGTTTCAAGAGTCTTTTGATGACGCGAAACAGCAGTTGAAACTCTCGGGAGCGGCCCTCAATTACACGGTCCGGTGTGCTCCAGCGGACCCGGTGGAAGTGGTGGACATTTACCTCAACTATGCCGATTGGGCGAAAAAGCTGGATTACCTGGTCAATGCCCAAGCCCCGTTGCCCGCCCCGCGACTGAAGGTGAACGACGCGCTGCGGGAGCGGAAGCGGCTGCCGGTGGAAGTGCAACTCACGACGCATCAGGCGGGGGGATTGCGTCTGACCGCGGAACACAACTTCACCTGGACGCTGGACCAGCACGACCGGAAGACGATCCGCCACTGGGAGGATCTGCTGCACAGCAAGAGCGTGAAACCGGTCTCCCGCGAGGAGTTTTTCACGCGCCCGGCGCTCGTTTCGGCGCGCGATAAGCGCTGACACCCTGCCTCCGGTCGGCGCAGCCCAGAAAAAAACCTGCATCCCGGAGGATGCAGGTGATGAGCGTGGCCGGTAATCGGCGCAGCAGGCCGCAGGGAAAGCCCTATTCTTTCCCGGCGAGCGGCTCTTTCTTTTCGGTCAGGACCGGGCAGGTCGGAGCGAGCTCGGCGTTGAGCGCCTTGTAGTCCGCCCATTGTTCCGGCAGATTGTCTTCGTGGAAAATCGCTTCGACTGGACACTCGGGCACGCACGCTTCGCAGTCAATGCATTCTTCGGGGTGGATGTACAACATCGACTCCCCTTCGTAGAAGCATTCCACCGGGCATACGACCACGCAGTCCGTGTACTTACAACCGAAACACGGCTCGGCTACAACGTGCGTCATGCTCTTCACCTTTCTCGTCGGAATTGACCATTTTCAGGCCGAAATCGCAGCATCGGTGTCATCCTAGTGGTGGTTTTACAGGGTGTCAAGTGAGCCATTTCTCCGATTTCCCAGCGTTGGGAAATAAACCGCTCTGGCCCTGTTTTCTCCCGTTTGTTAGATTTCCGCCCGCTGAAAATCCCCCCGCTGGCGACTGCCGGGGGGCGTGACGATTAACGCAGTCCCCTGTTTTTCCGGCCCTGTTAGCGACCACCACCCCGCAAGATCGCCACCCGGTCCGGAGTTTTCGCTGGAACATGATGTCCCCAGCCGGTCCATTGGGAAGGATCCACTGATTCATGACACGCTTGCACCCTCTGGTTCTGGCCAGTTTTGTCGTGCTGAGTGCCGTTTGGTCTCCGCTCCCGTCAGCCTGGGGGCAGGAAGCCGCCAAAAAGAAAAAACCGGTCGTTCGCCCGGTTCAGGCGGTCGAGGAGGAACCGGAAGCCCCGCCCCTCAAGTCGCGCAAGAAACCGGCGGCGGCATCAGAAAATCCGGCCCCCAGGAATGAGCGGCCGACGAAGGGAGGGGGCGTTCCTGCCGCGGAGGCCAAGTCGCAGCGGCTGCCGCTCCCCACCGAACGGCCCCTCCTGCGCGTCGAAAAACTCAGCCCGGAGCTGGAGCGGATCCTCATTGATTGGGAAGCGCAATCGTCCAAGTTCCGCAAACTCACGGGGGAGTTCAAACGGTACAAGTACGACCCGACGTTTGAGGTCGAATTTCAGTCGGACGGCAAATTCGCGTTTGAAGCCCCTGACAAAGGGGCCTATGAGATTACCGGGAGCAAAATTGCTGAGAACGCTCTCAGCAAGAAGAAGAACCCGGACGGCCAGGCGTACCGCCTGAAACCGGGGGATCCCGAGCGATGGGTCTCCACTGGCAAAGAGTTGCTCCGCATCTTCGACCTGGAAAAGACCTACGAACGGGTGGAGATTCCAGAGGAGAATCGGGGGGAAAATATCGTCGACACCCCGCTCCCGTTCCTGTTCGGCATGAAGGCCGAGCAGTCCAAGCGGCGCTACAAATTCGAGTTACTCGAGAGCAAGAAGCCCTATCCCGATGCGATCTGGCTCGACGTCGAGCCGCGTGAGCTTCGGGACTCGTACCACTGGTCCAAGGCGCGGGTCATTATCAACCGCAAGACCTATTTGCCCGAAGCGGTGATGCTGACCGATCCGGGGGGAAACACGGAGACTGTGCACAAATTCACGCAGATCAGCGTCAATCCCACGGGCGTGATCGAGTGGCTGAAGCGGGATCCGTTCAAACCCGATCTGAAGAGATACAAGCTGGTGATGAATGAGGGGAGTGGCCCGGATTCCGATGTCCCCGCGCCGCAGTCAGGGGCCTCCACCCGTCCCTCCGGGACCGGCGCCAAGAACGCGAGAAGCGCGCCCCCCGATGGCGCAGCGCGGGCACCTGTCCGAAACGCCGAAGCCCCCCCCGGCGGAGCCAAACGCAAACCGCCGACCACACGCCAATAATCCGCCGCTCCGCCACTGCGAAATCGCCTCGATCGAATGGCCCCCGCGCACGACGAGTGCCTGCCCCAGGCCTTGATTTGTCGGGTAATTGAAAGGGAATGGGAACACTAATAACCACAAATAAGCACTAATATAGATTTTGTGCAGCGTGTTTCTGTTCTGGGTCATCTCATTGTTGTTATTAGTGTTAATTAGTGGTCATTAGCGTTCCCATCTTTCTTCAATTGAATTGTCCAGCGATCGGGCCGGGCGCAGCTCGAATCCGGGGTTGTCGGGTAACGGGAGCCCGGGTCGATTTCGCTCTGCGACCTCTGCGGCCTCCCGTTCATTCACCTTGGCGGACGACAATCGCTGCAGCGGTTCCCCACATCGGATTTCTGAACCCGCATGGTCTGGCCGTCATGCAGTAGGTTCTGCCGCGCTGTATCTGCTATGATCCTGGCTTCCCCCCCGATTGTTCCCAGGACCGCTTTCCGATGGCCGTGTTGATTCAGATTCGCGACGCTTACAAGAGTTATGGCAGCCAGGTGTTGCTGGAGGGGGCCGAGGCGACGTTGACCGATGACGTCAAGGTGGGCTTCGTCGGCCGGAACGGGGCGGGAAAAAGCACTCTGCTCCGGATTCTGCTGGGGGAAGAAGAGCTCGATCACGGCGAGGTGATTCGGCATCCCAAGCTCAAACTGGGCTACCTGCGGCAACATGATCCGTTCCTGCCGGGGGAAACGGCCCTGGAATTCCTGATCCGCGACCGCGGCCAGCCCGACTGGAAATGCGGCGAGGTCGCCGGGGAATTTGAACTCAAAGGGGCGTACCTCGAAGGGCCGTTGTCTAAACTTTCCGGGGGCTGGCAGACGCGCGTCAAGCTGGCGGCACTCTTGCTGCACGAGCCCAATCTGCTGCTTCTGGACGAACCGACGAACTTCCTGGACTTGCGGACGCAGATTCTGCTGGAACATTTTCTGAGGCACTACGAAGAAGCGTGCCTGATCGTCTCGCACGATCGGGCCTTTCTGGGAGCGACGTGCAGTCACACGCTGGATCTGTCGCGCGGCAAGCTGACGATGTACCCCGGCCGCATCGACGCCTTTCTGCAATACGAACAGGAACAACGCGAACACCTGCAACGGTCCAACGTCGCCGTCATGGCCAAACGGCGGCACCTCGAAGAGTTCATCGCCAAGAACAAGGCCCGCGCCAGCACCGCCACGCGCGCCAAGTCCAAGAGCAAGCAGCTCGAAAAACTCGAATTGGCGGAGATCGCGGTGGACGAACCGACGGCGCGAATCCGCGCGCCGCTGGTCGAGCCGCGCCAGGGTGCGGCGCTCCGTTGCCGCGATCTGACGATCGGCTATCCCGAACGGCAGATTGCCTCGGGGATCGATCTGGAAATCGACCACGGTTCGCGGGCGGCGATCGTGGGGGACAACGGTCAGGGAAAAACGACCTTCTTGCGGACGGTCGTCGATTCGCTGACTCCTCTGGCGGGGGATGTGCGGTGGGGTTACGGCTGCCAGGTCGGAGTCTACGCGCAACACGTCTATACGAGTCTGCCGGAAAAGAAGACCGTCATGCAATACCTCGAAGACAATGCCTCGCGAGGGATCAAAACGCAGCAGATTCTGGATCTGGCAGGAGCGTTGTTGTTTCGCGGCGACCACGTGGAGAAACCGATCTCGGTCCTCTCCGGAGGAGAGCGGGCGCGGCTCTGTCTGGCGGGGCTGCTGCTGAGCCAATACAACGTGCTGGTGCTCGACGAACCGGGGAACCACCTCGACGTGGATACGGTCGACGCGTTGGCGGAGGCGTTCCTGGAGTACAAAGGGACGATCATCTTCACCAGCCACGACCGGCACTTCATGAAGCGGGTCGCCACCTGCATCGTGGAAGTGCGGGAAGGGCACGTGACGAACTACCGCGGGAAATACGACGCCTATCTGTATTCAGTCAATCGCGAGATCGAAGAGGGAGAACGCGAAGCTGCCGCGCGGCGCGCCAAGGCCCCTCCCAAAATCGATTCCACTCCGCGCGCCCCCTCTTCCCGCGCGCCGCGAAACGATCGGGACACCCGCCGGGAGATTTCCAACGTCGAGCGGACGATCGCGCGGCTCGACGACCAGAAGCGGCAGCTCAACGCCCGGTTTCTGGAAACGACCAACCCGGCCGACTCGATGCGACTGCACGAAGAACTGGCCGCCGTCACCACCCAATTGACCCAAGCCGAAGAACGCTGGTGCGAATTGCAGGAAGTGCTGACCGAAGCGGAGTGAGTCGGAGCCGCACGTTGGGAGTGCATGCCAGCATTTTCAGGTTGCCACCCTGACCCCACACCCCGAAAGTGGTGGCAGAGATTGGCCGGGAGTTGAGCGCAGCGACACCCCCGGATTTTGAATGTCAACGAATCCGCACCCCGAAAGGGGTGCCAGTTTCCGAGTGGATTAAGAACAAGGACTCTTTCGAAAGCACGCACAGGCATCGTCTGGTTCCAGCGAAAGCGCGGATCCCGCGTGGGGTGCAACCCCTTCAGGGTTGATCCCTGTTGTGGGTCGCGTCCCCAGGGTTGCCGGCTGCGCCGGCAACCGGGCTTTGCAATGTAACGCCTTTGGCGTAATTCGAAACCGAATCACGGATGAACCGATCACCGATGAACGAACCCCGAAGCGGTTTCATTCCGATGAACCTACCCCGAAGGGGTTGCATTCCAAAGCCCAGGGTTGCCCGATGAAATCGGGCTACCCTGGGTACGCCGCCCGTCGCGATGCGGGAACGCTGAAGGGGTTCCACATCGGGGTGCCAACAGTCAAATCCGAATCTCAATTGGCTCAAATGGCGCCGTCAATCCGAGCCGTCATTACCCCACCTCATTCATTTTGCAGGTTTCATTTCTCATTTTGCACTTTTCATTCTCTGCCCCCATCATTCCTCACCCCCATGATTCCGCATCCGTATCATTCCGCATCTCCCTCAATCCGCCGGAGCGCCTCCACAATTTCCTCACGAATTGTGGTCACGCGCTTGGGGGGCCTGAATCTTGACCCAGCGAGGGCCTTTCCCCTCAAGAATCCGTCCGGAGCGGCCAGAATCTGCGATGAACCTTGTTGGGCAACCTGAGGCGGAAGTGCGAACTCTTGCCGGGAAAGTGCGGTGCGCAGATCCGGAGCCGCGGAGGAGGCGGCTGGCCCCAAATTCCCCAGCGCAATCACCGCCTGCCGCACGACATGATAATCGTCGTCTTGCAGAAGAGGCTGGAGCAAGGCGACCGTCTGGGACGGATCGGGCTGGAGCTGCGCGTAGGTCGGAATGGCAAATATCCGGACGTCTGCCGCGGGGTCGGACAGGGCGCTGGTCAATCGCCGGGCGACCTCGTCGTTCCAGACTCCCATGCGGCGGATGGCTTCCAGCGCCAGGGCGCGGCGAAGACACAGTCGTCCCAATTCGTCGGACCAGGAGAGCGCATCGGACGTCTGTGAGATGCGATCCAGATATTCCAGGAGCAGCGGGAGCGCGTCCGCGGATTCTGGTCCGAAATCCCGGAATAGCGAATAATCGTTTCGAAAGGCAATGGTGAGGGTTTGGTCGTCCAACTCGCCCAAAGTCTCGATCAGAAACTGCAAGACACTGGCCGCCGGAGGGCGCAGCGCTATCAGCGTGTCCATTGCCTCCCACTTCCGCCAGGCATCCGAGGAGGTCGTATTCGGCGAGCGCAGGATGGCGATGACCTGGGGGAGTCCGCCGATCCCTTCGGGACCGAGCCCCCGCAGTCCCATCAGCCCGGCATACTGCACCTCTCCTTTAGGATCCTCCACCCAGGCGATGAACCGCGGCAGCCACCCCCGCGCGTCGTCCGGGGCGACTTCGAGCATGATCGACAGAATCGTCGGCAGTTTTTCGCGGTTTTCAACGGTCACCATCCCTTGCAATGTCTCACGCAGCGTTTCGCGCTCGGCTCCCAGCTTCCAACAGGTGACCGCCCCTTGGACGCGCCATTGCAGATCCCTGTAATCACGCGGGCCGACTTTCTGAGTCTTCGCTTCGATGGCGCGCTCGACCCGCGGCAATTCCGCGTGTGCCGCGGAGCCGATCGCAGCCAGCGCACCGAGCGCGCCAAGTCGCACACTCTCATCGTCCGCTTCCAGGAGCGGAACCACCAGCGAAATCTGAGCCGCCGCTTCCGGACCGAGCGCCACAACCTGATGCAGGCCGGTGATCACGAAGTCGGTGTTGTTGCTTTGTAACGCGACGGAGATTTCTGAAAGCGAGAGCTCGCCTTCCAGCGCCAGGAGCGAATACGCGGTCTCGCGCAGGGAATTGGCCAGAGTGTCGTTGGCAACAATCCGCCGCGCGGCCTCCCGCGCCGCGGAGTCAGACACCCCGAGATGCCCCAGAAAGAGCATCCCCTGCTCGCACTGCTGTGGTGGGGCCTTCACGAATTCCTCCGCCACTCTGTCAGCGGCCAGAATTCCCAAAGGGGCCAGCGCTTCCGCCGCGGCGTTCCGGACGGCGAGGTCCACATCGAACAGTGCAGTGGCCAGCGACGGCAGCAGGCGGACCAGGTCATGGTCGATTTTTCCCAGGGCGGTGGCGGCGTTGGCGCGGACCCTGGCGTCGGAGTCCTGGAGAGCGCGCTCCAGTGCGGGAACGGCGTCCCGCGCGGGGGGACCGATGCGGCTCAACACCAGTGTTGCATCGCGTCGGGCGCGGAGATCGTCCCCCTCCATCCAGCGGAGCAGGATGGGAACCGCCGCCTCTCCTTCCTCCGACAGCGCATCGAGTTCCTGCCAGCGCTGGATGGCGGTCGTATCGCGCTGTCGCTCACGCAGTTCCTCGCGGCGCTGGTCCTGCCCCAGCCAATAGGCGATTCCCACCGTGGCAGCAGCCGAAAGAACCACCAGCGTGAATGGTCCGATCGTAAACCGCGATTCCGAGCGAGGTTGTTTTATTGACATAGCGGGCCTCAAACCGGTTGTTCTATGGAGAGCAAGAATGTCCCTTGAGAGAAAAGCAAAATGTCGGGAGTAAGTGAGTATTCTTCGGAACAAAACCGCTCCAGCGCCTCCCGACAGTGCTTCTTTTGCTCCTCGGGCGTTTGCTGGAGGTTCCAGCAGAAGCAATCATCGCGGTGAGACAGCGCGACAAGAAACGATTCTCCCAAGTCCTCGATGAGTTGCTCCTGGGCCATTGGAAGGAGGATTCGAACCGCGCCGAAATTGTCTTCCGCGTCGGCAAACCACGCGACTGCGCCTGTGGGGGGCTTCGCCACCATCAAATTGGGGCATTCCAGCTTTGCCAAATTGACGAGGGCCGCTGTGTGGAGCTCCTGCACCGGTATTCCCAGTGGAGCAAAATCCTCTGCATTGACATAGGCATATTGTCCCTCCCCCCGCAGGACGTAGCCAATCCGAATCCGCGACGGGAATGCGGAATGCAATATCGGACAATCTGCCAACCAATGCGCAGGAAAGAACTGCGGGACCACGCGCTGCAAGAGTTCATCCGGCGAGCAGGGGATGCTGGTGATCATGGGGTATCGCGCCTCAATCTGGTGGCCGTCCAGGGTTGCTAAAGCATACATCAAACGTTTGGGTGTCACGAGTCCAAGCCGCGCCGGCGAGTAAGAATGATTTCCGCAGAAGTCCGCTCCGACATTGAGGCAAGTCTGGATGGGCGAGTCAACGAATAGTCCCAACGGGACGGCCCGATGTCAGCCCAGGCCAACGGCCTGGGTGGAACGCCGAACCCCGACAAAAAGCCCCAACGGGGCGCCCCTAGCGTTTTGCGATCAATCTCGCCAAAGACATTAGCAGCCATTCAAGCGTTTTAGGGCCGTCCCGTTGGGACTCTCCCCGGTCGCGGCCATCATTCCCAGGCCGTTGGCCTGGGCTGGCATAGGGATGCCACGTTGTGGCGAGAACGAAATACACGTTGGATCCGACCATGAACGGCTGGAACCCCCGTTCCGCAACTTGCGGAAATCCTTCTCGTCGCTGCCCGAATGGGCGCATCAATTACTCAAATCCAGGGATCTATGAGCCGCAGCGCGCAGCGTCCGGTACTCTCTGGAAACAAACCGCCGGCTCTGGAAACTATCCTCAACGAATTCTTCCGTGACGTGCAGACTCCGCTTGGCCTCTGCACTCAGATCGGCGAAAATAGTGTCATTGCGTCACTCACACCTTGATCGTTTCCCTCACGTCGCGAGACGCCGGGTTCATTCATGACTGCA
>JBJXGA010000022.1:0-2609 GCA_046152955.1 Planctomycetales bacterium | reverse complement strand
CGTGCGGCGAGTTGCGGTCGTGCGGTCGCTCGGCGACGGCTGTGACCCATCGCGATGATGCTGGCGCTGTGTATCGCCACCCTGGCTCCCTGGCCCCAGAATCTTCAGAGGCTCTCCCCCGGCAGTTCCCTGCACGCTCAAGAGGCGGTCGTCGACGACGAGTCAGTCCGCCGGGAACTTGACGAGATTCTGGAACACCCCGATTTCCGCAGGCTGCGGTTGGAACTCAACCCGCCCGAAGTGCGAACTCCCTGGATCGAACGATTCTTTAATTGGCTCGCAGACCTGTTCCGGCCAGTCAATGCCCCCAGCGTTTCCTGGATCGGAGATGCCTTTCGAGTCTTCGCTTACGCGGTGATCGGGGTCATCGCCTGCGGCATCATCTGGCTGATTGTCAAGGCGGTGAATTCCTGGCGCGCTTTGCAGCGCGAGAAAATCGCCGGCATCAAGGCGTTCGAAGAAGGAACCGCCGAACTCCCCCCCGGTGATCTTCCCGCCGACGAGTACCTGCGGCGAGCCCGGGAACTGTCGGGCCAGGGACTCTACGGCGAAGCCATCGCGCAATTGCTGCTGGGGGCGATGAGCGCCACCGAGCGCAGTGGACTGATACGGTTTCGTCGCGGGTTGACCTACCGAGACTATGTGCGGGCGCTGCGGCAACAGCCCGAGCCGTGTCAGTCGTTTCGAACGATGGTTTCGATCTATCTGCCGATCGGCTTCGGACGTCGCTCGGCTGTACCGACCCAGTTCGATGAAGCGCTGGCGGCCTATGAAGCGGCGTTCGCACGCGCGCTGACGCCAGCCGTGGCAAAACCGACGGCGATGGCGAATTCGACCGCGAATGCCGCCGAACCCGACCGCGAGGGCTCGGCAGCGGTCGAATTGCCCGGCAGCCAGCCGGATCTGCCACGAGAATCAGGCAGTCGATCGCAGGAGTAAACGTGGCCAAGCCCACGGATACGAACCAGGACCAAACCGCCCAGGCCGACCCATCTCGGTCATCGAGTGGCATCAAGCCCGCAAGCAACCCCGGCACGGCGCCGAAATTAGAGCACCTTGCGCGGGCCGGTTCTGTGGTTACCTATTTGCTCAAAACCAGGAATTTTGGACGTGCAGTCCCCGGGCCTGGCTTGTCTCTCATACCTGGCACTCTCCCGCGTGGAACCCGCCACCGTCCGACAAAGCCAGGCCTGTTGTGGTTTTGTGATGAACCGCAGAGATCATCCCGACACCGTCGCGCTGTTTCTCATGGGTTGCGGCGGCGATCAAGATCCCGCCCCCCGTCGGAATCAGGAAGACGCCGAAAAGAATGGGCTGGCCCTGGCCTCTGCGGTCGATAGGTTCCCAGTCGCCGCATCCTTCTCGAAGCGGGATATGAAGGGACAGACGCTGTGATCTATCAGTCTCTTCCCTGTCCGTTCCGAACGGATGTGGAAGAGCGGAATGTGGAATCTGTACTCCGCTTACTGCGTGCGCGGCTCTATGAAAAGTGGGCCAGCCATCCGGTGCATGAACGTCGTCGACCGGATCACGGGGTTGGCAGCGGTAAATCACCGTCGACGAAGACATGGGCGTTGCCGCCGTGCCTCGCACTTTGCTACTCCGCGCGGCCACGGATGAGACATGGTTGCACTCGATTTCTCGCGACAGAACTTCGTCAGCACTGGCACCACTCGCGATTCTCTGCGAAACTCCCCGCTTGGCGAAATCGCTGTCTCACGGAAAGGCCCGGTCACGGCACATGCGTCGAATACTGTTCTGGATCGTCATGACACTGCTGATCGCAACCACCGCAGTCCGCGGCAACGACGGCCCGGTGGAAAACGTGGTTCTTGGCGTGCACGGCGGCCTCGGTGAATCTCC
The DNA here is from genome assembly GCA_046152955.1 of Planctomycetales bacterium. GTDB lineage: Bacteria > Planctomycetota > Planctomycetia > Planctomycetales > Planctomycetaceae > SIAF01. The sequence continues at coordinate 746 of JBJXGA010000022.1, read as the reverse complement.
CGGAGTGCTGACGGCCGAGGAAGAGCGGGCGGTGATCGCCGGCGTCGGGAGAGCATTGCGGGCGGGCCACGAGCTGTTGATCAAGCAGCAGGGAAGCAGTCTCGATGCGGTCGAGGCGGCGATTCGCATTCTGGAAGACGATCCGAACTTCAACGCGGGCAAGGGGGCGGTCTTCACCAGCGACGGTCGCAACGAACTCGACGCCTCAATCATGGACGGTCGCGACCGCAAGGCGGGGGCGGTCGCCGGTGTCACCATCGTCAAGAATCCGATTTCCGCGGCTCGGGCCGTCATGGAGAAGACCAGGCACGTGTTGCTTGTCGCCCAAGGGGCCGAGCAATTTGCCGAGAAGGCGGGTTTGGAAATCGTCGATCCGTCGTACTTCCGGACGGAACGCCGCTGGAAAGAGCTCGAAGAACGGCGGAAGAAAGAGCAGGAGCAGCCTCAGAGTCGACTGGATCCCTCGGGATTCGCCCCCGCAGACCGCGCGACGCGCCATTGGAGCACGGTCGGGGCGGTCGCGCGCGACACCCGGGGGAATCTGGCCGCGGGGACATCCACCGGCGGCATGTCGTACAAACGATACGGTCGCGTCGGCGATTCGCCGATCATCGGCGCGGGCACGTTCGCCGACAACGCCACCTGCGCGGTCTCGTGCACCGGGCACGGAGAGTTCTTCATCCGCTGGCAGGTGGCCAGCGACATCTCGGCCCAAATCGAATACCGCGGTTTCGACGTCCGCAAGG
>JBJXGA010000014.1:0-4242 GCA_046152955.1 Planctomycetales bacterium | reverse complement strand
TACTCCCCCGTCTCGGTGTCCCGCACGTAGCCCTGTTCCCCCACCCAGGTGAACATGTTCACCGCGGTTCCCGTTACCTTTTGCTCTCCGAACGCTTCGTACACGTACATTCCCTGCCGCACTTCGCTGGCATCCAACTGGCTGTCCGTAGACCCCAACGCGTCGAACACGTGCCACAGCGTCACCACCCCCGTGACCTGCAACTGCGAGACCAGGTTCCCGTACTCCCGCGGTTCATACGTGTAGGCCGATTTCTGCGTCGTTCCGCCGTCCGTCTCGGACAGGATGTTCTCCCCGTCGTGGACGTACCCCCGCGTGTCGGCCGTTGTCGGCGGCTCGTTCTTCACCCGCCGATGGTCTCCGTTGTTGGTGAACGTCACGTAACCCCCTCCGCTGGGCAACACGATGTACCGCGGCATGTTCTCCGAGTCCCAGACGCTGGTCGTAATGGCCCCGGTCGACGCGGCTTCCCGACGGAGCATGCCGTCCACATTGTACGTATACGTCGTCCGCCCGGTCGAGGCCTGGCTGATGACCATCCGGTTGGCCGCATCCGGACAGCCATCCCTATCGCACGGCGTGAACGTGGTCGGCATTTCGGATTCCCTTGAAGTTCCAGGAACCTCTCAATTCGCTCCAACACCCAGAGAACCGGCGCCCCGCCTCAGCCGGGCACGCTCCCCAGAACCGCCATACCCGCCGAATCGCGTTCCTCCGGCGGCCTTTCCCCCGCTCCGCGCGAAGGATCGGGGCGCTCTCCCTGACGCCATTCCGCCAAGGCGATACGCAATTGGCTGACACTGCCACCTGCACAACACCGAACGTCAAACTGCATCGCGTAATGCCGTAAACAGTTCTTCATGTGAGAGCATGACAGCAGCATCGGTTCCAGGACTGGATACCACCAAAACGTCATCCGAGCTTGGGAACCAGAGATCATCGTAGAAATGCACGAAATCACTAAAGTCAATATGAATTCCTTCGCCAAGTCCAATCCAAACAACACTCACTGGCCCTTGAATGCCCAGCGTTCTAAGCCATTCCCGAACCTCGCCAGGCGATTTGTCACTGGTGTCAAACTCATCACACTGGAACCACTTATTCCGCTCTTTTTCCAACATGAATTTCGCAAGAACTTGCTCACACTCATGCGAGGACAACGCAATCGTCGTATACCTGTATGGAAAGCCATGCAGGGCACTGACTCTAGACTCGACGATTCCCATGCGTAAATCACTCCCAAGGCGCATAACCAATGTGTTCTGAATGTGGTCCATTTTGTCCTGGGGGAAACCAGTAGTGTCCGTACTTTCCGCCTTCTCCCTTTTTTCCACCTGTCCAGTCCCACCAATTCACATGATCATTGTCGATACGCCATCCACGCTTGCCATCCGCGGACATCTCACCGATAAGCGTACCAGTTTTCGGATCATACATCTTTTTTGTTCCGACTCCCAAGTCTCCTGCATTATGTCGCGCGCTTTGAAGTGCCTTGTCGAAATTTGGGTGTTGGAAGTCAACACGTCCAGTTTTGGGATTTGATGCAGCTATTTCTGAAGACTTTGATCTTCCGGCCTTTCCCTTCGGTCCCTTTCCAGGCTTACGACTCCCGCCCCCAGCGCCGCCATCCGGCGCGAGAGCCGTCTTCACTCGATTATGAAGGACGATGGCCAGGACTGTGGCGCAGGTTGCCGTTGTCGCGGCTCTAGATGGGTCTTCGGCAACGTCTGCGATCAACTGTACGGTTCCCACAATCTGGCCGCCGGGAAGTGCCATCGTGATCCCATTTTCGATGCCTGCACGGCCCAAGGCGAGACCGTCGGTGAGCCCAGGCATGAACCCCTTCTCGAATATTCGTTTCCGTTTCTCCAAATTTGCCAGAATCTGATTAACATCCGCATCCGGACCGGTGCAGTCGTAGTAGATCCGTGCCCGGCTTACATCGGCGACTCCGAGTGTTTTGAGTCGTTCCAAAATAGTCGCCGGAATTTCGACTTCGACGAAGCACTTGTCGGACAGTGCCTGCGCGCCTTGAGCCGAGCCTGTACAGGTATTGCAATTTGCGGCGCCGCCAGGATTTGCGGGGGACGGCTGGGGGGACTGTGGTCGTCCTCTCTTTGGAGGCGGTGGGCAGGGCGGCGGCAGGTCTTCGATCGCTTCGACGCCGTACGCGTCGAACAAGTCATCGAAATCCTCCGGCGTGAGTACCCGCCATTGCGAGTTCGCGAAGTCAATGAAAGCCCAGATCGTCTTGTCCGTTAGGAACAGGCCATTTCGCTCAATCACCCCCGGAGCGGGACCGACGGGGCGAGTACAATTCTGCGAATGGACGTGCCTCTTGCCGATTTGGTATCGGTAAAAGTATCCTGCGCCGTAGGTCGTTGCATACGGGCTGAACTCGGCCGGCAGCACTGCCTTACTGAAACCGAGCCGCGGTCGAGGCTCATCGCCGTCCATCCCCGATGGATCCACCCCTTGCAGCGGGTCATTCGTGACATACCGATACAAATTCGAATCGGGGTCGACGCCGACCGGATCCTGGCTCTTGAACCGGGCCTTGTCGGGCTGATACTGTCGAACGCGGAGCTGGTACTCCCCCGTCTCGGTGTCCCGCACGTAGCCCTGTTCCCCCACCCAACTGAACAGGTTGGCCGTCGTCCCGGTCGTCGTTCGTTCCTTCCCGAACGCTTCGTACAAGTACGTGTCGGTCCGGACTTCGCTGGCGTCGACCAGGCTGTCGGTACTCCCCAACGCGTCGAACACGTGCCACAGCGTCACCACCCCCGTGACCTGCAACTGCGACACCAGGTTGCCGTACTCCCGCGGCTCATACGTAAAGGCCGATTTCTGCGTCGTTCCGCCATCCGTCTCGGACAGGATGTTCTCTCCGTCGTGGACGTACCCCCGCGTGTTGGCCGTCGTCGGCGGCTCTTTCTTCACCCGCCGATGGTCTCCGTTGTACGTGAACGTCACGTATCCCCCTCCGCTGGGAAGCACGATGTACCGCGGCATCCCGTCCGAGTCCCAGACGCTGGTCGTGATGGCCCCGGCCGGCGCCACTTCCCGACGCAGCATCCCGTCCACATTGTACGTGTACGTCGTCCGCCCGGTCGAGGCCTGGCTGATCACCATCCGGTTGGCCGCGTTGTACGTGAACGTCGTCCGGCTCCCCCCGTCGTTCTTCACCAGCCGATTCCCCGCCGCGTCGTAGCTGTGCGTCACCACGAACGCATTGGTCCCCGTCCGGTGTTCCCGCGTCAACTGGGACACCTTGTCGTAGGTCCAGGTCACCCGGTCCACGACCGTCGGGTTGAGCGACGAGTACCGCAAGCGCGGAAACGACTCAGATCGTCCGGGATTCCACTGCGAAGAACTCGCGATCCAACACGGAGTCCAGCACAGCGAAAAAATCTTCTCGCATGATAAATCCACTCCACCAGATCATCGGATATGTCTCCAGCATCGCGACACTGAGTTGAACATCAATGATATCATCTATGTCTGCGTCTGGCTCCATCGCAACCTTCAATCGCACTCGACCCTTAGGGAATTCTCGCTTCACTTCCCGCCATGTGGGCATTATCACTTCCCAGTATTCGGGCGCCCCTCGATGCAGTGCCTTGACGTCGGGACGATTGAGAAAGATATTGTTCGGCGACGTTCGATCGAAGCACGCGACTGCTAACTCGGGCGGCAATCGTCTATGGGGATCAGGCATGGCGATGTCCACGAGCTTCAGAAGCTCCACAGGCAAGAACTCCAGATTTGCTGTTCTGGGCATCTGGTCACGGACTTCACGACTCACAATCAAGTCTGTGTTGTACGCGAATGCCGGCGGGAGACACCTGCCCGATCGCATTACTTGGAGTGGTACGCGGAAATCGTTCTTGGGACTTGGATTATTGGCATGCATAACAGTGTCCACGGGCGTGAATCCTGTTCGCTGTATAAGGCCACGAAAGACTTGATTGCGCACCTTGGGCACTTTCGCAGACGGCGGAAAATAGTCAGTGACAAAATAGACCGTCATCTAGAGAACGCCTTTATATATGAATGCCATATTTCTTCGGACGTACTCCGGCGCGGACTCCCGCGGTTCGAACGTATAGGCCGATTTCTGCGTCGTTCCGCCATCCGTCTCGGACAGGATGTTCTCTCCGTCGTGGACGTACCCCCGCGTGTTGGCCGTTGTCGGCGGCTCTTTCTTCACCCGCCGATGGTCTCCGTTGTACGTGAACGTCA
>JBJXGA010000009.1:0-2900 GCA_046152955.1 Planctomycetales bacterium | reverse complement strand
CGGGAGTATGGAACTGACAGCCTCTGCCACCTCCGGGCGTTGTACCTGAGTTCGAACGACCGATGGGAACATTACTGGACCCGAACCGTCGCGATTTGACATTTACCCACTTTCGAGACGCACACACGTCAGTCCCCCGGTGGCAAATTGACCAGTCGCAGGTTCAGCTCGCGATGCTCCAGAGGAGTTCGCTCAGGCGCTCGGCGTCGGCAATCCCATCTGTTTCAGAAAGCGCAGGTGCGAGATGATGCCGGCGGCGAACGTCGTGTGTTCGGCGTATTGAACTCCGAATTCGCGGCAGGTTTGTTCGACGAGAGGGGAGATCGCCGGATAGTTGATGTGGCAGATTCGCGGAAACAGATGGTGCTCGATTTGAAAGTTGAGGCCCCCCAGGAGCCAGGCGGCGATCGGGCTGCGGCGGGCGAAGTCGACCGTCGTTTCCACCTGATGGATGGCCCAGGAGTTCTCAATGGCGCCGGTTTCCGGTTGTGGCAGCGGGAATTGGGCCGCTTCCACGGCGTGCGCGAGCTGGAACACGACGCTCAGCACCAGCCCCAATACGGCGGCGCCAATCACGTAGAATCCCAGCACAACCCAGACCGGATGCCGCAGCAGCGGAATCACGAACATCAGCGTAAAGAACAGCGTTTTGCCTCCCAGAAAGACCGCCAAGTCCTTCCCCCGCGGACGGGGAAAGTGGTGCGTTCCCAACTGACCGGCGACGAGGTCGCGAAAGTCGTCGAAGAAATGCCACTTCATCGCCAGGAAACCATACAGGGGCCACAGGTAGATGTGTTGCCAGCGATGAAACCACAGCCGTTTGCGGTGCGGCTCCAGACGCCCCAGTGGACCCAGATCGATGTCGGTGTCGTGGTCGGTGATGTTCGCATAGGTATGGTGCAGCACGGCATGCTTCCAGTGCCAGATGTACGAACTCCCCCCCATCAAATCGAGGGACCGCGCCATCAGCCGGTTGATCCACGGAGAATCGGAATAGGCATGGTGTCCCCCGTCGTGCTGGACGTTGAATCCGATCCCTGCCATCGACAATCCCAGGAGCAGCGTCAGGGGGAGCGCCTGCCACCAGGTCTGCGCGAAGAAGACCAGCAGGATATACGACCCGGCAAACGTGGCGAAGATGATCCCCGTCTTCAGATACATCTGCCAGCAGTCCCGCTCCCGCCGACCGGTGGTGCGGAAAAACTCATCGACGCGGCGCTTGAGCTCGGCCTGAAACCCGGCGTCGCGACCAAACCGAATCTTCTTCCCCCCCAGTCCGTTCAAATCCACCGGGCGACCGACGGGATCGGGGAGAGTGGCGACGGCGTCCTCTTCGGGGGGGGCAATGGTCAAAGGCTGCATGACTTCTACTTTCGGAACGGACCCTGATCAATCAGCCAGCCGATCGACCAACAGGAGCCCTCAGGCTGGCGCGCAACCCGATCCTGTTCGTCCGGTCGGAGGGGGAGCCACGAGGATTGTGGCTGCCTCTGGCGACATTGACGATACGATCGAAAGCATTTTGACTTTGACAGTCGGTAGGCGTCAACCTACTCTGCCCCTTCGGACCGGCTGAATTCGCAGACAGCCGCCAGTCGGCCCTCCTCTTTGACCCCTTCCGGAGCGCCCCGATCCGTTAGGAATTATCCAATTTGCCCAGCCAATTGTTGAGATTCTGGCCCGTCTGGTCCGTCTATTGGCGGAATCGTTGGGACTTTGCGCGCTTCTCGCTCGTGTTTCGGCTGCTCGAAGCGCTGTTGTTCGCGCCGCTGGCTGCCGTGGCCGGGCATGCGCTTGTGGGTCAGCCGGTCATCGACAGTACCGATCTGGTCCGATATGCCCTGTCGGTCCGGGGATTCGCCGCCACGTTTCTGGGGGCCACGGTTTTTCTCACCCTGCGGATGGTGGAAGAGGCGGGACTGTCAGCCATCGCCTGGGGGGCTCTCCAGGAACAACCGCTGAGGGCGGGGCGGGCGGTGCGGATCGTCGCCGGAATCTTGCCGCGGCTGTTGCGACTGGGAGGGATGATCCTTGCCGCCGGCGTGTTGCTCGTGACACCGCTGGCAGCGGTGACTGCGTGGTGCGCAGGGCGACTGTTGAAACAGCACGACATCAATTACTACCTGGCGTTTCGACCTCCGGAATTTCTGGGGGCGATCGCGACTGTCGTGGCGGTCGCCCTCCCCACCGCCGCCATCGCTTTGTGGCTGGCAGTCAGGTGGCGGTTGGCGGTCCAGGTAGTCCTGGGAGAACGGCAATCGACGTGGGGGGTCTTGCGATCCAGCACACGGCTGGTTCGCGGGGCATGGAAGCGGATCGCCGCGGCTTGGCTCGGCACGGCGCTCCTGGTGATCGGATTGGGCTTGCTCGCCTCGTTGCTCAGCCGGGCGTGTGGCTGGGGAGCGGCCTGGCTGGCCAGCGACCGGTTCCGCGAACAGATCTTGATCTTCGTCATCCTGCAGGTGCTGCGGGTGGTGCTGACCAGTTACGTGACGCTCCCTGGTTCCTGCCTCACAGCGAGCGTCTTCACCGCGCTCTATTTGGAACAGCGCGGCGCGACGGTTGGAGCGCTGGGGGGGCCGGTTCAGCAGGCGCTGCCGGGGGAGGATTCCAGCCCAGTGCCCGGTCCGGTGCGGCGACTGGCGGCAGGCTTGCCTCTCGTGATGATTGGCGCGTCGGTGGTGGGAAACATCCTGAGCCTGGAGCAGCTTTACACCCAGCATCCCGTCGCGGTCACCGCGCATCGGGGAGGGACGGTGAAGTCGATCGAGAATACGCTGGGAGCGGTTCGCGAAGCGATTAACGATGGCGCCCAATTTGCCGAGATCGACGTGCAGATGTCGCGGGATGCAGTCCTGGTCGTGACGCATGACAGCGATCTGTCTCGCCTGGCGGGAGTC
>JBJXGA010000002.1:0-2697 GCA_046152955.1 Planctomycetales bacterium | reverse complement strand
CATTGAGGGGAGGCGATGTGGCGGGGCGGGGGGGGCGACTGGTGGGCCAGTCGCGGATCGGCCACGTTTCGATCAGCCGGAGTCGCTCTTCGTCGTCCGCCAGGGCGGACAGCGATTCCAGCCGCGTGCCGTCGCAGCTTCGGCCGGCCCCTTCCAGCAGCGCCCGGCAATGCGCCTCGGTCTCCAGCCGTTCCAGACGCGTCCGCAGTTCGGCAATCGGCGCCGCTCCCTCCAACTCCGTCGCGGGATGCGTGGCCCCCCGATACGCCTCCAGCAAACTTGCGGCCCGTTCCAGCCGCTCGGGAGTGGCGATCGTTGACTCCTCCAGCAGCCGCGCCAATAGGGCCACGATGGCGGCGGCTCCGGTCAGCGACGGATCGGCCTGCTCCGGCAATTCCACCAACACCTCTGCCGCCAGACCGGCGGTCGGATCGTCGGCCCGAAACGCCAAACCCGTTCCGGTCTGTGCCAGAATATCCAGCGCGCTCTTCCGCACGGGGGAGGGGGCCGATTCGAACAGCCCCAGATTGGTGGCCGGGTTCTGCACCAGGTCCACGCTCCTCACCGACTCGACGCTTTCCACAACCAGCTTCCCTTCCTGAGTCACGACTCGGCCGTGGGCGTGATGCGACAGGCCAAACCGCCGCGGGTTGCGCTGCGCCGCTTCGAGCACCAGTTCGGCCTGCGGATGCGTACGGAAATAGTGCAGGTCGCCGTACACGCCGTCGTCGCGGACCTCGACCGATTCCAGCCAGCCGATCCCCTCTTCCACGTCGCGGGCTCGATCGGATTGTGCCGCGCGGGGATGATTGAGATTGACTCCCAGCCCTTCATAGAGCCGGGCCGCCTGTTGCAGTGCGGCGGCGCTGTACTCGCGCCCGTTGCGACTCGTGCGGCCCAGAACCCGGACGCTGCGGATCACCCCCGCATCGCGATCGACCTGCGGGGCCTCGCTGTAGGTGATTTCCTGAAGAGTGGTGAGGGACACGGAAAGGGCTCCTTTCGAGGGGGGAGGGAATAGGGGTTAGGTGCTAGGGGATAGGCGCTAGGGATTTGGGGGGTTGGGGTTCTTGGGAACGGTGGTGTTGTTCGGCTTCGTAGTCGAGGCCGGATTGGGCGGCGGCGGTTCTCTGGGAGAGGATTCCCAGACGCGTCTGGATTTCCTGCACCTGGGCCCGTTGGAGCGGGTCGCGGGTGGCGACCGCGGGGGCTTCGATGTGGATTTCGAGGAGTTGCTCCAGCGTCTCCCACGAAACTCCCAGCCGCGAAAACCGTCCGGCGCGCCAGGCGTGCTGCAACACCTTCCAAATCAGCGAATGCCAGTGCCGCCGATAAAACCGCTGATCCGCCTCGCGGGCTTTCACAAACGGCGATTCGGCCACCAGCGCGCTGGCATAGTTGCCGTTGCTGGCGTCGGCGGAAATCATGTACTCCGGCATGTTCCACCGCACGCCGATCGACCGCAGTAGATACTGCGCAATGACGACGAAGTCCGGATTCCTGTCCGAACCCATCGGTCCCGGCTTGTATTCCAGCCCCGCGGAGGGCTGCAGGATCGTGCCGGGAGGATAACGCAGCGCGTTGCCGGCCGCGGTGTTCGCCACCGGCGCGGTGTACATCCCGGTGAGACCATCCCGACGCGTGCGGCGCACCACGTCGTCGATGCTCGACCCGGCGGGGGACTGGATGATCCAGGCGATCGCCGCCTGAATCGCGGCGCTTTCCGCCGCGTTGCGCCGCAGTTTGGCTTCCCGCTCGAGATCGCCCCGCAATGGATAGAAATCGCTGACTCCCCGCTTGGCGCTCCGCGGGACATTTCGCTTGAGATGCTCGACCTGTGCCGCTGGAAGATAGTCCCAGTCGCGCCCCAGGGAGTCCTGCACGACGTGATACCCCAGAGGAATGTCCGGCGCCCCGTGCCGCGTTCGAACTCCAAACGTCCACGATTCGCCCCCCTCCTCGTCCTCTCCCAGCCACTCTTCGATCGGACGCGGATCGGCCGGCTCGGTCACCTGCTCCGGTTCCAAAACCCGGGCGCGGAGCGGTTCTCCCGGACGCTGCACCAGCGAGACAAACGCCTCTCCATCTTCGCGGCTGCGATGATGCAATTCCCGATCGAGTCCGCCGGAGAAGTCGTTGACGTCGAGGAACTCGTCGATCACCCGTTGCGCCGCGGTGACCAGCCGCGGTTGCTCGAAGCGGCTCCGCGCAGTGAACGTAAAGCCCCCACCCAGAACGTAATTGCCCAGCGCCTCCAGCGCCCCGGCAGCGACAGCGGTGATCGACACCAGTCGCCGCGCCTCGCCACGCAATCGGGCCAGATCGTATTCCGTTTCATACACCGGTCGCAGCCGTCCCTCGCACCGATCGTCGAGCGACGCGGGGAGCGCGCCGTCGGAGGCGACCGGATCGGGGAAGTCCAGGGGACCGCCCCCACCGGTGACAACCTCGCCCCACTCTTCCCGCAGCGGCAGACCGGCCGCTCCCTGCATCCGGCGGATTTCCAGCCGCAGCCGAGCCGCCTCATGCGCGGCTCGGAGCTGCGACAACTCGGCAGCCAAAGTGTCTGTTGCAGTCATGAATGAACCCGGCGTCTCGCGACGTGAGGGAAACGATCAAGGTGTGAGTGACGCAATGACACTATTTTCGCCGATCTGAGTGCAGAGGCCAAGCGGAGTCTGCACGTCACGGAAGAAT
>JBJXGA010000538.1:0-7014 GCA_046152955.1 Planctomycetales bacterium | reverse complement strand
CCCCGGAATCCGGACTCGCGCAGCGCCTCTCCCAAACGCTACGATGTCCGCAAATCGATCAATCTGTGGGCCTTTCCCTATCCCGAACGGATGACTCTGGAAGAGTGCCTGCGGCTGGCCAAAGCCGCCGGGTTTGACGGCATCGAATTGAACTACGACCTGGAGAACGATCTGTCCCCCAAGGCTTCGGCCAAGGAACTGGCGGCGATTCGCCGGTTGGCGGATGACGTGGGGATCGCCATCAGCGGGCTGTGTTCGTTTTTGTTTTGGCCCTATCCGCTCTCAAGCAACGATCCGGCGAAACGAGCTCGGGGTCTGGAACTGGCGGGGAAGATCGGTCAGGCAGCGCACGATATGGGGGTGGAGAACGTCCTGGTGGTGCCGGGGGCGGTTCACATTCCGTGGCGGACCGATCATGAGCCGGTTCCCAACGACGTGTGCGATCAGCGCGCCCGAGAAGCGGTCGGGCAGTTGGCGAAACAGGCGGAGAAACGGAAGGTGTCGCTGAACATCGAGAACATCTTCTTCAACGGCTACCTGATGACCCCGTTTGAGATGAACGGCTTTGTGGACAGCCTTTCCAGCGAAGCGGTCCAAGTCCATTTCGATACGGGCAACATCTCAATGTTTCAGCACGCCGAACATTGGATACCGATCCTTGGGAAAAGGACGAAAAACATCCATTTCAAGGAATTCACAAAGAAGGGAACCGACTATTCGCTGGAGACGTTCCGGCCGCTCTTGGATGGGACGACCAACTGGCCCGCCGTGATGGAGGCGCTCGACCAGGTAGGCTATCGGGGGTACGTGACGTTTGAGTATTTCCACCCGTATCCGCATTATCCCGAGGCGCTGATCTATCAGACGTCCGACTCCTTGGACCGCATCCTGGGGCGCAAGGTCCGGACGTAGGCCGCGGCGAGTCGGCCGAGCGGGAACCCGTTCCGGTCAGGCACAACGTCAGCGAAAAAAAGAACCGCCGGGATGATCAATCCCGGCGGTCGGCTTTCGACAACATGTCAGCGAAGGGGCCGAGTTGGCCATCATGCCGCTGCGAGCAATTTTCGTCGGCTGACCAACCCGCCGAGGGCCACCAGGGACAGCAGCCACGTGGCCGGTTCCGGAACGGAGGTGACGACCGGGTTCAACAACTTGCTCGACGCCGAGGTGGGGCCTCCAAAAACCGAAGGGTCGGGGAGGCCATTGGGACCGAGCGATCCGATCGTAAAGGGCGGATCGGTTGAGATGTCGGCCACAGCTCCCTCAATATAGGCGCCAGAGTTGAAGTTCTCCACGACCGTCCCATCGGGAAGAATGACAAAAGTTCGCCCTTCGTCGCCGACCGAGTGCGTCGCCACAGTAAACTTGATTTGGTCATCCTCCCCATTCCCGTTGATGTCGCCGCCCAATGGAATCGTGATGTTGAAGTGGCCAATGTATGGGCTGGCTTCGGGGGGAGGTACGATCCCGAAATTGGGAGCGTTCTTGTCAAATATTACCGAGTAGAATGACTGCATGGACGCCGGCCCGTTAGGGCCGAACAGGAAAGACTTTCCGTCAAGCTGGCCAGCGAAATTGTTGGTCGGATCGACGTCCGTCACGGTAATGTCGAAAAACACGTCGAAGAAGCTGTTCACGAAGAACTGCTGACCATGCAACAGGTCAGGGTCGATCGTCGGCAAATGATTGTCCGCAATGCCAACGCCTTCGATGTTGTTGGACGCCCTTGCCTGCCCCAAACTGCGCTTCGACGACGACAGATTGATCATCACGTTGGAATTCACCAGTCCGTACCCCATCCCAAGCGGCAGGGCAAACGGCAACGGCCCCCCCAAGTTCAGTGAGGTGAGCTCTGTGTCGAACAGCAATGTCGTTCCAAACTGCCCCGCTTGGATCGGTTTGGCGACCAGCAGCGCGGCGGTTACCGCGAGCATCGCCAGTCCACGAACACCTCGACTCCCGATTGCTGACATCGTGCGCCTCCCTAAAGTGTTGTTCGGTTTGGGTTGCTGCCTGCCGGGTGACCCGAAATCGCTCTCCATCATACCAAACCGCAAAATCCTTGCAATCATTGCTTCCGGGAATTTGCATTTCCGGCCGGGAAGGAATTTCCTTGAAAGCTCCCGGCGGGACGCTTAGCATCGATCGGTACGGATCGCCCCCGCTCCCCGGAATTACTCCTCGCCGCCAGATTGGCTCCCGAGGGTTCCCCCAGGCCCCCCCTGTCCCGAGCGACTTATGAACTGGATCGCCTGGAAAATGCTGGTCGGCGATCGCACCAAGTATTTTGGGATCGTGTTCGGCGTCGCGTTTGGCGCTCTGCTGATTTCGCAGCAAACATCCATTTTCGTCAATTTGATGCGCCGCACCGGTAGCCAGATTCTGGATGTGGCCGATGCCGACATCTGGGTCATGGACTCCCGTACCCAAAGCGTCGACGACCTGCGGGCGCTCAGCGAAAATGACCTGCTGGCAGTCCGCGGGACACAGGGGGTCGAATGGGCGGTGCGGTTTTACAAAGGGATCGTGACCGCCCGGCAGCCCACGGGACATTTTCGACAGGTGATCCTGATGGGGGTCGATGACGCGACCCTCACCGGCGCTCCGCGGACGATGCTCCAGGGAAACCTGGCGGACCTGCGCCGTCCTGACGCTCTCATCGTCGACAAGGCGGGCTATGGATACCTCTTTCCGGACGAGCCGTTGGTTTTGGGACGATCGGTTGAAATCAACGATCGGCGGGGGGTCATCGTGGGAATCTGCGAGGCCTCCACCCCCTTTCAAACGTTCCCCATCGTCTATTCCCGGTTCAGTCAGGCGCTGCGGTACGCTCCACCCGAGCGGCGCTTAATGACCTTTGTCCTGGCGCGCGGGAAACCGGGGCAGCCGATCGACGAGGTGTGCCGCGCCATCGCCCGGCGGACGGGTCTCAAGGCGCTCACGACCTCAGAATTCTTCTGGTTGACGATTGGCTACTACATGAGTTCCACCGGCATCCCCATCAATTTTGGGATTACCGTCGTTCTGGGTTTCATCGTCGGGACAGCAATTGCGGGGCAGACGTTCTACTTGTTCACGATCGAAAACCTCAAACAATTCGGTAATCTCAAAGCGATGGGGGTGACGAACGGCCGCCTGGTGGGGATGATCCTGTTGCAGGCCGCGGTGGTCGGTCTCCTTGGTTTTGGGATCGGCCTGGGAATGACGGCGCTGTTTTTTGAAGCGACCCGCGACGTGCGGCATATGACCGGCTTTTTCATGCCCTGGCAGATCGCGGCGGGGACCGGCGCCGCAGTCGGCCTGATCGTGCTCCTGGCGAGTCTGTTGAGCATCCGGCGGGTGTTGGTTCTCGAACCGGCTGTGGTCTTCCGCTGACGTTCCTTAGCCGCCGACGAACAGCACTTTTCAATTGTATCCACCACCTTCCGTTGTCCAGCGTGATGTCCCGCTCCCAGTCAACATCCGAAGCTCCCGTCCCGGCCCCTGCGTCGCAGTCCGCGGCGATCGAGTGCCGCGGTGTGATTCGCGATTTCGGCGATGGCGACACTCGCACGCGGGTCTTGCAGGGGATCGATCTGGATGTGGCCGCGGGGGAAATCACGCTCTTGACCGGCCCCAGCGGATGCGGCAAAACCACGCTCATCTCCATCATTTGCGGGTTGCTGGAGCCAACCGCCGGGGAGATCCGGCTGTTTGGCGTCGATCGCTGCGCCCTGTCGGGAGCGGAATTGGTGCGATTTCGTGCGAAGTCGATCGGGTTTGTATTTCAGCATTACAACCTGTTGCCGGCGCTGACCGCCGCGGAAAACACTGCCGTGCCGCTGATGATCGCCGGCATGCGTCGCCAACGGGCTGTCGAACTGGCGCGGCACGCGCTGGCCGCTGTCGAAGTCGGGCATCGCGCGGACGCCCTCCCGTCGCAACTGTCCGCCGGGCAGCAGCAACGGGTGGCGATCGCGCGGGCGTTGATTCACGAACCGCGGCTGCTGGTCTGCGACGAGCCGACCGCGGCGCTCGACACCCATTCCGGCCAGACGGTGATGGAACTGGTCTGCCACGTCGCGCTGCAGCCGGAACGCGCCGTGTTGATCGTGACGCACGATCACCGCGTCCTGCGGCACGGCGACCGAATCGCGCACATGTCGGACGGGCGCATCGTGAATGTCGAACAGCGCGCCCGTCGCGGCGCCGCGGCCGGTCCGTCCCCCGTGGAGGCTGGCCCATGATCCGCTCCGCCGTGCTTCCACTCCTAGCGGTGGCGTTGACTGGCATTGCCGCGTATCACCTGGTGCGCCATGCGCGGGGGCCGGAACCGCTCAATCCACCGGCCGCCCCCTCCCGCGCTCCGTTTGGCGAGACGATCGCCGGCTCGGGGGTCATTGAGCCTTGGACCGAGAACATCGTGATTGGAACGCATGCGGCCGGGGTCGTCGAGGAAGTGTGCGTCCGGGTGGGGCAAGCGGTCGCTGCTGGTGAACCGCTGTTCCGCATCGACGACCGGCAACTCGGTGCGGAACTGGCCGTATGGCAGGCGATGCTGGACCTGGCCGAATCGCAATTGGAGCGGCTGGAACGGCAGCCCCGTCCGGAAGAGCTGCCGGGCAGCGCCGCGCGGGTCCGCGAGGCCGAAGCGCGGTTCGCCGAGGAAGAGGACCGCTTCCAACGGAGCCAGGCGCTGATGGAGCGGCGGATCATTTCGGAAGAGGACTTCGCCCTGAGGCGACAGGCGTTGGCCGTGGCCCGCGAACAATTGACGCGGGCTCGCGCCGACGACGAACTGCTCCGGGCCGGCGCCTGGGAGTCGGACAAAGCGGTGGCCCGCGCGGCGGTCGCTCAGGCCCGCGCCGAGGTCGATCAGGCGCGGACGGAATTGGAGCGGCTGACAGTCGCCGCTCCCGTGGCAGGGCAAGTGCTGTTTGTCAACGTCCGCCCCGGAGAATACGTGGCCCACCCTGCTCGCGACAGCCTCCTGATTCTGGGGCATCTGGAGCCGCTGCATGTCCGGATCGATATCGACGAAGCGGATATTCCCAGGTTTCAACCTGGGATGGCGGCCCAGGGCTACGTCCGCGGCGACAGCGAGGAATCGATCCCGCTGGATTTTGTGCGTGTCGAGCCGTTTGTCGTTCCCAAAAAATCGCTCACCGGGGGCCATCTGGAGCGGGTCGATACGCGCGTGCTGCAAGTGATCTACGCCGTCCGCGATTCGCGAAAATCGCTCTACGTCGGCCAGCAGATCGACGTCTTTTTGGAAGTCACACGCGCGCCGCCGTGAAGTCCGCTGCTTCGTCGATTCGCGCCAGAAGTTCAGGGTCGTCGGTGAATTGTCGCAAGGCGGACAAAAGTTCTTGGGGAAACACGACCGGAATCAGCCCCTGCGGGGAAATCCGCTTGCAACACATCGCCTGCTCTCCCTCAGCGATCTGTGTCCGCGGTTCCCCTGCCGCTCCTTCTCGAAAATACTGGAATCTGACGGTCATCCGTCCGCCGCGCAGTTGCGACAGCGCCATTTCCACGCAGATGTCATCGGTGATCGACACCCCCACCGGATCGGAGAACTCGCACGAGACGCGTGTCGTGTGCAGGACAATCTGGCGATCAGCCACCATCCGCAGCACGCCGGGGGCATGTTGCTTGAGGAACAATTCCCGGCAGGCCCCCTGCCAGCTCACAAAATTGGCAAAGTAAACGTTCCCCACGATGTTCGTGCATTCGAACGTGATGGCAGGACGGTATTCGAAGGCTGGCATCGGAGTGGCAACAGTCGCAGGGGACAATGGGGATGTAATGTGGGGCGTTCGTGTCCGAGCGCCCGACTCCCGGTATGAGAGCGCCCCGAACTCTCGACTCAGGCGGGGGGAGCTCGCTGGGTAAGTAAGTGGGTTGGGGACGCGGCCCCTCCTGAATAGGGTGCCGCACCGAGGTTCCTGCGCGAGGCGATGAACAATCCCAGGCCGCGCAGGGCGCACACGATCGTCAGCGCCAGGAACAGGCCGAATACAACATGGAGCATCTGCAAGGCGCCGTATACCGCCGCGACCGCCAAGCCGAACAACACTTGCCGTGTCGGTTGCAGCGGAGTCGTGGCCGGATCGGGGACCATGTACAACGTGAACAGGATGAATGCCGCGCTCGACATCGGCATGAGCGGCACGTACCAGGCATTTCCCGCCAGCCAGCTTCGAAAAACCCCCTGCAGAACGAAGCCCCCCAGCCAGGCAAGGCACAGGGGAATCCGGCCAGTGGAAAAACCGTGGACGATGATCCCCGTCAGCAGAATCACCCCCGGCAGAATCCAATGCCCGATGCCGGTCAGGTTCTCGGTGAATTGGTACGGGGGGGCTTGTCCCACCCAGGGAAACAGAAACAGCGTGACGATGATCCCGAAGTTCGACGGGTTGAACACGTGCTGCATTGACCCATTGGCCAAGGGGGCGCGGAACAGGACTTTCGACGCAATTGACAGCACGGCGGCAAACGCCGTCGGCCATAGCCGCTCGTTGGGATACAACAACATTCCGCACGCCAGACCGGCGATGATCGCCGGAGGAAAGAAATTGAAGAACGCAGCCGCGCTTCCCGAATAACGGGTGGGGCGCCCCTTGGAACGGGCGTCGACCCACTCCAGAAACCACTGCGCCAGGCAAGCGGCCCCGACCGCCACCAGCGGATGCGCCCAGGCTTGTTCAAACCCCAGGATCGTATGCCCGGCCACGTTCCAGGCGACGATCAGGATCGCAAAATACCACAGCGCAAACAGGCGATAGCCCGCTTTCTGCTGCGGATACAACGATACCGTTCCGACGGCCGGAGCGCTCATGGGGCCTCCTCGTGGATCGGTTCGTCGCCGCTGGCAGCCCCCTGTCCCAGTACAATCGTATGCCACCCTGGACCGAGCGAAATGGTCTGGGAGTGCAGTTTTCCAAAGCCGTCGCGCCAATGCAGATCGACCGCCAGCATCTGGTCTTTCAAGTCGTCCCCCAATCCAAAGTGGAGGTCAGGACTCTGCCGGCC
>JBJXGA010000524.1:0-4701 GCA_046152955.1 Planctomycetales bacterium | reverse complement strand
CGGCTTTGGCCAGCCGCAGGCACTCTTCCAGAGTCATCCGTTCGGGATAGGGAAAGGCCCACAGATTGATCGATTTGCGGACATCGTAGCGTTTGGGAGAGGCGCTGCGCGAGTCCGGATTCCGGGGAGAATCCGCGGCTGCGCGGAGTTGGTCTCCCGCCGCCGTCAGCCCGACAGCGGCCAATCCGCATTTGAGCGCGTCCCGACGCGGAACGCGCCGCGTCTGAGCGAACGGAACCGAGAGTTGCGAGGAATCCATGACAAAGGCTCCGGCGATTTTCTGAGGGATGACTGAGAGAGGAGACAGTGCAGCCGATGAGCCGTTTATCTATCCCATTTTCAGGTTCAAGACAATCAACGGCGCGCGTGACTTTGTCGCGACGAGCGCGGCTGTTACTGTCGGCAACGTCTCACCCCTTGCGGATTTCTGAGAAATCCGCCTACATGTTGCCGGATTTCTCAGGAATCCAGAAACGCTGGACTCGACCGTCAAGTGCGCCCTTCACACAAGCCGCCGTAATGTGGGCGAGTGTCCGGCGCCAAACGCCGACCGCCGGAGCCGACTGGCCAGCCCACTCCGGTCGGGTCGTGTTGGCGGCGTGGGGCGAGATGACTATCATCCAGATGGGATTACAGTGTTGGGCCATTGAATCGAAACGGGGCGATCCGCGGCTCCCCGCTGCCACTGTCAGGAAGGTCTTTCATGCTTGAATCGCTGGGTGTTTCCAAGACTCGTCGAACACTGCCGGGGATCGGCTGCGCAGTCCTCCTGCTGCCGCTTTTGGTTGGCGGTCATTCGCGGAGCCATGCCGGGGATTGGCCGCAGATTCTTGGCCCGCATCGAGACGGGATCGCGGACAACGAATCGCTGGTGGCGAAGCTCCCTGAAAAAGGGCCGCGGGTGGTGTGGCAGCGGCAGGTGGGGGAGGGGTTTGCCGGGGTGGCGATCGCCGGGGGGAAATGCATCCTGTTCCATCGCGAGGGGAAGCAGGAGTTGGTGGAAGCGCACGAGGCGGCGACGGGACGGGTGGTGTGGCGTGAAGCGTTTCCGGCAAAGTATGCGGGAGGAGTGGCCTCGGACAAAGGGCCGCGCTGCGTGCCGCTGATTCACGAGGACCGGGTTCTGGTTTGCGGCGCCGCCGGGGAATTGCATTGTCTGGCGCTGCGCGACGGACAGCGGCTCTGGTCGCGCGAGGCGGCCCGCGAGTATGGTGCTCCGGATGGTTATTTTGGCGCCGGCAGCACGCCCATCGTGGAAGGGGACAAAGTGTTGCTCAACGTCGGGGGGAAGGATGGAGCCGGGATCGTGGCCTTTTCCCTGACCGATGGCAAAACAGTCTGGAAGGAGACCGATGAACAGTCCAGCTACTCGTCGCCGACGGCGGTGACGCATGATGGCGTGCGGCACGTCATCTTCGTCACCCGCCTCAATGCCCTGTCGATCGATCCGCAATCGGGAAAGGTCCGCTGGAAATTTCCGTTTGGAGCGCGCGGACCCACGGTCAACGCGGCGACCCCCCTGGCCGTGGAGGGAACGCTGTTCCTGTCGGCCAGCTAT
This sequence comes from Planctomycetales bacterium, assembly GCA_046152955.1. Classification (GTDB taxonomy): domain Bacteria; phylum Planctomycetota; class Planctomycetia; order Planctomycetales; family Planctomycetaceae; genus SIAF01. Next base: position 3,143 of record JBJXGA010000524.1, on the reverse strand, counting down.
GGCGTGGGGGCCGTTTTCGCACGCTTCGACAAATCGACCGCCACCACGGTGTGGGCCAATAACGACACGATGTCGAGCCAGTATGCGACCTGCGTGCGGCTGGGAGACTACCTGTATGGCAGCGACGGCCGCCACGACGTGGGCTCGGCCAGGCTCCGCTGCTTCGAAGCCAAAACCGGCAAGGTGCAATGGTCGCAGGAGGACTTCGGCGTCGCAGCGCTGATCCTGGCCGATCGCAAGCTGGTGATCGTGAGAGATGACGGGACTCTGATCCTGGCCGAAGCCAACCCGCAGAAGTACCGCGAACTGGGAAAAGCGAGAATCTTTTCCGACACGACCCGGGCGCTGCCGGCGTTGGCCAGCGGACTGCTCTACGTGCGCGATACGAGCCTCCTCAAGTGTCTTGATCTCCGAGGCAAAGCATCTGATTGAATCCTGAAACTCCCAGCCTCCCGAATGGGTATCTTCGGTATTGGAACCGGTTTCACCCGCGGGGCAAATGCGGCATGCGTTGGCTGTGTTGGATCATCTGTGTCGTCGAGTTGGCTGTCTGCCGCATGTCGGCTCTGGCAGTCGATCCCGACGTGCAACGGGTGATTCCGGCCGACACGCTGTTGGTCATCGAAGTCGATCGCCCGCTCCGGACGCTGGAGACCGACTACCGGCGCGACCTGCAAGCGATCCTCTTGCAGAGCCAGTCCATCCGGCAGATGGTCGATTCGCCGCTGGGCGAGCGGTGGCGCGCAGCGGCAAAATTCCTGGAAACGAGCCTGGATTGCGACTGGCCCACCGCCATCGGAAAGCTGTCGGCTGGCGGGCTGGTGATTGCCGTGCAGGGGAGCCCTGCCGGAACCGAACCGGATGTCACGGTGATCGTCACTGCCGATGAGCCGCAAACGCTTCAGCGATTCCTGGAGGCTCTCCACCAGGAACTTCAGCGAAAGGGGAGCGACAGTAAGTCGTCTGCCGAGGAAAATTCGCCGGAAGATTCCAAGTCGCAGTCGATTGGTCTGATACCGGTTGCCAGACCGTATCGCAATCATCCCTGCTATCAGGTGGGGCAGGGACACTATGCAGTCGTGGAGCACAGGTTGCTGGCCGCCAATCGCCGCGCGGCGCTGGAGGCCGCCATCGACCGCCTGACCGATACCGCGGCTCCCCCCGCGTGGACTCCTCCCGCGGCGCTGTGGCGCTCTGGCCCGCAGACGCTCCAGCCGCTTCTCCAAGTGACGCTCAATCTGGAACTGTTTCGCCGCGCGCCGGGGGTGGCCGAGAGTCTGCGCCTTCCCAGTCGGGACGTGGCGGCGGTGGTCATGTTCGGCGGATACCTCGACCTGCTCCGCCGCGCCGATTACGCCCAGGCGGCCCTGTTCGTTGACGACGGAGGGATCGAAGCGCGAATCGCCCTGCCAGCGGGGGCCGACGGAGTGCATCCGGGACTGGAGGGGTTCTTTGCAACGTCGCCGGAGTCCTCAGCCGCGCCGCTGCTGACGCCACCCCGCACGCTGTTCACAGCGAGCTGGTATCGCGACTACCGCCGACTGTGGCGCGGGAGGGAGCAGTTGTGGGAACCGGCCGTCGTCCGACAGATCGAGGCCGCCAGCGACCAGCAGCGCCAACAACCGGTTGGAATGTCATTCGGCGACTGGGCCGAGTTATTCGGACCGCACTTGCGCATCGTGTTGGCGCGGCAGGAGCAAGCGGTGTATCGCCAGACACCCGACGAGCGGCTCCCTGCCGCCGCGGCCGTGCTGGAGTTGCACGATGAACGTCGTTTTCGAGAGCAGGTCTTTCCCCCGGTGGATCGACTGGTGCGCGGAATCATGCAGGCGATTCGAGGAGAAGTGCGAGTGGTAGAGCGCCGCGGCGCTCGATTCACGGCGATCCGCTTTGCGGAGCCTCCCGCACAAGTCCCCGCAAAGGAACAGGGCCTGTATCACTTCGAGCCGGCCTACGGAATCGCCCAGGGGCATCTGCTCGTGTGTACTTCGTCCGAATTGATCGGCGAAACGATTGATGAGCTGGAGCGGCTGAAATCGAACGAGCCCTCGCAGCTTCCCGACGCCCCCCGCGTCACCGAGAGTCTGTGGCTTTCCGGAGCCGAATTGCAGGCGTTGCTGCACGGCTATCGCATCAGTCTCTTGGCCAATGCGCCACGGCCCCCGGAACAATCGGCGCAAGACGCCGAGCTGGAGTTCGACCTGGCGCTGCGGCTGCTGTCCAAGATGGGAGACTACTCCCAGCAAACAACGATCAATCGCGATCGGTTTGAAATGGTATTCCGGCTGGGAACGAGGTTGCCGTGAGGGGGTGAAGCTGTGCAAAGTTTTCCGACCGGGGAGTCTTGGATTTTGCGGCAACCCGATTTCAAATGACAACGCTCCTGCTTTCTTCTCGGCATACCCCGGACAACCAGGCGCTGTGGCGCGTGGCGGTTCAGTCGGGGTGGGATGTGGAACGGGTTCGAGGTTTGACCGTTCCAGCGGGATTAGAAGAGACGGAGTTGGTGATCTATCTTGAGCCTTTGATCGCGAGGGAGATTTCCGGCCAGCTTGGGCTGACTCTGATCGAAGCTCCGGAGGATTGGCTCGTTCGACTTCACGCGAAATACCGGCGGCGGGACATTGAGATGACATCACTCGGTGCTGCGCGGCGGCTGGGCAGCCCCCGGTTTCTGAAGTCCCCCAACGACAAGACATTCGCGGCCCAGGTGTACCGGACGGGGGCGGACCTTCCCGCCGAAGAGCCCGACGACATGCCGCTGCTGCTCGCCGAGCCGGTGGCCTTTGAAGTCGAATACCGCTGCTTCGTCCACGAACGCGCTGTGCGGACGATCTCCCCCTATGTTCGATTCGGGGAGCTGGCGAGCCAGAGCGGGTTCGTCGCCCCGGAGTCGGAGCAGGCGGAGGCACTTGGTTTTGCCAACCTTTTGCTGGCCGACGAGCGGGTCGAGGTTCCCGTCGCCATCGTGCTGGACGTTGGCCGGATTGAGGGACGCGGCTGGGCTGCCGTGGAATTGAATGGGGCCTGGGGTGCCGGGATTTACGGGTGCGACCCGTGCGCGGTTTTGGAAGTGATTCGAAACGCCATCACTCGGAACGCATGACCGGCCGGCTCACGCCGGGCCGTTCGCGTGGTGTTCT
>JBJXGA010000515.1:0-51295 GCA_046152955.1 Planctomycetales bacterium | reverse complement strand
CGGGACTGACCACCGCCACCTGCACATTGTAGTCGCGCAGTGCCCGCTCGACGTCGCGCACATAGGGGATGCCGCATTCGTCGGCGAAACGCTGATTGCGTTCGTGTGCCCAGTCCGGTTGATCGGGATCGTCGGCGACAACCGTCAGTTCAAAGCGCGGATGAGCCCCCACAGCGCGAGGGACATAGGCGTGCTTGACGACGCTCAGCACGGCACAGCGGAACCTGGTCATGCGGAACCCTCCAGAACGACTGCCGCTCGCTTGGCCAGAGAGTCGCGCATGGCGTCAAGTACCCGCAAGGTTCGCAGCCGCTCGGCCACCGTTCCATCGGACTCGCGGCCGACCTGAATGGCGGCGGCGAACTCTTCCAGGAGGAGTGCCATCTTCGTCCCGGTGTCTCCCGTGCTGATCCCCTGGACTCCCTCCTGTCCAAACAGAAGTTGGCGGTTGTGGTGGTCGTCGGCATACACGGCGCCCCGCGCGCCGATCAGGGAATACGAGGCATAGTGCTCATGGGCCGGCAGCATCGTCCCTCCATCGATCAGTGCCATCCCCCCACCGTGAAATCCCAAATGGAGTTGCCAATAGTCCTCGGCGCGCCCCCGCTCGTCGCGAAGGGTGAACACCGTCCGGGGTTGATCGCCGAACAACCAGCACGCCAGATCGATCTCGCCGGCTGCATCCCCTGGTTCTGGATCCCGCGCCGCGCGCCAGCGGTGGATGCGCAGCAAGCCCGGCGCGCCGATCTTCCCCTCGGCAATTGCCTCGCGCATGATCCGCGCCGCCGGAGTGAACCGGAGCGGTTCGCCGACCATGACGCACGCTTGGGCTGCCTGCGAAAGCTCCCGCAGCACATGTTCCGCGCCGCGGAATGTGTTCCCCGCGCCAGGTAGCAGCAGGATCGGCTTGCCTACCTGTGCCGCCAGGAGGCATTCCTCCACCGGGTGTCGCTCGCTGCATTCCTGCACGATGGCGTCGAAGGAGTCCGCGTGCTCCGCGACAAGTCGTTCGAGGGAGTCGGCCACCAGTGTCACCCCCCAAGCCTCGGCGGCACGAGGGGACTCGACGAGGTCACGCTCAACGGCGGCCGTCACCTGAATGTGTCGCAGCCGGGGACAGGCGCACCTCAGCCCCAGGGCGAAAGTCCGGACTCCAACGACGGCTAGCCGCAGCATGCCGACTCCCTCACCGCTGGTAGATCGGGAGGAATCCATTCTCTAGCTGCAGGATCGTGGCGTTGATCGCGGTCGTATAGACCGGTCCGACGTGGCCGTCCTTCCAGCTCCCGTCCGCGGACTGGCGGCGCATGATGTTCTGGCTGATCGCTTTGAAATAGTTCTTCCAGTCGTCGCCGCCGATGCGGTACATCACCTGCGCATAGTAATAATGAGAATAGTGCCAATGGCCGAACGACCGTCCGTCATCCCCGCCGGGTGAAAGATTGGCCTTGCAGAACGCCAGCAGCTTCTTCACGTATTCGTTGTCGTATTCGCCGGAGTTGAACATGCAGGCGACGGCAGCCGCGGTGATCGGGGGACGGGCTCCCCCTCCTTTGATGCTGTATTGCACCCCCCCTTCGGGAGTGGTGCATTTCTTGATGTACTCGACCGCGCGATCGATGATCTCCTTGGGAACCGGAATTCCCGCATTGCGGCAGGCCCGCAAGCCCTGCACCTGCGTCACACAGGTGGAGCCTTCGTCGAAATCGGCGCCATCTTTGGCCGAGATGTATCCCCAGCCCCCCGCGGTCGTTTGTGCCTGGCCGCAAAAAATCACCGAGCGGGTGAGCACCCGTTTGAGCTGGTCGCGGCGTTCGGCATCTTCCTCTTCGCCAAACACCTGCGACAGGAACAGCATCGAAAAGCCGTGCCCATAGGTGTAGTGGTAATCGTTTTTGTATCCGATCAATCCGCTGGGCTGCACTCCGCCCCCCGGTTCCGCCAGGTCGAGCAGGTAATCGACCGCCAGGCGAATCTGCCGGGCATACTTGCCGCGCGTCGTCGTGGACCCCTCTGCCAACAGGGCATTGCCCGCCAGCGCCGTCATCGCCACCCGGTATTGCATCTGGTTGGCTTCCCAATACCCTTGCCGCTTCTGTTCGCGGGCCAGCCAGTCGAGGGCCCGTCCCGCGGCCGCTTTGACCTTGGGATCAAGCCGCCCCGCCTGGGACAATACGGGAGCGCCCAACAGCGTCATCAGCGACAACAGGCAATGGCGACGATTCATCGGCGGCTTTCGTCGGAGACAGTGGACGGTGTACCGGGACAGCGGAGTCAAACGGAGCCAACGGCAGATATTCTACCAGAAATTGCTATTGGAGGCCAATACGTCCATCGACCGCGTCCCAACAGAAAACAAAACAGAAGTTCACGGCGCGGCCTTCCTCCGCAGCCAAAAAGAACAGCCTCGATTCGACGCAAGTGAACGCGAACGAAAGACGACAAGCGGCGATCCCTCGATAGATCAACATCTCCCGCGTTTCACGCGTCGCCACCGACAACTCGAATCACCTGTCAGGTTAAGGACAGGAAAATGCGGGACAGGAAAATTGCTGCCCTTCTTTAATCTTCCTGTCCACCATTTTCCTGTCTTTTCTCTTGCGTAGACGAATCACCTGGCCTCGCTGCTTGCGGCGTTGGCTCCGCAGAATTTCCTCGCCGAAACAAGACTCCGGAAGATTGCGGTGCAGAGACAATCCGGCCGTGGTAGGTCAAACGGTCCCCTATCGATCGCTGCCGATGGGTATTGTCTTGACTTCATCACGCCACATGCCACTTCCCTCTCCGCGACCTCCGCGTCTCCGCGCGAGCCCTTTTTTGTGCCGACGCTTCAAGGAACCACGAAACCCTCGGGGAACACACAAATATCTCCAGTCGCATCCAGCGATCCCATTCCGTGTCACGCTTCGTTGCTGGGTGTTCTCTCGTCGGCACAATCATTCTTGGCGCCACAAGATTCTGCTGGATTGCTCACGCAGAGACGCGGAGACGCGGAGAAGTTCGGGCCGCGGTCCTACAGATGAGTCCCCAACGATCGATTTCCTTTCGTGTCGTTCGAGTATTTCGTGGTTCATGCTTTCATTGCCCTAGCGGCTCGTCACGCATGTTCGCGCGTTGCCCGGTACAGGTCTCTCCAGCCATCCCGCTCTTTGACGACCGTTTGCAGGTATTCCTGCCAGATGAGTTGATCCTGGACTGGATCCTTGACCACCGCACCGATCAGGCCGGAAATGATGTCGTGGGCGCGGAGTTGGCCGTCACCGTAATACGCGCTCATGGCCATTCCTCCCGAAACCACCGAGATCGCCTCGGCAGTCGAGAGGGAACCGCTGGGAGTCTTCACTTTGGTCCGGCCATCTTCGGTGATCCCGTTGCGGAGTTCGCGAAAGATGGTCACGATCCGGCGAATCTCCTCGAGCGCCGGCTGCTCGGCCGGCAATTCCAGCGCCCGTCCCAGTTGCGCGGCGCGCTGATTGACAATTGTCACTTCGTCGTCGAGCGAGTCGGGAACCGGCAGCACCACGGTGTTGAAGCGTCGCAGCAGGGCGCTGGAGAGCTCATTGACTCCCTTGTCCCGGTTGTTGGCGGTGCCGATGACGTTGAATCCCTTGCGGGCCTGCACCTCGTCATTGAGTTCCGGGATGGGGAGGGTTTTTTCCGAAAGGATGGTGATCAGCGCGTCCTGCACTTCGCTGGGGATGCGCGTCAACTCCTCGATGCGACAGATGCTTCCGGTCTCCATCGCCTTGAGCATCGGACTTTCCACCAGCGCGGCGCGTGACGGTCCCTCCGCCAGGAGCCGGGCATAGTTCCAGCCGTACCGAAGCGCCGACTCGTCGGTCCCCGCCGTCCCCTGAACCATCAGCGTCGAAACTCCGGAAATCGCGGCGGACAAATGTTCGCTCACCCAACTCTTGGCGGTCCCTGGCACGCCGTACAAGAGCAGCGCCCGATCGGTGGCCAACGTCGCCACGGCGATCTCGATCAGCCGCTCGCGGCCGATGTACTTGGGAGTGATCTCCACTCCTCCGTCCAGCGTCCCCCCCAGCAAGTAGAGCTTCACTCCCCAGGGGGACAACTTCCAATGGGGAGGCTTCTGCCGATCGTCAACCGCGGCAATGGCAGCCAGTTCATGCGCAAACTGCTGCTCCGCATGCAACCGCAGTTTGTCCCCCCCCGGAATCGCCGCAGCAACAGCCGAACCAGCGGCAACACCACCCCCAGATTTCTTCGCAGCCACGAATACTACCTCCGCAAACATAGTGCAAACCCACCCCGCGTCCCCCGCCACCCCCCTACTGTAGCTCATCCACAAAACTCTGTCGCAGCCGCAAGAGATCCTGAAACGCCTCGATCTCGCGTCGCACCGCGTCAACCTGCCAGGCCGCCGATTTTTCAGTTTCGGCCACCTCCCAGGGGGCCAGCGCGGCGGACATCAGTTCGAACGGGATGCCCCTGGCCAGGAGCGGCAAAGCACAAGCCCATTGATAGCCCGCGTGGTCGGATTCCCGGGCCAGCCGCTGGCGGACCAGTTCGTGAAACGGCGCGGCGAACGGGGCGCCCCAGGGACGGGGCAAGTCGGCCAAGAGCGGAAGCAAGTCGGTCGCGCGCTGCGGCCCCAGTGCGCGCAACAGGTCGAGCAGGGCTCCTTCCGCTTCGGCCGGTGGCATCAGGCGGAGCAGTCCCTGAAGCCGTTCCCGGATTTCCACGCGCCCCTTTTCCTCAACGGACAGCGCGACTTGCGCCCAGTGCCGCCAGAGCGGGCCGGTCCAACTCGCGGCTTGCGGATCGTGCGGGGCGAATCGGACCGCAGCACAGGTCCAACCTGTCAGAATGGACGAGGCAAACGGATCGTCCCGAACCGCCTCCAGCAAGTGGACCGGCTCCGCCTGAAACCGCTCGACCCAGTACACGGGAGGGACATGCGAGAGCAACATTTCGGTCCAAAATGCGCGCGGCCCGCGTCCGGCGGGAGCCTTTCGGGGAATGCCGTCCCGCTCCCACTCCTTGCCAATCGCTTCGGGAGGAGTGCCGGTCAACACCAGCGATCCGGAGGTCGTTCCGCCGGTCGCCGTCAGGAGCGCGTCGGCGCGCGTCCGCATCCGTTCCGCCAATCGCGAATCCGGGAGCAACGACAGGAGTTGCGCCGCCACCTGCACGACTTGCAGGCTGCGATCCTCCAGGCGCGTTTCCAGAAAGGGTTCATCGGCGGAGGTCAATCTCTCGTAAAGGACTTCCAATAGCCGCGCGCGATGGTCGGGTTTTTCCTGGGCCAGCACCGGTTCCAGCCATTCGCGGGCTTGCTGCGGATCGGCGCGGCGCACCGTGGCGAGCGCTTCCGCACGCGCGGCGAGCGTTCCTTCTTCCCAGATCCGCCGCAATTCCTGAATTTGAAAGCCGCTCATCACCGTGATGCCCCGTTCCGCCCAGGCCCAATCGGGATTCTGCCGACAAAGCCAGCGGCCCCTTTCGCCCAGAACCGGCAGCAGCCGTTCACGCACTTCGGAAGCAGTACAATCGAGCGCCGCGGGGAGCGACTCGGGGGGCAAGACGAACCCGCGAGCGGCCATCTCCCCCAGAAAATCATTGAGCAAATCGTGATTGTGCGCGGCGAGCACGCGCTGCAGCAGTTCGGCGAAGCGCTGCGATCCGACCCGTAGCGACTCGGGAGGGGCCGGAGGAATCGGCTCGATTCCCGCAATCGTCTGCTGACCGGCTTGTTGCCAGAGCGCGTGGAGAGCCGACCGCAAAAGAAACTGTTGGCGCTCATCCCCTGGCAGCGCTGCCAGTTGCTCTTCTGCGGGGTGCGATCCCCACGGCTCCAACGCAGTCGGTTGGCCCGTCCCGATCAGCGCCTGGCGTGTGAGTTCTTCCATCAGGCGGTCCTGTAGCTTCCAGCGACAGTATATCCCAAGAGGTGCAATTGACTCCCATCCCATTCCGCGGCCAGGTCGAACGGGTGCCCCCCGGTGACAGCCAGCACCTTCCACAACGCGCCGCCCCGGATCCGCAGGGAGGCGCCGGACTGGTCACGCGCCAGCCACTCACTGTCGCGCCGTACCAGCGTCACGTCCCACACGACGCCCCCCAGCGCAGTCAGCCACGGGAGCCGCGCCAGCGTGTCGGACACCTGGGACAAAAACTGTTCCCAGTGCGCGCTGCCGGGCATCCGCGACGGCAGCGCGAGTGCCCCCCCGGTCTGCGCGGCGAACTTGCAGCGCAGCCGGGCGGCGCCGGGATAGAAGATCGCGGTTCCCTCCCACTGCGTGCCGGAGACGATCGACTCGGTGAAACCTGCTGTCCCAGCGGCATATTGCAAAATCATCCCGGTCCGACCAGAACGGCGACCGACGATCCAGGAGCGCTGCAGGCGCAAACGGTCCTCGTCCTCCACCCGCTGGCCGACGACAACCCAGGTATCCTCGACCGGCTCCCCCTGCTGCTCCAGTTCGTCCTGTGCGACGTTCCACCCCACCAGTTGCCGCACGTCGGATTGCAGCCCTGGTTCGAGTTCCTCCAGTCGTTCAAAGGCATGCGTCAGGAGTCTGATCCGCCCCAATTCCGACAACAGACGCTGGGGCCAATCGGGAGAGGAGCGGGGGATTTCAGCCAGCCGTTTCACACGGGCGGCTAAAGCAGGGGCCTGGGCATCGACGAGGCGCTTGGCTGGTTCGTCCCAGAACGCCGCGGGGCGATTCTCGAGTCCGGCCAGTCCCGAGTGAATCAGGTCCGCCAGCCACAGATCGAGCCGCGCCACTCCCTCCTTCACCCGCTCGCTTCGCTGCTGCGAGCGCTTCAGTTTCGTTTTTTCGTCGGCTGGTTTGGATGCCGACTCCGCGGCCGCCGGGTCTGCGGCCGGCGCCGACTGCCGCTCCTGTTTCTCGCGACGTTTTTGGATCCAGCCGTCAACCCAGTCCGGAACAGGCCGCTCCGGCACCCCTTCGGGGGACTGGGAGTAGTTCATCAACAACCCCAGCACGTGCTTACACGGAAACTTGCGGCTGGGGCAACTGCATTGTGACCCCAGATTCGCAAGGTCCACCTTGACCTGATACAGGGCGCTCCCCTGGCACTTGCCCCACAGCGCGCCCCCGCCCTGTCCCAGCTCGGGCCAATGGTTGGGAGCCATGAGCTTCTTGCCAGCGGCGACCGAAGCCGGATCGGGGGCCAGAGACGCAACTTGCTCCAGGCTGATCACCACCCCTCCGATCCCAATTTGGGTTGAGATGCTGCGGAAAACAGACGGCACGACGACTCGACGGCACAACGGCTCGGCCCGCCGACAACTCGGCAGGCAGATTCTGCCGCTTGCCGCGGGAGGATGTCAACCGTGGGCTGACACCGTGGGGGTTGGAAACGTCCCAACGGGACAGCCCAATCCCAACGGCTTGGGTTGGGGTTCCGAACCCCCACAAAACCCCCCAAGGGGGCGCCCCGAAATGGTCCCCCTGGAATTCGACAGTAAGAATTGAACAGGTGCAAGCAGAGGAAGCAGAGAAAATTCGGCCGTGGTCTGCCAATCGATCCCCTATCGATTCCTGACAATGGGTATCGCCTCGACTCCATCCTGCCCAATGCCACGTCCCTTTCCGCGACCTCCGCGTCTCCGCGCGAGGCCTATTTCTGTAACCGCCTCAGTGAACCACGAAATATTCGAAGAACACGAAAGTCAGGCTTCTGGCGATGGTCGAATCTGATGGAAGTATCACGCTGGCCGACGGAGATGGGGGAGGGTATGTTGGACAGAAGGCCGCGATCACGATTCCGCGGTTGCCACGTCCGCACCCTCAGGGGGATTTCATCCGTGCCGCCGCTCGCGTTCATCAACTATCGACGCAGTGACACGCCGCATGAGTCGGGGCGTTTGTACCATACGCTGGTTGCGCGCTTCGGAGAAGGAGCTGCCTTGTGTGATGTCAGAGATATCAAGGCGGGAGATCAATGGGCCGACCGCCTGAAAGAGCATCTGGATCATGCGGACGTCTTGCTGGTGGTCATCGGACCGGGGTGGCTGAAGGCTGCTGACGATTACGGTAGGCGCCGGCTGGACTTCGAAGACGATTGGGTCAGGCTGGAGATTCTGCACGCGCTCAATACGGAAAAGGCGATCATTCCAGTCCTGGTTTCCGGCCAAAATGAGCTACCACCGGCTGAGGCGCTGCCTGGCCCATTGATCCCCTTCCGGAAGCATCAATCGATCAGTCTCCGAAATGACTCCTGGGAAACCGATGTCGAGCCGCTGCTCAAAATCCTCGCGGAGAACTACGGATTCACTGAGATCCCGACAACAGCCCCTGCGGCAAAACTCCCTGATTCCAGCGACCCGGTCATCCCCCCCGACTACCTCCACCGCCTGCGCGACGAATGTGCCGATGTCGGGTTGCTCGGCCTCAAGCTCCGACAGGGGCAGTCGGTCAAACTGAATCATGTGTACGTGCCGCTGACGACGCAGGTTCTGGAGCATGGCGAGCGGCGGCAGCGCGCGCTGCCAGTTCCCACTGAAGAAGAACGGCGCCAACCGCCGCAACTGTTGCTCAAGCTGCTCGATGGGGAATCGCTGTACGTGGCCGGCGCTGCCGGTTCCGGCAAGTCGACGTTTTGCCGTTGGGTCGCCTGGCTGGCCTGCACCGGGAGCCTTCCCGAGACCACGGTTCCCGCTCCCGAGGGCTACTCCGACGAATTTCCCGGCTCGTTCCAGGGCCGGCTCCCATTGCTCGTCCGGTTGCGGGACTTCTGGCAACATTTGCCGCTGCATCCCGGTGCCGTCTCCATGACGCAGAAGGAACTGGAAGACTCCCTCCTGCGCTGGGCGAATGCCACCCGCCCGGCCGGGATCGATGGGGGTGTCGTCGGGCCGCATCTCCAGCGCGGCTCCCTTCTGTTGCTGCTCGATGGCCTCGACGAAGTGCCGCTGTCGCAGGGGGCTGCCGGCAGCCCGTCCCAGCCGCGGGCCATGCTGCTGGCTGGCTTGATTGCGGCGACGAAAGCGTGGACCGAGCGCGGCCACCGGCTGCTGCTGACCAGCCGACCGTATGGCGTCGAAAGCGAGCAGGCCCAGAAGCTCGCCTTACGAGCGGCCCCGCTGGCCGAGCTCGATGGGCCGTTGCGCGAACTTCTGGTCCGGCGCTGGTTCCACTGCCTGATCGACAATCCGTCGCGGGCGGCCGAGACGGCCGAGCAGATGCTGGGGCACGTGGCGCTGCGCGACGACCTGGCAGCGCTGATCGCCAACCCGATGCTGCTGACGGCGATGTGCATCGTGTACAGCGAAGGAGGACGCTTGCCGCAGGATCGGCACGACGTCTACGACCGGATCGTCGACAACGTGCTGTTCAACCGGTTCCCGCAGGAGCGGAAGGAGATCGAGACGGTCCGCAATCGGTTGGCGGTCGTAGCGTACGGCATGCACACGGGGGAAGGACTGGGGGAACAACGCGCCACGCCTCGAGCGCAGGCCACTTGGGCCGAAGTCGACAAGATGATTCAGGTGTACCAGGACCGTACGTCCTGGACTGAAGCGGGGTTTACAGGCGCGGTCGCGGCCCGCGAGCAACTCTTAACGCACACCGGGTTGCTGTTGCCGCAAGGGGAGCAGCGGGCCGGGTTCTACCACCTGACGATCCAGGATTACCTGGCGGCGCAGCGGCTGTTGGATGTGTGCGAAGAACGGCTGGCGGCGGTCTTCCGCGAACGGGCCAGCGCGCCGGAGTGGCGGAGCACGCTGTCGTTCGTGTTCGGTTCGCAATTGGCCAAGCGTTCCTCCCCCGAGCGGAGCATCACCCTGCTCGGAGAGCTCATCGGCGGGCTTGGTCCCGACACGCTGGGGCTGTCGCTGGTGGTGGCCGACTCCCTGCAAATCCTGCTCAAGCGGGGCTTGCGGGTGAAGGAGGCGCTGGAGGAAAAGTTCCGGCGGTATTGCCTGGCGGCGATCGAGCGCGAAGTGCCGCTGCGGGCGCGCTACGACCTGGCGGCGACACTCGGCTACGTGGGCGATCCGCGGATCGTGGTCGATGTGCGCGACCGGGCCGCGTTTGTGGAGATTCCCGCCGGGACGTATCGCGTGGGGGATACTGCGTTTCGCGACGAAATGAAGAAAGAATACTCATACTTGGATGCCCCGGCGCTCGGATCAAGTTCGTTTGAGCTCAAGTCGCCCGTCTGGCTGTCGAAGTACCCGGTGACGAACGCTCAGTACGAATTGTTCATCGCATCCGGCGGTTATGCGCAGCGTGACTGGTGGTCTGACGAGGGGTGGCAATGGCGCGAGGAGAATGCGGTCACCCTGCCTGAGTTTTGGCACGATGGGAAATTGAACCTGCCGAATCAACCGGTGGTCGGAGTTTCGTTTTATGAGGCTGAGGCCTTCGCGAAATGGGGAGGAGGGAGGTTGCCGAGCGAACGTGAATGGGAAGCGGCGGCACGGGGGAAGGGAGCGTCTGATTATCCGTGGGGCAACACGGAACGATGGGAGGATGGAATCTGCAACAGTCGCGAGACCGGCCTGGGGGTGACATCGCCGGTGGGGATCTTTCCGCGCTCACGGTCCGCCGAATTCGGCCTGGAAGACATGGCGGGTAACGTGTGGGAATGGTGCGCGGACCTGTGGAGCGCGGAGGGCGTGAGCCGGGCTTTCCGGGGCGGGAGCTGGCTCTACCCGGCCGAGGACTGTCGGTCGGCGTATCGCTACGGGCGCGAGCCGTCGTTTCGGGACGGGCACCTGGGCTTCCGTGTCGCCCGCAGTTCCGTCCTGTAAGTCAAGTCGAGAGAGCGCAGCCGGGAGCGGAGTCCGATGGGGGGCGCCGCGACCGGAGGGAGCCGCCCCCCATCGCGACGGAGCGGACGGCGGAGCGCGCATTGGGACGCTACGGTTCATGGCGAGTGCCATGTCACAGCTTGACTTGAGGGTAGCCACGGTCGCCAGACCGTGGGCGTCGAGGGCGGAGCTGGTGGAGGTGGACGGGTGGGCGTCGAGACCGTTTCCATTGGTTTCCCACGCTCTGGCGAGCGTGGCTACGATCCGAATTCTCACCTGTGACAAAGCACTGGTGCTGCGGCAACTTTGATTCCTTTGGTTGCTGAGTTTGAATTTCGTCAGTGCCGTCTGGATTCGTTTGTCGCAAGAGTTCCGCTCGCACCGAGTGCGGAGGCCGCCCGATCAGTCACCCGAGAAAATGTCGTTGCGAGGGACGTATGCCTCCCGCCGAGCCGCGAATGTGTATTCGAGAAAGTCGAAACCATCCGTTGGGAGTCTAAAAGGCAAGTTCCTCGAAAGCGATGCGACCGTGACCAGCGCAAAAGTCTGGCGCGGCATTGCGGAGAATTGATCCGGAATTCGTTCCCCCCAGCAAACTGAGGACGCGAACGATTACGTGTCGTCAGCACCCCACCGGCCCCGTGCCGGTGGAAGCCAGGACTGGAAGCTACATAGGCACCTGTCACCCTGTAACCCGCGCTCATGAACCTCTGCCCCCCTCCCCGCCGCAATGGAGGTCGATTCGCGGAATAGTGCTCTGTCGCGGCGGGGAGGGGGGCAGAGGTTCTCCACGTAGGCTGACTCTGTCCGGTCCTCGGCTTTAGCCTTCAGTCCCACGCTCCACCGGCACGGGGCCGGATGGGGGCGAGCCGGAATAGAAACGAACTGCTTTCACTACGCACTCATAGACGCGTTCCTCGACATGCGGTGAAACGGAACACCCCACCGGGAGGGCGAGGCTCCCGCCGAGCCGCCAATGTGCGTTCGAGGCAGTCGAAACCCTCCGTTGGGAGTCAACAACGCAAGCTCCTTGGAAGGACAACCGTATCTGAAGACGAGCCGATGCCGCAGCAGACCACCATCTTCAAATCTCAATGCAGGCCGCAGTACGTTCTTCCTTACGTGTATTTCGAGTATTTCGTGGTCATTCCTCTTCCTGACCCGTTTCGCTGGTTAGCCCAAAACGGAAGGGATTCAACCACGAATTGCACTAATCACACGAATCACACGAAAGGAAACCGACTGGCAGGGGCCTGATGAGCTGACCAAGGCCCGTTATTCTCCACGTCTCCGCGTCTCCGCGTGAGCAATTGAAGTCGCGCTCCGTGGCGAATGGGAAAGACGATTCGTGGTTCGTTTTGACGGTGGAAAGGAAAGGCCTCACGCGGAGCCGCGGAGGTCGCGGAGAGGGAAGTGGATTTTTCGCCGGATGGAATCGAGACGATCCCCATCGGCCGCGATCGATAGCGGATCGCTTGGCCAATCTTCACTGATCGGCACTCCTCTTTTGGTTGCGGCTCGTGGCCGCGCTGGGTGCTCCTGTTCATTCCTCTTTTGGTTGCAGGCGAAATCCGCTCCCGGACCGCTGCGTCTCCGCTCGAGACCTGTTTTGTTCGACCGTTTCATGAGAATCTGGAGTCGCAAGAGAGACGCAAGCCAAGACGCAAATGCATGCCTCCCGGAGTGAATCGCGGCACCTCGCGGCAGGCGTTTCCCTCGACCCACGCTGTGTCGACCGGCAGCGCCGACACTGCGCGAGGCGTGCTCCCGTCGAGGCAAGCTCTACGGAGAGCGGTCCACGTTCCTTTCCTTGTTTGGTAGCGGACAGGCATCGCTCCGCTGAGACAAGCTCAGCGGTGGCGTTGGGGGCTGTTGCGCGGTCCATCGGATCGGGATGGACCGGAGCATTTGTCAGTGATGTCTTCACCAATGTTTCGGTTCAATTCGAGGCACCGTTGCGCCGTCAACCGTGGGGGTATTCATCCACCAATTTGCGCGGGGCGGTGTTGAGCCAGGCCCATTGCAGGGCCTGCTCGACGAGGCCGCGATCGGCCGGGGCGAGTTGCACGATGGTGCAACCCTGGCGGCCCCAGGCACCGGAGGCGGGGCTGAAAATGGCCGGCTGAGCGCTGATCAATTCCGCCTGTTGGCCGGGAGTCAATTTGACCATCCCCCAGTCCTCCCGCGGACCGAGGGTCGCAAAGACCTTACCCCGCACTCGAAAGTCGGGATGATCCATGTGCGCCCCTTCGGTCGCTTCGGGAAAACCAAGCGCCAATCGCCGGAATGTTTTGGCCGTCATGGCGTGCTGCCATCCATCAGGGGGTCGGCGGGGGGGGAGCAATGTACGTCGTTCCGCTGCCGGGAAGACTGGTGGTCCCCGCCCCAGGGAGGTTGGTCGTGCCGGCCCCCGGCAGGCTGGTCGTCCCGCCGGTGGTGCCGGTGCCGCCGACGATTCCCTTGACTTCTTCCGCACTCAGATCTTCCATCACCGGCAGGTCGTCCAACTTGATTTTCTTTTTCATGACAGTGCTCTCCCAAAGGACTGGTGAATGGATTGCCCGGATTCACCCATTGCAAGGCGTTGGCCACATCGCCAACTGACGAAAGCCATCCTACACGTTCCAGGAAACGATATCTGTGACAAACGTCACAAATCGAGCAACTTCTGAAAAGACGCCTGGAGTCTGAGGAACTCTGATTTTCGGGGCTGATCGACAAACGCCTGTTTTTCGTGTTCTTCGAGCGGTGCGTGGTTCAATGAAGAGGTTGCACAAAAATGCCTCGCGCGGAGACGCGGCGGTCACGGAGATGGAAATGTGATTGAGCAGAATGGAGTCGGGGCGAGTGATCCACGAAATGCTCGAAAGACACGAAAGGAGGTCAATTGCCAGGGGCCTGTTTGGAGGACCACGGCTCGATCTTCTCCTCACCTTCGCGCCGTTCTGGTCATTTTTTTTTTGGTTGCGGCCCAGCGTCGCGGTGCGCATTTCGTCGTTCCATCTTCAGAATCCGATCTGGCCAAAGCGATTCGCGTCAGACAATTGAGAAATGTACCACCTGGGGAATCAATGCGCGGTGGCACGAAAAAGTTTCACGCGGAGACACGGAGACACAGAGACGCGGAGAGGGATGTGGCTTCGGGCGAAACGGCGTCGAGACGATACCCATTGAAAGCCATCACAACAGAATCGATTGGCCAACCACGGTCGGAAACTCTCCGCGGCTCCGCGGCTCCGCGTGAGCAATTGTATTGGCTTGCGGCCATCAGCCGCGCTGCGTCCTCGGCGTGTTCCTGTCCGGAGAAACGACTCTCGGATTCCGACGCCCTAAGGCAGCGTCCAATTCGACTCGCCGAGGAGCGTCTGGAAGGGGGTTGGAACAGACCGGCCCCTCGCCTGTTCGAGATAAATCGCGGCTTAGCCCGGCGCTCTCAAAGATGATCAACGCGCCAAAGATGATCTCAAAGGTTATCAATTGATCATCTTTGGCGCGGGTGTCGTAACTCATGGTCAATCAACCAGTTGCAGATTCTGCTTCGTCAAAGATGATCAAGATTTTGAGGATGTCCCGATTTGGCGTTGAGTTGCGTCCTCCGGAAGCTGTGTCAGCGACCAGCACCAGGCCCCGTTTTCACCGTACCCATTGCGAAATGACCGGACGTTGAGCGCCTTCTTGGCGCGATGCAGAGTTGCCGGACCGAAACCGCAGCGCTGCCCGACGCTCATCATTTCCACCGCCGGAATGTCCCGTTCGGCGAGCGCCGTCCGGATGAACTCCATCGCCTCGTCGAGGACGCCGCGCGTGTTGTCGGTGCAGGAGGGATCGGACGCCATCCGGTGGATGGGCCGATCGCACCATTCGAGCCGCTCGGGGCCGAATCGGAACGACAGGCCGGGGGGCATCGGCCCCAGATTCATCTTCAGCGGCAACAACATCCGCCGCTGGTAGTCGCCGGGATCAGCCAGGACGGTCCAGATCGTGCGCGGGATGGCGGCGAGCGCCCGGCTCCCCAGCGCCTGGTAGATATCGACCTTCGCCGGATCGCGGCGGAGATGCGATATCGCCAGGATCGCCACGTCGTGTTCCTGGCAAAAGTCCGCGAGGAGGGTGAGCACGTGCCGGAGATACTGCTCGGACTCCGGTCCTTCGACGTGCCCCACGATCGGGTCGACGATGATCAGGTCGACTCCATGCCAGGCCTTCATCACATCTTTCAGGTGCCGGAGGTCGCGGTCCAACAAGACTCGCCGTTCGTAGTCGCGAGTGGCCTCCAGGGACGACGGTTTGTCGGACTCGACAATAAACATCAGCGCCTGGCATCGGGTATCGTCTCCGCCGGCACTGATGAATCGATAGCTCATCGTCTCGGCGAGATCGTCTTCGGACGAGACGATCAAAACACGCCGCGATGCGTCGGACTCGTCCACGTCGAGATCCCCTTCCTCCGGATCCTCGGTAATTTGCCCGTCGCCAGCGCCAGCGGACCACTGGGCCACCCGGTGGTACTCAGCCGATTCGTTTTCGATCACCCCCCGCCGAAGTCTCCCCGCGGCGGCGCGCGGCCACGGCTGACCGCTGGTGAACCGCGCCGCGATGTCGAGCGCCAGGTAGGACTTGCCCACGCCGGGCATCCCGGCCAGCAGCGTCAGCGAGCGCCGCGGAAGCACCTGCGGCCAAATCCAGCCGATCGGGTCATACCCATCCAGCCCCAGGGGATCGACAAACACCTGTTCGAAGACCGGTTGATTGCGATCCGGCTTTTCGGGCAAGACACAGCGCCATTCGGTCGGTATGGGGACAAACTCGGTGCTCTCATTCGCGGCGGAAACGGACATCTCGGACTCCTGGAAACTGGGTTGAGACAGTGCCGCGCCCCTGGGACGCGGCAGAAACGGTACACTTGAATACTATTATACACATGTATCGTATTTCGTCAAGGGCCAAGGGGAGGTGGGTGCGTCCGCGAATCCTGGCGGTAGCCACGTTCATCTGGCACCATAGCGCCGGTCTTGCCGGTGGCCGCGTCTTTGGTAAGATGCGTGAGACAGCTTGTTCCGTAAGGAGGTTTTCATGATGGCACCCACCCTACAAACCCTCGGCATCGACAGGATGAGCGTTGAGGACCGTATCGCGCTGGCAACGGCGATTTGGGATAGCATCGCTATCGAACCGCATCCGGCTCTGCTCACCGAGACGCAGCGATTGGAATTGGAGCGCCGGCTGGCGGACCATGCGGCCAATCCCGAAGACGTCGTGCCGTGGGAACGGGTCAAGGCCGAAGCCCTCTCCCGATTTCAGCGATGAGTCTCCCAGTTGTAATCCGCCGCCAAGTGTTACCCGGACTTCTCGTTCTTCAGCGATAAGGTCGATGGCCGCCAATTTCGATAATGGACCTGTCCCCGGGCATGTTTCGATTCTGGCCGGAGCCGGATTTGCTGCTTGATGTTGTAAGGAAAACAGGATATGATTCCTTACAAGATGACAGGCAAGAAATCACCACAATCGATTGATTCACGGATACTTGCGACTATTCAACGTCGTGGCAGAGGATCCGTATTCGTTCCGGCTGACTTTTGGGACATTGGCAGCCGCGAAGCCGTTGACCTCGCGCTCCACCGCTTGGCCAGGAAAGGCACGATCCGCCGCCTGGCCCGTGGGGTTTACGACTACCCCAAAGAACACCCCGTCCTCGGCCAACTGACGCCTTCAGCGGAGGTGATCGCCAAGGCCCTGGCGGGCCGGGACCGTACACGATTACAACCGGCCGGAGCCTATGCCGCGAACGCGCTCGGGCTTTCCGAGCAGGTACCCGCAAAAACCGTATTCCTGACCGACGGCACTACCCACACCGTCAAGATCGGGACAACCACCATCCAGCTACGCAAGACCACGGCAAAGAACATGGCCGCCGCGGGCCGACCAAGCGGCCTCGTGATCCAGGCATTGCGGTCGCTGGGCAAAGAGCATGTGACCAGGGATCGGATGGAACACCTAAAGCGGACCATCCCGGCCGACAAGCGTCGCGAGTTGCTCAAGGACTTGCGTCTTGCACCAACGTGGATGCACGGCATCTTTCGGGAACTCGCCGAGGAGGAGGTATGAAACTCGGCTTCCTTGCGTTGCTTGCTGAAGAACGCCGCCTGTATGTTGAGCAGGCGGCGACTCGCCGTAGCCTATCACCAGTGATCCTGGAAAAAGATTTCTGGGTCTGCTGGCTGCTTAGCGTCCTCTTCGAATCGAAGTTCGCCGGCAACCTGGTGTTCAAGGGGGGCACCTCGCTATCGAAAGTATTCGGCATCATTGACCGATTCGTGGACGAGCCAGTTCTTCGGCAGTTCGTGGGCAAATTACAACGAGGCCAAACCCGGTACATTTCGGCTTGTGCCACCACCTGTGCGATTACCTGCGCTAAGGCGTGACTACCAAGCAATGCGGGATATGTACCTCACTGATCCGGCGAGTTTCGACGAGATTCTTGGAACGTTAGCAGAACTGGAGATCCAGATAAACCAAGCAGACGGAGCGTAGCGCCGTCAGCAAGGCATCGCAATACGCGATGGGGCAGCAGCAAATGGCAGATAACGCAGCGACAAATAATGCCTTCCTCGACACCGAAGTATTCGACTGCCACCAGTTCGACTTCGGAGCGTTGAGTTTCCGCCGGCTCGTGCGCCTTGCCGCCGATGGCCCGATGAGCGTCTTTCTCACAACCGTTACCGTTTCGGAGATACGAAAGCACATTGGGGGGACGGAAGTGGGACAGCAGACGGAAGTGGGACAGGTCTACACTCTGCTCCATCGCAGCGGGCATGCCAGTTGAATTGTTGAACGATGCTACGGGGCAGGCGCGAACGCGACCTGCAGCATCATCGCTCATTGAACTGGACGACTCAAATTGGTCGACAGCCGCCGTTCGGGCCATTATCATGAAGCTCACAGTCGCCAGCCGTTTCTATTCTGACCGTGCAACTCTTTGTCGACTGATCTAGAATGGTGCCACAGATGTCCGACGCGCCGGGGGATTCACGTTCCTGGTGGAGATCCATCCGCGGGATAGGTCGCGGTAAGATCTTTATCAGCTACTCACACACAGACAGGGTGCTTGGCGAGAACCTGCGAAATGCCCTCGAGAAGAGAGGCCTGCCCGTCTGGTGGGATTGGCAACTGGAACCAGGCGACAACTGGTCCCCCAAAATCCAAAAAGCGCTCGAATCCGCTACGTGCGTAGTTGTCATCTGGTCGAGCGCTGCGATCAAATCTGACTGGGTCAGATTCGAAGCAGGGCACGCTTGGGGGCGGGGTGTCTATGTATCGTGCCGAACGGATGAAGGCTCACCACGACCTTTCAGCGAACGTTTGGATTGCGATTTTAGAGGATGGGACGGCACTCCCGACCACGACTGCTTCCAGCGGCTCGTTTGCCTCGTGAGGGAACGAGTCACGCCATGGGCGAATCTGAAGGGGAAACTGAAGCGAAACGTTATTACGATTTTCGCGGTGACATTCGCCGTTCTGGCGATCGTCCTTTTACTTGTCGCGCTCATCCTATTGCAGCGGTCAGGCGCGACTACGCGCACGACGCTCGGTGAGTTGCAGGCGACGGCGGAAAACGTGAAGCGTTTCTCGCGTCCGATCGAAGACGTCGCGGTGAGTGTGTCGCTCGAGATGCCGACATACGGCCTTGGCAAATTTGGCAAGGATCTGAAGGCACACGTCGATGCCTTTCGACAAGATAGAGAAATTTGTGTCCAAGTCGGACCGACCTGTGACGTCTTTCCGAAGGACGATAGTCCCGAGTTGAGAACAGTGTGTCCTCCGTTTGTCGGGCTGGCGTTCTTCAAGGAGTGGGATGACGATGTCAGCCTGACGGTTGACGAGAATGGCGCCTTCCCGTTAGAGGGCTATGATCTCTCGTTCCATTGGCACGCCAATCTGGTGCGTGAAACCATCCGTTGGCGCGCGAACAGCGGCGTTTCGGGCACAGCTGAGGGAAACCGAAGTCCATTTGTGCTCATTTACGATTCGAAGGAGGACGAGTTGACGGCGAGCGCATCAGTCCGTGCAGGCTTCGAGCGAGTCGAGAAGACGAGTCAGATCGAGTGGGTTGACGACTTGGTCGGCGCGCACCTAGTTGTTTCTTTGAGCCAGCCAAATCCGGCAAAAGATGACCCGAAACTCTTTCGAAAGATCCGTAAGGCACAAACACTCAGGCTCGTTGTGACGATTGCCGGCCGCATGCTTGACTTGGGCGAACCAAAGGCTTTTCCGATCCCGTCGTCGCGCGACAAGGAGAGAGTGTTCTGGTTCTGGAAATACCGCCTCAAGAGTGAGCCTGGGGCGCTGTTTAGGGATCGCAGCGAACAAAGCGCTGAACGACGAGAGAATTTCGCCCATTGCGAACTGCTACCGTGCGGCTGAAGGAACTGATGTAGAGAATATGCCGCTGATAATCAATCGCGGAATGATCAAGACCCAAGAGATTTCCATGGGCTGGCAAACACCCAACAATCAGCTGTTTTCGTGGATGCAGCAATTCTGTATGCGGGTGGGCGAATCAGACCTTCCAAATATTCGTGGAAGTCAACTCCTGATTTCGAGCGACTATTCGTTCGGCAGCCCGAAATCTGACTTCGACGTCATCGGCCTGCTTATTGCCGATTTGCAACACTCATACGGATACTTGGAGAGGCAGACCATAGTCCGGAAGGAACTTCTTCCAGACGGCAGGACGATGGGCTTCAAGTCGCTCAATGACCGTATTCGGCAGCAAGCCTTCTTTCCGTTCCTAGAAGCTGCCAACCAAATCGAAGGTATCTGCGTGGCAATTGCTATTGATCGCCGCATCGAGCACCTGATTTCAACGCCGGATCTGGTAAGGGAGTTTCAGGGTAGGGACTGGCTTCAGTCGCCGTGGAAGCCAAGGGTCTTCGAGCAGCTGATTCGTGTTGCCCATTTCATTGCGGTGTTCGTTGCAGGGCTGTCGATTCCAAATCAGAACCTCTGGTGGTTCACGGACGATGACGCGATCATACCGAACGATAGACACGCGAGCGATACCGGACGAATCTTCACGAAATTCCTGAATATGTACACCGTTCATCGGCTCGGAGAGATCGCAATTGGTCGGAATTCGCTCGACGAAGACGATTGTCTTCTGGAAGACTTGGGAGCCATCGCCGATCTGACTGCTGGTTCGACCGCTGAGCATCTCACCACACTCCGAAGGAAGTACGGCAGTATTCCGACCGGAATGGAAATCGATCTTCCGCCTTCAACAGCACGGACAGAAAACTTCCTGACGTGGTTTGAGGAGACGAACCATCCCCTTCGCCGCTTAGCCGTCGCGCTTTACCTGAATCGCAATGGCCACCTCGCCATGACGATCCTGCGCACCAGAATGCGCGCGAACGGGATCGTCATTCCGCGAGGACTGTCTTCGGATCGCTCGTAACTGTTGCTGTCGGCCACCAGTCGAGCACCGCCACAATTCCCTGCAACTGCCGCTCCCGAACCGGGGCGTCGCCGCCATCGACCGGCGGTAAGAACAGAATCGCCTCCTGAATGTCCGGAACCAGCAGCAAGAGATCCATGATCTGGCTCAACCGGGCCTTGGTCACGTGCCCCAGCCACGCCAGTTCCGCGTAGTCGCGCACGTCGCCGTCCCGGATCAACTTCTCGAAGCGATGGGCTAGAGCCAGAAGTCGCGCAACGCGGGGCACACGGCCGCGTCGGGGGACCGGCGTGGTGGCCTTGCCGAGTTTCAGTACCTTCGAGCCGTGGCGGCCACGATGGAACCGGGCCTTCGTCTTGATCGTGATGGGCGTCGTCATGCGGCATTCTCCTGTTTGTCGGCCAGTTCTGCGGCCAGCGTTTTGATTCCCGTGGGGTGGATCGTGATCGCAATGTCGTCCGTTCGGGCGTCGTAGTCGACCCGCTCGAACAGCAGGTGCAGAACGCGGGCCTGTTCGAGCAGGCTGAGCGAGTCCTAGACCGGGTCGAATGCCGCCAGCGAGTGTTCCGAGCGGACGTGCAGAGTATGCCGTGGGATAGGCTTCCAGCCTGTCATTTTTCGGAAAAGCGTCCAGGCTGTCATTTACGGAGGAGCTTCCAGGCTGTCATCTTGTGCAGTCGGCGTGGCAGGGAACCAGGTCGCGAACCCGCTCATGGGCCGCTCCTGGGTCAGGGATTGCCAGGCAGGAGCAACGCTACCAAGACCCAGTTGGTCGTCACCATGCGCCTGCGGATTGCGTTCGTCGCCGCCAGCGCCACTCGATGATACTGATCGGCGGGATTGAGCAGGGCGATGTAGTACGCCGCGTCGGCGAACAGTTCGTTCATCGCCGGGGCGCCCCGTGGGCGTAATGGTCGTGGTTTTCCGCCATGTCGGCGGGCAATTGCGGCTGCGCCGCTTCCGCTTCAGCAGCCAACTCGAAGAGCCACGACCGCGTCGGCGCAAGCGGATCAGGAATTGGAACCTCGCCCGGGCGAGTTCGCACCGAGACTTCGATTCGGCCGACGGGCAGGATAATCCCTTCCGGGGGCCGGATGACCTGATCGGAACCTACCACCGCTTCAAACTGAATGGCGCTCATGGATAAACCTCCTGCAGGATAAACCGTGCCAGCGTCTCCGTTTGAAGCCGTGAGCATGAGTTGCAACACGTTCATGAACTGCGTGACCCGTGCCCGCGTGGCATGCCCCAGGTCGGCGTAGTCGCGAACCTCGCTCTCCCGAATCGACGTCTCGAACCGGTGGGCAAGAGCGAACAAGCGTGCCACCCGTGGCACACGGCCGCGTCGGGGGGCCGGCGTGGCGGCCTCGCCGAGTTTCAGCACTTTCGAGCCGCGGCGGCCACGATGGAACCGGGCCTTCGTCTTGATCGTGATGGGCGTCGTCATGCGGCGTTCTCCTGTTTGTCGGCCAGTTCTGCGGCCAGGGTCTTGATTCCCGTGGGATGGAAGGTGATCGAAATGTCGTCCGTTCGGGCGTCGTAGTCGACTCGCTCGATCAGCAGGTGCAGAACGCGGGGCTGTTCGAGCAGGCTGAGCGAGTCCCAGACCGGGTCGAATGCGGCCAGGGCCTGTTTCAGTTCCGATTGTCTGGCGACGCCGGACGACCGAAAACCGGAAAGGCTCGCAGGTCATCGCTCAGAAGCAATAGACCAATGCGGGAAACCATTAGATCCCGGGGGGCGCTGGAATGCCGAGGATTCGGCAGATTCCACGAACCGTCCCCTTTTTAAGAATCTGATGGCGCGGGACCGGCGACTTGGCGAGATTCTCGGGATTGAGCCAAACATCGTGCCGGCTTCCGTGGTGATGCAATAGACAGCCGTGCGACCGAAGGTGACGTTCAAAAGCCCGACGATTCATCACAGCACCGTTGATCGTGCGCTTGCTGACGACGCCAGTTGGCGCACCAGCTTTCTTCGCGATTGTTGCAGCATTTTCGCTGCGTCACGGGCGTTGAGAAATGCCTCTTCGACCGTTTCGGCTTCGGTGATCAATTCGGGGTCAAGTGGCGATGTGACCACGTAGCCCCCTTCTCCAGCAGGTTCCAGCGTCAGAACGACTTTTCCATCGCTGACGGTATATCGCGTCGACGACTTCATTCTTCCCTCCGAAAACGAGATTGGTGCTCCATGCCCGAGAATCGCCAACTGATCTTACCTTCCTCCCAACGACGAGACTAGATCGACCGACACGCGGGTCACGGTCGATAGCCATCATCTCCGGCAGAGAAAACGGGACGTCATTCAGCGTTCTCCTACTTGTCGGCCAATTCAGCGGCCAGCGTCTTGATTTCCGTGGGGTGGAACCTCGCCCTCCCGGCCCTGGGTCAACGTCCTGAATCGGTGGGCCAAGGCCAACAAGCGTGCCACACGGGGCACCCTGCCGCCGCGACCAAACGCAACGAATAACAGACGAGTCCTCACTTCGGTCCCTCGGTCCCCATTTCGGTCCCTGGCCCTGGCGAGATTTGCGCCGAAAGGGTCGTCGACCGGCTTGTGCGCGACAGAGGCTTGTACGCGGCTTGCTCGCTGCGGCACTTGGGATTACCGTGATCGCTGCTGCGTTGGCATTCGCGTTCCGCTCATTGGAGGCTCCGGATCAATGTTTCGCTCGCACCAACACCCCGTGACGCGTCGCGAATTCGTGCAAGGCACATTGCTGGCTGGCGCAGCCGGTCTGGCAACTGGCGGTCTGGCCGCTGGCGAACTGACCAACACGGCGCAAGGCGGTGCTCCGGCCACGGCTTTTCGGACTGGCGGCGATTGGCCGATGTACCGGCACGACCCGGCGCTGACCGCGGTGTCCCCCTTGCGCGGCGGGCTGGCCGAGGCGCCGCAAGTGATTTGGTCGCTGGAGCTGGGTGGGCCGAAGCTGCCGTCGGAAACGCTGATGGTCCGCGACGTCACGGGAAACGGCAGCGACGACTTTCTTTTGATCAGCGCCGATACGCTGACGTGCCGCGACGCGCGTGGCAACACGCGGTGGAAGCTGGAGAACATGCTCAACATTTCCATCCAGCAGATCCTGGATTTCGCTGGCGACGGTTCGCGCGGGATCCTGCTCTCCACCTACCGCGCGGGCAAGGTGGATATGTACATGGTCAACGGAAGGACCGGCAAGGCCACACACCTGTGGCTTGATCAAAACAACTTTGGCGGTCACACGCGCGTGGGAAAACTTCTGCCGGATGTCAACGGCTTGCAGGTGGCCTCCACGTCGAGCGGCCAGACGCCACCCGAGCCGCAAGGCGGGAATGTGCGGCTGGTGAGTTTCGAGAATGGACTGGACCAGCCCAACTTCCGCGTCAACCAGCGCGTGAGCGGGGTGTTCTATTCGCCGCTGATTCTGGTCGCCGACCTGGACGGCGACGAGCAGCCGGAAATGATCGTCTTGAGCCATGAACAGCTCTGGGCTTTCGATGCCAGGGACGGAAAGCAAAAACTCTTCGCGCCGTACAGTACCGCAATCCGGACGTACATGGCGACCGTGCAGGCCGTGCGGCTCAACCCGACGGATGCCTGCGCGTCGCTCGTAATGATCAACCCTTCGCTCCCTGGCTTGAAGGCGGTCACGCAGGACGGCAGCTCGTTCGCGCGCGAGCTGTGGAAAGTTGTCATTGGCGGCCAGGAGGATCAATACCAGAAGCGGGTCACGGTCGTACCGGCTGGCACGAGCCTGACTTACGACCCCGATGGCGAGGGGCGCTGGCTCGTGCTCACATTGATCAAGAATGAACACGGCGACGGCAATTCGTTCCTGGTGGCTTTCGATGCGCGCAGCGGCGAGCGCCTGGGGGAATCGCCCGAGGCCCAGGTGCTCTCGGCCGACGACCTGGACGGCGATGGCAAGCTCGAGTTCCTGCTGCAGCGCGGCACGGACCTGCTGATTTGCCGCTGGGAGTCCAACCAGTTCCGCACGCTTTGGCAAGGCGCCCACGTGCTCCCGGTTTTGCACCCACTTCCCACCGAAGGCGATCCCAGGCTGACTTCCGGAGGCAGCCCGATCGCCAAGGGGAACGCGCGACTGTGGCGCGCGCGGGCAGGCTCAGACGAATTCCTGTTGCGATTCCCGGAGGGGGTATTCGCCTGCCGGCTGAAGCACGACGAATTGGAGCAAGCCGCGGCGATTACGCGGCACGAGGCATTGGGGAATGTACCGGCCGCGGTTCAGCCGTCCGAACGCGTGATTTGGGATGGCGTGACGCTCGTCACACTGGTCGATGGCAAGGAGGTATTTCGCTACATTCCGCCGGCCCCAACGACGTACCTTGCGCCAACGCCGATCGTCGCCGACCTGGCCGGTCAGCGGCGGATTCTGGTCCGTAACGCCGCGAACCAATACCTGCTCTGCTCGGCGCAGGGCAAGCTGGAGCGCGTGTGGGCCGAACGAGCGCATGAGGTGGCCGAGGTCGTGGTTGATCCGGCCGGACTGGGACCGCTCGTCTGCGACGTCGACGACGACGGCGAAGTGGAGGTGCTCGTCACGGTTACCGATCCCGAGGGCCGACCAGCATGTTTGATCCTTGATCAACATGGCGCCGAGAAGCGCCGCCTGATATTGCTCCCCGGCATGACCAACTTGAACCGTGGTCCCACCGGGCGACTTGGGCCGGGACGTGGACGCTGGGTGCTGTTGCGCATGTCAGGTGAAAATGACAAGCGTGAGCGAACGTCCCTGGTAGCCGCTTTCGATTGCAAGACGGGTGAACGACTTTGGGTTCGCAGCCACTACGGCACATATGGCGAGAATCCAGTCGCATTCATGGCGCATTTTCCCAGCGCCGTGCTCGATTACAACGGCGACGGCGCCGACGAGTGGCTGGTCTGCTCGGAGAATTTCTACGGCATTCTCGACGTCAAAGCCAACAAGGATCTGGTCGGGCCGGTCACGCTCTCCGGCGTGCTCGCGGGTCACTGGACCGCCTACACGTTCCCGTCCCTGGCCAGCCTGCGCGACGGCGACGCGCCGTGGGTCCTGCATCACAGCGCCTACGCGCTGGCGCTGGTCACCAATCTGGAAGGCCAGCCCGTCTGGCATTACGGAATGACGCGCGACACGGGCAGCCAATGGGCGCAATGCGCCGACCTCGACGGCGACGGCCAGCGCGAGCTGCTGCACGTCCAGCCCGACGGCTTGCTGCGCTGCTTTTCGCTGGCCGCGCATGCGCGCTGCCCAACCTGCGCGCCGGAGGCGCCGCTGGCCGCGTCACCAGGCAATCCCGAGCGCTGGCAGCTTGACATGACGCGTCCCGTCAGCCGCATGCTCGCCGCCGATCTGGACGGCGACGGACGGATGGAGCTGCTATTCGGCTGCGCGGATGGCAAGCTGCACGCGCTCGCCGAGCGCGACGGCCGTCCGACGCTGTTGTGGAGCGTTTCGCTGGGCCGCCGCGTCGGCGAACCGATCCTTGCCGATCTCGACGGCGACGGCCTGCCCGAGATCCTGGTCACCGTGGAGGACGGGACGCTGGTTTGCCTGAAGGGGAGTTGACGGTTTTTTCCTGTCCGAAAGCACTCTTGCGGGTGCGCTGCAAAGGCCTGCTGGCCAACACCCAGCGCGGCACGTACTGGCCAGGTTGTCGTGAACTGCGGGGAGCGTCACGACGGCGACCGCGACAAGGAACACCGCATCATCTCGATTCCGCGCGTGCAATGCCGTTCGGTGCCTCTTAAAATGGCGGTGGGAATTGAACGTGATGGAGAAACTCATGCGCGACTGGTTCTGCTCACATCGATTTGGCAACGGTCATCAGGTGATCATTTGGTGTACACTGTGCTTGGGTCTGCAGGCGTCGCCTGCGACGTCTCTGGCTGTCAGGGCTGCCGATCAGATCGTGATCGAGGTCGAGGAATTCTCGGGCACGACGCGTGCCGGTTCGCCGGTTGCGTATCGGATTCAACTGCCAGCAGCCGTTCCGCGCAACACGCCGTTTGCGCTGTTTTCCGCTGACGTTGAACCAGTGGGCGCGCAGTTCACACCTGCCGATGAATTTGACCGGAACACCAGCACGACCGCCGTTGACTGGTGGCTTGATTTCAACGCCGAGCTGCAACCCTGGCAGGTTCGCCGCTACACGATTCGCCATGGTGCAGGTGTCCAGCCGTTTGAGCCGCTTCAAAGCGGACATCGGTTGACGAAGACGGAAGAGGCGTACCAGGTGCAAAACGCTCCCTACATCACCTGGACCGTGCCGCGTGATCTGGCGGGCCTGCTGCGTTCCTGCGACTTTCCCCCCAGCGAGCACCTGCGTCCAGATTCGCCGGGGCTGATGTTGCGCGATCGCGACGGAAAGGAGCACCTGCTGGGCGCAGGTTTTCACCAAGGACGCGTGACGCGAGACGGTCGCCGCGCCGTGGCGTTGCGATTCAACGGTGAGTCGAAGGAGCCGGAGTTGAAAGGTGTGCGCTCGACCGTGGATCTGATCTTTCCGGTGCCGGTAAGTTGGGTCGAGGTCGATTGGACTGTCGACGATCCAAACGCGCGCGTGGCCGACCTGGGGGCGGTATTGAACCTGGCGCTCGATCCACCGCGCGGTGATGCGCCGACATTGGTCGATTTCGGCGCCAGCTCCTGGATCTATGCCTCGCTGCATGGCAAACAGACGGCGGAGCTGGTGGCCACGAACGCCGCGCACGGAGTTTCGTCCAACGGTGCGCCGTGGCAGGTGTTGCGGGGCTCGGCGGGAAAGCTGGTATCGATGGCGGCGGGTCGCCGCGAAACCGGACAGCCGCTCGTCAATGCCGAGGGTTGGGCGCACATTATGGATCGCCAGCGCTGCCTGGCGCTGGCGGTCGACGAGTTTGCCACCGCGTCCCGCGATCGCATTGCCTTCACGGCCGATGGCGTGTTGCGCATCTGGCGCGAGGAAGACCGCGTCGCCGATGCGCGGCCGGCCACTTCGCACCACCTCCGCTTCTGGATGCACTTCGTCTTCTATCCACCGCAGTACAGCGCCGGGACCAGCCCACGCATGATGCAGACGCCGCCGCGGATTCGTACCGTGGAATGAAGCGGCGACCGACATCCCAGACCCAAGCCCTCAGGATGCGCTGATGAAAGAGCCTTCGCTGCTTGGTCGCTGGCAGATGACAGAGGACAGTCGCCGCTCGCTATTCTTTGGAATCGTCATTTCCGCGCCGCTGGTCGCTGCTCGAGCGGTATTCCCCAAGCCGTTTGAGATACTCTTCTTTTTTTTGATCATTGGTGCAGTCGCCGTTGTGAGACTGATGGGCTGTCTATTCGGCCCGGTTTTGGGGGGCCTCGTAATTTGGGGAATTGTCCGATGGATCAATCGACGCGATGATCCGCGGCATTCGGACTGCTCGGACTCTGATGGGAAGTCGGAACGGCGTCGAAAGATTTTGAGCTGGAGCTGGGGCTTGCGGCTGATCTGGTTCGTCATGGGAGCCGCCATTCCGTACCTGGGGTGGACGGTTTATCGGTGGACCGCGGAGCCGCCGCTCCTCAGCGCGCACGCGCGACTGATGACGCTGCTGATTGCGGGAGATTCCGAACGAGCCTATCGGTTGACAACCGACGAATACCAGGCGAAACACAGCGACCTGGAGTTCCAGTCGGCGTTCGGTCATATGAGAGGAGATGATTTGTGGGGTAAATCCGCGTCAGTCATTTCGATGGGCGTGGATTCCGCACAAGTTTACTGCCGTCCGGATCCCGGTTTCTTAGAGTGGCTCAGCGGGCCGATATACCATTACGTCAGGGAACAGGGAGAGTGGCGATTCACAGGGAAAGTAGAGCATCCTGTCGACTAGAAGAGTTGCCTGTTGCCGGCCAGACTCTGCTGCTGCGAGTTTCAGTCCCACGGCCGGCGGCTTCGGACTGAAATCGAGTAGACGTGACACCGGGCGCTCTGCCGACCTCAGCAAGGCCGTAACAAAGAGAGCCATCGGCGTCTCGCAGCGGGGTCGAACCGTCGCGTCGGGGTGCGGGGCTGGGATTCCGTGTCCCCCTCAGTCCGGTCGGGCCAGTCAAGCCAGGGAGCGAAGCCGGCGGGAAAGGCCCGGAAGGGACGCGCCGGTAGGATACTTCTGAGGGATAGGCATTGGTAAACGATCGTGGCCGCGCTGTTGTCGATGCGCTGTGTCGCCAGTTGGATGATCGCTTCCCGTTTCGACGTGTCCGCCTCGGCACGAAAGTGCTGAAACTCGGCGCGGCCGCCACGCAGGCCCCCCGACGCGGCAGGGTGCCCCGTGTGGCACTCTTGTAGGCGCTGGGCCACCGATTCGAGACGTTGACCCGGACGCGGGAGGGCGAGGTTCCACCCGAGCCGCCAATGCGCCTGCACATACCAGAAACCGCCCCGTTGGGAGACCATCGACAACCCCGGCAATCGTCGATACCTGCCCATTGAAACGGTCGGTGCCGACGAACACACAATGGCGGCTCGGGTGGAACCTCGCCCTCCCGGCAACGGCAGGACAGCGTGCGCCCCGGTCTGAGGCTCGCTGAACCTGCTCGAACAGACCCGCGTCCTGCACCGGCTGATCGAGCGCGTCGACGACGACGCCCGTACCGACGACATTTCAATCGCGTTTCACCCTAAG
The DNA here is from genome assembly GCA_046152955.1 of Planctomycetales bacterium. Classification (GTDB taxonomy): domain Bacteria; phylum Planctomycetota; class Planctomycetia; order Planctomycetales; family Planctomycetaceae; genus SIAF01. The sequence goes on along the minus strand of JBJXGA010000515.1, from coordinate 22,463 downwards.
GAATCAGGCCGCTAAACCGGCCGACAAACAGGAGAATGCCGCATGAGGACACCCATCACGATCAAGACGAAGGCCCGGTTTCATCGTGGCCGCCACGGCTCGAAGGTGCTAAAACTCGGCGAGGCCGCCAACCCCGCCCCCGACGCGGCAGGGTGCCCCGTGTGGCGCGCCTCTTCGCCTTTGCCGACTGGTTCGAGACGTTGATTCGGGACGGCGAGGTTCGCGACTACGCCGACCTGGCGAGGCTCGGGCACGTGACCAGGGCCAGGTTGAGCCAGATCATGAACCTGCTCAGCCTGGCACCAGACATTCAGGAACAGGTGCTCCTGCTGCCCGAAGTTGAGCGGGGGAAAGACCGCTTAACCGAGCGGCAGCTTCGCGGGGTCGTGAAGGCAGTTGATTGGCAAAGGCAGAGGCGCCTTTGGAATAGAATCCTGGCGAAGCCCGTGCCGTGATCAACGTTCACGAAAACTTGTCGACTTCGCGTCGGTCGATGTGACCGACACGCGCTCTTCCGTACCGTGTTGCTCCCCTCGCGGAGACCGCGAGCACCTCCGCGCCCAACGTCCAGTGCAAGCTTACGATAGTGTCTGTACCCGACCCCAGGTCCCCCGATCGAACGGTCTGACCACGAAGCGTACCGGAAGGCCCAGGATGTTGATTGCTAGGATGTAATTTGGCATGATAGTCCGCGACCGAGCTCACGTCTGAAACAGGGAATTCGGGAGGCCCGAACCGTGGATACGACTCAAACCGCGGTGTTCGTGCCGCAGTTGCCGACGATGCTGGAGAAGGAGGTTTTACGTCGCTTAGAATTCCCGAACCGGACCCAGGCGATTCGTGCCCTGGAAAGGGACAACCCCGACTTCGCCCGCGCGATTCGGGCCTGGGCCGCCCAGGCGGCGCAGTTCTCGGCTGTCGGTACCATAGACAGCGACGCCGACCGCTACAGCCCGGAGTCGATCGGGCCCTATCGCGTCCTGCAGCCAATTGGGATGGGCGCGTTCGGCTCCGTTTTCCTCGCCCAGCGGGGCGAAGGGGCCAAGCCCGTCGCGGTGAAAGTCCTCACGAACCAGACTCGAGCGGGGATAGAGACCATCAAGAAGGAGATCGATCTGCTCTGCGAGCTCGACCACCCGACCATTGTCGACGTCCACGAGTTTGGTGAGACTGGAAATAGGTACCCTTATTACTCCATGGACTTCATCCCTGGTAGGGTGCTCGACTCCTTCTTCTACCACGACCTCTTCTCGGTCCAGGAGTTCCTGGCCGTGATCGTCCAGATCACTGACGGGCTCTCGTACGTCCACCGCAAGGGGGTGATACACCGCGACATTAAGCCCGCCAATGTCGTAGTGGATATCAACGACAACGCCCCCCGCGCTCACATTGTGGACTTCGGGCTCGCCGCCTTGCAGGCCGGGCCGGATGCCCGCTCGCCCGGTCAGTTCCAGATGGTAAAGGCGGGGCGAATCTTCCAGCAGACTCTGCATACGGCCGAGGGCGCGGTCGTCGGGACGCCGGCCTTCATGTCGCCCGAGCAGATCGTTGCGCCAGGCGGCATCGACGGGAGGTCCGACCTGTACTCGCTCGGCGTAACGCTCTACGTCTTGCTCGCCGCGAAATACCCTGTATCGCCTCGGGAGATCATGCAGGCGCTGGGCATCGGGCCCCAGCAGGCCCACCAGACCGTCGTCGGAACCCAGATCTCTCCGCCGACCCAGGCCGCCCACCGTCTGGCGAAGCCTGAGCGGAACCAGGTGAAGAAGCATGCCGCGCGGATCGTGTCGCAACTCGGGAGGGAGCAGTTGAGGCGCGTCGATGACACGATCTTGAAGTGCCTCGAAAAGGACCCCAACGATCGGTTCAACGACGCTGGCGAGCTCTGCGAGCGGCTTGAGTGGGCTTTCGCGGCGAGGAGCATCGCGTTCGTCCCGTTCCGGCATCTGGGCAGGGCCATCCGTCGCGTGGTCCGATTCTTTGTAAAGTCCTCGCCCGAGAAGCGATTTGACAAGGACCATCGTGCGACGGTGTGGTTCGTCACGAACCGGCAGCCGAGCCTGGAGGACGGGGGCCGTGCCGTATTCCACTCACAGGAATCGGACTCCTTGACATTTGGGTACAGTATGGTCGGGATCCCCTCGTGGCGGTTCCTGGGGCGCATCCGTCCTCGCTGGTGGGAGCGCCTGATCGGCCGGGACCAGTACGCGGTCCTGCACCACTCCGTCATCACTCAGTCGGAATTCGTGGATGCCATGAAGGGCCTGACCGAGCCGCCCGGCGCGCTCCTCTTCATTCACGGCTTCAACACGACCTTCGACCAAGCCATCATTCGCTGTGCCCAGCTCCAGAACGATTTGAAGATATCGGGGAGGGTCATCTGCTACAGTTGGCCCTCGATGGGGCGGCCACACGGCTACGGCGCAGACGCCGCGATCATCGAGGAATCCGAGGATTGTCTGGTCGAGGTGATCACGGCCATCACGCGCTCGGCCCCATACCCCTTCCTGCACGTCCTCGCCCATAGCATGGGTAATAGGGCCCTGCTCAGGGCGATCTCGAAGATCCAGGACACCGGATCACTTGAATTCCTGGCCCAGGCGATCCTGGCCGCTCCCGACGTTGGGCAGGGGCTCTTTAAGAAGCTGGCGACGGCATACTCCGCCAGGACAAAGCGATGCACCATCTACGCCTCGAAGCACGACCGAGCCCTGATGGGCTCTCGATTCATCCACGCTCGGGGTCGGGCTGGGTATATCCCCCCCATCATACTTGTGGATGGGATCGATACGGTCGACTCTTCGCGAATTGGCTTCAGGCTCTGGGGGCTTAACCATTCGGGCTTTGGGGAAACGCGCGAGATTCTGACCGACATCAGCTCCCTTATTCGACAGAACTCGCCGCCGGAACACCGGATCGGGCTTGAGCGCCAGATCGATCCCGAAACCGGCAAGCCCTTCTGGGTCATCGTGCAATAGCCTTTCCCACCGCAATCGCCCTGGAAAACCGAAGCATTTGGCGCGAGTAACTCGCCTGCGGTGAATCTGGACACGGGAGGCGGTGCAGTTTCTGCCAGCGGTCGAGGCTGGGGATGACCCGATCCACGAGCGGCAGTTGCGGCGAATCGTGGCGGTGTTGGATTGGGGGAAGCAGAGGCGGATGTGAACCGATCTGCGCCCCGGAGTTGCTCGTTACTCATCGTCCGACCATGAGTAAATGTAGAGATGCTTGTGACGCGACTTCTGACGTACGCGCAAGTCACTTCTTAGTGCAAGACATCGACCGCGTCCGCTCGCCGTTTTCTCTTCCACGAACGGGTCGGTGCCACTCTCCGCGGCATCAAAGGCGAGCAGCAACGGCTCGAAGTGCGTGTCGGCATGCACGACCCAACTTCGACCGTGGTGATTGAAATGCCCGGCGGCCTCCCGGTTTCCTCCTGTCCGAGCCCCGTCGAGGCGGATGTGACTTGGATGCTTCGATATTCGGGGCAGGACCACTGATCGCATGAATGACAAGAAATCTTCGTTCACCATTACCACACCTCGGGTTTTCGCCGCACCAGGAATTGCTCACAAACGATACGGTGAGCATCAGACACCACATCGTCCCACGCAATTGAAATTGAAGTCTCCCGCGTTATCGCAGTCAAGCCTCCGGCTTTCACTCTGGCCCACCGGTTCGAGAAGTTGATCCGGGACGGCGAGGTTCGCGACTATGCCGACCTGGCGCGGCTTGGGCACGTGACCAGGGCGCGGTTGAGCCAGATCATGGATCTCTTGCTGCTGGCTCCGGACATACAGGAGGCGATTCTGTTCTTACCGCCGGTCGATGGCGGCGACGACCTGGTTCGGGAGCAGCAGTTGCGGAAAATTGTGGCGGCACTGGATTGGGGGAAGCAGCGGAGGTGTTGGGAGTAAATCGTTTACGCCCGAGATCGACTCAGATAGAATTGGCAAACGGCGGACATTGCGTGTCTTGACCATTTTTTTCAACGGTTTCCGATCTCGCCCGAAGACAGGTTCGTTCCATGAAATTTGTGACCGTTGCATGCGTCATGGCAGTTCTATGCGATTGGCCGACGGCAGAGGCGGGCTCTGTTTACTGCAACGACTTCGAGGGTGTGGTCGGCGCAGAGTGGTCCGAACAATCGACCTCCGTCACCACCAGCGGAAGGCGATTCCTTGGTGTCTTCGGAGCACAGACAGTATCGCTTGCAATCGCCACTGTCCCGGCAGGGACAGTGAATTTGGCCTTCGACCTCTTTGTGATTAACACTTGGGACGGCAACCAATTCACCGACCCCCTCTCCACGCCGACGCACGTGGTGGGCCCGGACGTTTGGGAGCTGAGCTTGGCCAGCGGAACGACGCTGTTTCACGCGACGTTTTCCGTCTTCGATGGCACTAAGGCGATGCACTCATTCCGAGATTTTCCCCAGTCCTACCCGGACGATTATCCGGAGGGAACCAATCCAGCACGGACAGGTGCCTCGGAGAACGACACGCTTGGTTACTTCGAGGGGGACTCGGTTTATCGGCTTGCATTCTCATTCGCGCACGCCGGTGGACCACTCGATTTCAATTTCAGCGGCCTCTTCCCGCAGGGCGACCCCGAGGAATGGGGTGTCGATAATATCCTAGTCTCGGCAGTTCCCGAGCCTTCGTCGTTTGTCGTCGGCAGTATCGTCGGCCTCATGGGGATCGCCTACCTGAATCTGTGTCGTCCGGAAGGGCGCCGAGCGGACTACCTAAAACCGCATGGTTAAGACTGCACATCGGGACGTTTTGCGCGCGCCCGTCGAGGGCACCACGGAGGTGAGTGCCGCAGTTGAAACGGCTGTTGCTATTTGCCCACCCATTCAAGACGCTGATTTGGTGGAGCGAGGTTCCACCCAAGCGATATTAGCTGTGTAGCGCGACCTATGGTGGAGCGGAATCGCACAACGGGAGGGTGAAGCCGCCGATGTGCCTGTGATCAACACAAGACCGTCCGATGGGCAGCCATTGACGCGAGTTCCCTGGAAGCGATTCCAGCGGCGATCTTGTTTCTGCCGGCGGTCGAGACCGGGGATGACACGATTTACGAACGGCAGATGCGGCGGTTCGTGGCGGTGCTGGACTGGGGGAAGCAACGGTGGATGTGGCAGGGTTGGCGCATCGGGAGATTTCAGTCGCGCACAGCATCTGCTATGATCGCCACCGAGATTTCGAACTCCGAGACTAAATTTCTGAATCTGGTACCGGACGCTCAGGAACGGATACTGTTTCTGCCAGCGGTTGAGGCGGGACACGACCCAATCCACGAACGGCAGTTTCGGCAGATCGTGGCCGTGCTGGATTGGGAATGCAGCGGCAACTTTGGGCAAAACACGCAAGTTGTCAGCCGGCCACCGCCGACATGCCAGACTGTGGAGTCTCGATACATCGGTTGATATTACCGACGCGCGCGACGCGGCGTGTCAATTGGCTCCGATGGGGCTCGCCGAAGCGGGGTTGTCCCGACGATGCTCTGTCCCGACGATGCTCTTGATCAATGGCCTGAGTCGCGTTAGGCTGAAATAGCCTATCATGCCGTTTCAGGTCGGCCCGGCACGCATAGAGCGATGACGGTTGGAGTTCCAGTAATCTGAAGATGGCATGAAAGGGGTACAAGTTTCTGGCCTACAGTATAGGCCAACCATTCAAGAAACGAGCATGGCGCCCGGTAGAGAAGCATATGGCGGAGCTGTCCGTTGACACCTCGCTGTTCCGCACCTACTCCAAAGCCCGACGCCAATTCCTGCAGGCTATTGGGTGCGACGGTTCCTGCCGTGATCCCCTCTCGGAGTTCTCCGAGCGGCTCGTGCGTGACCAGCTTGGCGGCACCCTTGCAACCTCCCGCGTTCAGAAGGGCCACGACCTCGTCACACCTGATGGCCGCCGTGTCCAGGTCAAGTATCTTGCTAACCCGTCGGGGGCCTGGCGCAACGGCCACCTGATCAGCTTCAGTGGTGGCATGGACGACTATGCGGTCGTCTTCTTCGAGGGGCTGGATATTCGCGCGATCATCGTCTTCCGCCGGGAAACGATTGGTAAGGTCTGTGCTCTGCTTAAGAAGCGGCATCCGAACCAGGATCGGACTTTGCAACTCGGCCAGTCTGATTTCAACAAGATCCTTGGGAACCCTCGACTTTTCGAAGCGATCGGCGTCTCATGCTACGTGCCGAAGGCGGGGACCGCCTAAACTCGCACTTCAGCGGACTGGCGCGCCGGTCGAGTGAGCTTTGACGTTCGGCGTTTCGGTTTGATCGATTGTGGTCGAAAACCCCGATTACGCAACCTGCTCCGGTCCGACACACCGACGCGCGCTGGACGGCATGCAGCCGCCAAGATGCAACCCAGGTCGGAAACGGGGACAGGTCCATATATTTCCGCACAGTGGATTACCCTGGCAACAGTAGTGCCGATCGTCATGTCAGGAGCAGTGCGGATCGGGACACGATCCATGGACAATCGAGGATCGCGAGTTGCCGGTAGCACACGATTTGGTAACATGGGCGGGTGTTGACAGATTACGAAGTCATGCGAGTCCAATGCGACAGCTCAAAGGGACAATTCCGGGGCGTCGCGAGTAATGTTGCCAGGCCGGACCACGGGCCGGACATGAAGGGATGGCCGTGGATAAACGGCACACACAGATCAGCAAGTGCACCTGTCGCTCGACGAGGCGACAGCCGCACAGGTGGGCAGCCGCCACGGACCGCCTGTCGTATTGATCGTACGCGCCGGCGCAATGTCGGCGGCGGGGCATGCATTCTTTCTTTCGGCAAACAAAGTGTGGTTGACCGAACACGTGCCTGCGGAATTCGTCGATTTCGGGCCGCGCCTCGATTCGGGGGACTGACAATGCGGCCCATCGACCTGTCGTCTGTGAAGCTTGAAGTTGCCCGCAGTCATTCTTCTCGACGGGGTTTCGCGCCAGCCTCGCGAATCTGATTTGCCTGCCGGGCGCGCCGACAGGGGGCTCCGTTGAACGCATCGCCAATTCCAGAAGGGCGGGATACCATACGGTCGTTGACAATATGGAGTGGTACCCATGACCGAATCCGAAACCCGGCGATTCTCAATCCATTTGCCGCGGCCCCTCTGGCTGTGTCTGGGGACGTTCGTGGTCGTAATCGTAGCGGGGGGGATTCGCTTCGGAATGCCCGTATACAGGCGGCAGGTGGCGATTCGCGAGATCGAACGGGTGGGGGGAATTGTCGCCACAAGAAATGTCGGACCGGTCTGGTTGCGCTCAGTGGTTGGCGAGGAGTGGATGCAGCGATTCGACGACGTCGTGGAAGTCTATTTGACGGATACCCAATTCACTGATGCAGGGCTGCGTCATTTGGAGGCACTCTCTGCCTTAAGGCTGTTGAATCTGAGAGGGACACAGTCTAGCGACGCCGGGCTGGTTCATCTGGAGGCACTGAGTCACTTGGAGACGCTCGACTTGAATTCGACAAATGTCACCGATGCCGGACTGGTTCATCTGAAGGGATTGACGCGTTTGCAGCGGCTCTTCGTGATGGGGACTCAGGTCACCGCTGAGGGAGTTGCCGATTTGGAAGCGGCATTGCCGGATTTGGCAATCTTTCGATGACCTTGTTCCCGAACAGCGCGGAATCTGGTGGGGGAGTCGCCGGGTGCGCGAGGCGTGCTTCCATCGAGGCAAGCTCGGATGGAGAGCTGTCCCGTGCCTTGGTAGCTGGCAGGCAGCGCTCCGCTGAGGCGAGCTCAGCGGTGGCGGCTTATGGCGAACGACTCATTCATGGGCAGCCTTGCATGGGGAGAATTCAGGGACCATCGCGGAGCGCCGGTCAAGGAATCTCGCCGCGTTGCGGCTGATGGATTGCATGTCGGCTCAAACCCAGGGCTGAAGGCGCCCTGGGCTTTCTGTTCGGCGCTAAAGTGTCGACGAGTTTCTGACATGGAATGTACCTCCGGTGAAGACTATGCTCACACCACCGGCCCGACATTCCAGTTTCAGCGGAGGCATTCATGTCACAAAAAACGAGTAAACTGCCCGAAAGACCCGGATACGCCTTCTTCCACTATCATCAGTCCGCCATGCAGATGGGCGGGGACTATTACGCGGCCATTCGTATGGCGAATGGCCGACTGGCCTTGGTGATCGCCGATCCATCCCCAAAGGGGGCTGAGACGGTGATCCGTATGCGCCAGTTGGTCACCGAACTAAACCGTCGCCTGGTGTTGGAAACCGATCCTGCCGCTGCGATGAGAAATTTGAACGATTGGCATTGCCATAAATATTCCAGCAAGGATTCTTTTGTCATGGTTGCAATCGCGGTTCTCGATCCAGATATGCATGAGCTTGCGCTGGTGAGTGCAGGGCATGTGATGCCAATCATTCGCCATTTTGATGGACGAGTTGAAGAGGTGGACAACCAAGCCGTAGGCATGCCGTTGGGACTCACCGGCGCCTTGTACGAACAAGTTGCCTACTCGATCGGCTCTGGAGATGTATTCGTCTTCTTTACGGGCGGCCTGAACGCGGCAATGGATGACCAGGGTGAGTTGTACAGCATGGAGCGGCTGCGACGGGTTACGGTGAATGCCGGGAGGGGCGCAATAGCTGTGGGGGAGGCAATCGTTGCCGACGTGAAACAGTTGATCGGCACCCGCCATATTTTCCACGATCTCACATTGCTCGTCCTTGGCAGGGAATAGGCTGACCGATTCCATCCCGGCCCAGGGATCGCGAGCGCTCGACCGGACCTGTACGCCAAGCTACCCCGGCAATCTGGGTCGAGTTTCAATTTGTAGGGTTCGGGCCGCCGAAGCCAACCGACGTGTCCTTATGCAGCCTTTTAAGGGGAAAACTCCCGCGCCGCCATTGCGGAGGGCCGGGCCAGAAATTCCGCTCCGATTGGGGCATTTCGGTTTTGATCGACTTTTGACCGAGGGCTAAAAGCGCCCTTGGTTTTCAAATCGCGGCGCGTTGCGGCGCACGAGTTGGCCAAGCCGGGTTCGAGGGGGGGCGCTTTAGGGCGTCCGCGGTTTGGTGCGCGCGCGGCTCGTTGTTGGGATTGAAGCTTTGATCGTTGACTCGCCTCCTGTGGTCGATCCGATTTTGCGGGGCTGCATATGCTCGGCGACGTCTTGCGTTTGCGGATTTCGGAGAAATCCGCCTACTGTCGCTGGACGCCTATTCCACAACAGGGAGGCTTTTACGATTTCGATTGAGGGTTGGTCGGCTCCGTTGTTGGGTTCCGACCGGTCACCCCCGCCAGTTCGCAATAGTCCGGATGCTCGGCGCTGGATTGACCGCGGAAGGCACGGAGGATTTGTCCTTTGTGGACGAGGAACGCGCCGGGCAACTGGAATACGTTCGCGGAGGGAATGCCCGGCAGATGGCCGGAGAGGAGCGATTTCAGGCCGGCCAGCCAAACCTGTGGACCGGCGACCTGCGACAGGCTGGCCACTTGCAGATCAAAAGCTTCATACAGTCGCCGGTCGGGATCGCTGATCCGCGGCACGTCGTCCAAACCATACGCGGCGAACAGTGTTTTGGCATCGGCATCGCTCTGCATATGCACCAGCACCAGCCCGGTGCCGGCGGCAGTGATCGCCGCGCGATCCCGCGCCAGGTCGGCCAGTGCCTGGCGGCAAAACGTGCAACCGGAATGGCGGAGGAAGACGACCAGTTGCGGGGCGCGGTGCGACAACGCGTCCAACGACTCTCCGGTATGGGTGCGGGCCTGGTTGAGCGCCGTTGAGGGCATTTCACGTGTACCGTTGGCAGAGGAGCCAGCTTGCAGATGGGCTGACGGCTATTCTCTCCGGCGGACGCGGAGTTTGAAAGCGACGACTCACAGTGTGCGAGGCGTGCTTCCATCGAGGCAAGCTCGGATGGAGAGCCGTGCCACGCGATGCCTTGCGTGGTAGCTGTCAGGCAGCGCTCCGCTGAGGCAAGCTCAGCGGTGGCGGCTCATGGTGAACGACTCGTTCATGCGCTGCCGTGCATGGGGGGACTCCAGGGCAATCGCGGAGCGCCGGTCAAAGAATCTCGCCGCGCTGCGGCTGATGGATTTCGTGTCCACTCAAACCCAGGGCTCAACGCGCCCTGGGCTTTCGAATTTCGTCCCGTTGGGACGCTTTGGCTGCTCAGTGGGGAGGGGGGGGACAATTCTGGAAGGCGCGGTTGCGGTAGAGAAAATCGATGATGTTCCCTTCGTGGGGCTGGAGCCAGTTGAGGGCGATGGTCTTGACCTCGCCCACGTTGAGGCGGTCAATATTTGTCGCGTCCAGCAGTTGCTGCGTGAACTTGGGATCGTGGGTGATCCCCGAGCAAACCAGCGTCTGGCCAATTTGGGAGAGCATCTTGTCCTGCGGACAATCCACGACCGTCACAAAGGGAAACATATACTCGGCTTTGGCCATCGCCGTGTCGGGGCTGGCGGAATGGACCACAGTGGGGCGGAGATAGTCGCACCGCTGGTGTTTGACCAGCCGCGGTCCCTGGCGGTACTTGGCGGTGACTTCCGTGACTCCCGGCGCCTGGCAGCCGTCGTCGATCTGGGCCGAGATGGCGTCCGCCTGGCCGGGGACGGTGAACGCCGCCAGGGCCGCTTTGGGATCGGTCATCGGCAAGGGGGCGATCGGGGCGAGCTTTTTCGCCAGCGCGTCGGCGATTTCGGCGCCGTGCCGCGAGGCCCAGATCCCCGAGCAGTTGATGCAGCCGCGGCCGCTGTTGAGCGCCACGCTGTCGGCCATCAGGTCGATGTACTTCTCCCACTGGTCGACGACGTCGTCTCCCAGGAGGATCTTGCTGAATCCGGGACCGTGGACCTGCACCCGTGGATTTCCGTGATAGCGCTCGACGGTGGCGGTTCCGCCGAAGATCATCGTCCGGTCGCAGGTTTCGATCACTGCGGCTCCCACTTCGGGACCGCCGGGGTAGATCGAAATCGCCTCGCGCGGAATTCCGGCCTGGAAGAACGCCTCGGCCATGCGATAGGGAGTCCACGGCTCCTGCGGTCCGGGTTTGAGAACCAGGCCGATCTGCAAGGGAATGACCGGCATCCACAGCGTATGCACGCCGGGAGAGTTGGAGGGCAACACCATCCCCAGCACCGGGCTATAGGCCTGGTAGCTGAGCATCACGCCCCGCGCTTCCTGGCCGTAACCTTTGGTCAGAATGTCCAGCGGCAAGCCGCGGGTGAGGGCCTCCAGAATCTCGCGCATGTGCGTCAACACGAAGAAGTTCTTCTTCATGTTGAAGGCCGACATGTGCTCCGGGAGACCGGTGGTCGCCGACTGCATGCGGCAGAATTCCTCGGGAGTCTGCGTGCCGTCTCCCAGCGGGAGCTTGGCGTTGAGGTACAGGTCTCCGGCCTTGGCAGCAATGGCGATGAGCTGATCGATGGAAAACTGCCGCAGCGCATCGCGGGCGCGCTGCGAAAACCGTTTGTCCATCTTCAAGATGCCGCCGTTGGCCTGATGCACCTGGGCCAGCACTTCGCCGGTCTCAAAATGGACGACTTCCTGTTTCTCCAAACTCTCGTACGGCTTGCCCCAGCGAAGGGCGGGAATTTCAATCACGGGGGTGGTTCCTCAGAGAATGGCGGTGATGGTGGAGCGCCGCGGAAAGTTTTTGCCTCGGCGGGAGAAGGTCAAACATCAGCAGGGGCGGACGACGATCAATAGACGCCCACGGTCGTGGTCTTGGCGAATTCGTGGAAGGGACGGGTGCCGCTGATTCCATCCCACGGATATTTTTCAAAGGGGAGTTCGCGTTCGCCTTCGTCCCGCTCCATGAACCCCGGAATGAACGTCTCTTTGGTCAGGGTCGTCAACTTCACGCGGCCGGTCTGGCCGTAGCCGACCGGGGTGTTGTAATCCTTGAATTCAACCACTTCGATGACCGCCCGCGGCTGCGGTGCGTAATAGGTGATCTTGTAATTGTCCGCGGGATCAAACGGCTTGCCGCAGGCCAGCCCCATGAGCGTATTGCCGTAGGTGGGGGTCATGAATACCGGCGCGCCGCTGGGATCATTGGGGTCGCGGAGCAGCTCGTCGAGGGCGAAACGGTACCATTGCGGGGTGAACTCGGTCCCGCCGGAGAAGATGCCGGTGATGCCAGACTGCTTAATGCTGGAACCCTGTTCGAAGAGCTTCATCGCCAGCGCTTCGAGCAATTTGGGGGTGGTGAACATGCAGCGGATGTCGTGACCCGCGGACAGGATGGTCGTCGCCTGTTCGATCACGTGATCGCGATAGGCCTCCATTTCTTTCATGTTGCCCCGTTTGATCAGCTTGACCACCCAGCGCGGGTCAAGGTCGACGCAAAAACAGATCCCCCCGCGCGTCTGGGCCAAGTGTTCCACCGCCAGCCTCAGTCGCCGCGGCCCTGAGGGGCCGAGCATCAGCCAGTTGCTCCCTTTGGGAAAGAACTCGTCGGGGAGGGTGTGACTGAACATTTCATAGTCGGTTTTCCAGTCGTCGATCTGCATGCGGCTCTTGGGAATGCCGGTAGTCCCCCCGGTTTCAAAGACGTAAACCGGCTTTCCGGCCAACCCCTTGGGAATCCAGCGCTGGATCGGGCCGCCGCGGAGCCATTCGTCCTGGAACTCCGGAAATTTTCGGAGGTCTTCAAAGCACTTGACGTCGGTCCGGGGATTGAATCCGAGCGTCGAGGCTTTCTCCAGCCAGAAGGGGGAGCCCGTCTGCGGATTGAAATGCCATTCGACAGTTTCACGGACATGGGCGTCGAGTTGGTCTTTGGCCTGCTTGATTTTTGCGGACAGATCCACAAGTTTACTCACGATGCGACACGCTCCAGCGGTTGGAAAAGAGGGGAGGCCATCGGCCAGGGGGAGGGTTATGGGTGTTGAGCCGGGGGCTCAGGTATTGCTTTCAGGGGGGCGAGGAGTTTGGATACTCCATCTTAGGGATTCGGATGGGGTTTTCAACGCCACGGCGGGGGTCGGCCGGACTTGATCAAAAACGTCCCTTTCCCCGTGCCAGATCCACCAGCAGGAGCGGGGGGCAAAGCATCCACAAGCCTGGGCGAAAACTCCAGGCCATCATTTGTTCGACGAACAACAGGTACAAGGCACCGTACAGCAGCCAGCGGGTCAGTCCGCTGCGGGACGCGGCCGGGGCTTCCGCCACACGCGGCAGATCTTCCTCCCAGGAGGTCAGGTAATCGAATTCCACTCCTGGGAGCAGTTCCGGCCCCAATTCATCGGAGAGGTATTTGACCGGATTGCTTTCGCGCGGATCGACATTGACGGCGAAGAGTTGACTTCGCGACAGGGGGGCCGCGAATTGCACGTCATAGACGCCGCTGACGCTCGTCCCATCGAAACGAATCTCGCTCACCGAGTCCCGCGTGGTGACCAGCGCCGGCTCGGTCCGTCCATCGGGGCGCGCCACGGAGACCTCGGCGTCGAACGCGGTCGCGGGAATCACTCCCCCCAGCGGCTCCCCCACCAGCCGCTGCCGCTCACCCCACTCGCCCGATGCGGCGAACAGCACGAGCTCCTGGATCATCGGCAGAAAGCTGGGCCACAAGGGCCACACTCCCCAGCGGTCATCGACCGACGTGGTGACCAGGACGCTGTGCCCCGGACCGATTCGAGATTCGACGAGCGCCGGGTCGCCCGTGTCGAACCAAAGGGCGGTTTTGGAGCGTCCTCCCGGTGGAACGGTCACCCGGTAGTAAGCGTAAGTTTGCGTCGTCTCCAGCCCGGCGTCGGGATTTCCCTGAAAGACGTTGATCAGAGGATGCGTGAATTCGCCAGGGTCAAACCCGAACGATTCGGGACGCTGGACCGGATCGCCACGCACTTCTTCCAGCCGCGCCGGCAGGATCCCCGCCCCATCGCGATAGAGGGCCTGATTGTAATTGTCACTGGCGACCTGTCCTCCCAGGCACCACACCACTCCTCCCCCGCCGCGCAGATAGGTTTCAATCAATCGCGCCTCGCGGTCGGTGAACAGCGGCACGTCGCAAAAGAAGACGCAGTCGTACTGTGCGAGCTCCAACCCCAGGAGTTCCCCCTCGCTGATCACGGTCGGCTCGATCAATCCGCGCACTCCCCCGGTCGACAATCGCGGACCGTCGGCGAACGGCGCGAGCGCCAGCTCCAGGAACCCTGATCCCTGCCGTGATGCCGAATTGCCTCCCCGGCCGCTGACGCACAACACCCGCAGCCGTTCCTTGACCGGCACCGCCAGCCAGCGCTGGTCGTCGAGCGGGAGGGCGTCATTCTGCAAGCGGACCAGCACCCGATGTTCCCCACCAGCGGCAAACAGATGCGAGAAATCCTCCACCACCTCCGCTCCGGCGTTGATTTCCAGCGCCCGCTGCTCGATCAGCCGATCGTCGATCAAGAACTCCACAACCCGCCCCGTCACCCGTTCCAGTCCGTAATTCCGGATGGAGGCCTGGAACCGCGCCGGGCGGGAGGTGGTGGCGAACGGGTCAGCGGCTCGGACGGCGGTGACGGCGACGTTGGCCCCCTCGGCTTGCCCCAGGTCGATCAGCACCAGCCGCCCCGCGTCGTCAAACTTCCGCAAAAACCCCTTGACCCGCGCCGCGTCGTCCGCCGACTCAGGAGACCAGGTCGCCCGCTGGAAGTCGCTGATGAGATAGATTTCCTTTTGCGGCAAGTCGGGGGCCGACTTCAGCAGTTCGTCGATCTTCTGCAAACAATTGGCCAGGTCGCCCCGCCCGTGGGGGAGCGAGAGCTGCTCGATCTCTTCAACGATTCGCGCCCCCTGATAGGCGGGAGTGGCCACAATCACCGTGGGAGCAAGATTCGACAGCCGCGCGAGGTTGAAGGCGTCTCCCTGATGTCCCGACTCCACGATCGAGCGAGCGATCTGACGGGCCCGATCAAACAGCGCGACGTCATGCGCCTGGAGCGCCATGCTGGCGGAGGCGTCGATGACGATGATCTTGTGAACGGGCCGTCGCGGTTGAAAGAAGGCTCCCAATTGCTCGAACAGCGGTTCGGCCAGCGCCAATACCACCAGCACCAGGAGCATCGTCCGGACCAGGAGCAGGATGATCTGCTCCCTCCGCAAGCGGCGCGAGTTCTTGCGGACCGCTTCCAGCAAGAACCGCATGGCGGCCCACTGTGTCTCCTTGAACTTGCGGCGACTCAACAGGTGAATCAGAATCGGCGCCGCCCCCAGCGCCAGCCCCCACAGCAGGGCCGGGGTGGCGAAGGGAGAAGCCAGTAGCGGCGTGAAGTTCATGAGCACGGGTTCAACCGACCAGCTCCGGGATCGGTTTGCCGTGATCGACGATCGGCGTAGGCCGACCGTTGAAATCCCGAATCATCGTCGTCGACGAATCGATCCCCAGGTGGTGATAGATCGTCGCCAGGAAATCTCCCGGTCCGCAGATTCGCTCGATGGAGTCCTCCCCCCGTTTGTCGGTGGCGCCGATGAACCGGCCGGTCTCGATCCCCCCTCCGGCCCAGAGGTTGGAAAAGGCGCGAGGCCAATGGTCGCGGCCCGGCTGCATCGTTCCGGCCGGAGCGCTGGCGTCCCCCCCGCCGGTGCTGGCCGCATAGTTGATCTTCGGCGTGCGACCGAATTCCCCCGTCACGACAACCAGCACCCGCTGATGGAGTCCCCGTTCGTGCAAGTCTTCAATCAGCGCCGTGACCGCCTGGTCGTAAGCCGCGGAGCGAAACTTCATCCCTTCGAAGACGTTGTGATTGACCGCATGGTCGTCCCAATTCTGGACTCGCCCGCACAAGGGGCCATTGAGGCTGGTCGTGAGGACTTCCACCCCCGCTTCGATCAGCCGCCGGGCGAGGAGGAGTTGCTGTCCCCAGGCATGGCGGCCATAGCGATCGCGAATCCGAGCGTCTTCGCGCGACAGGTCGAAGGCGTCTTTTGTCCGCGGATTGGTGAGCAGGGTCATCGCCTGCGATTCAAATTCGTCGAGCGCCGCCAGTTCGCGCTGTTGATCGAAGGCCCGTTCCAGCGTGTCGAGATTCTGACGCAGCGCGCCGCGGCGCTGCAAGCGACGGACTTCGGCGGTGTCCGACAGCCCGATGTTGGGGACCGTGAACTGGGGATCGTTGGGATTCCCCGAGACGACGAACGGCGAATAGGCGTCTCCCAAATAGGCCGGTCCGTTGTACTCCAGCGGCGGATTGATCCCCACATAGGGAGGGAGCGGGTTGTGCCTGGGGCCCTGCTGCGCGCGGAGGTAGTTGGTCACCGACATCCAGTCGGGGAGCCGCGGCTTGGGCTTGTCGCGCGTGTCGGGGTCGCCGGACAAAAGCTGCATCGAACCGGCGGGATGGCCGCCGGCCGCTTGCCGCATCGACCTCAGGATGGTGAACTTTTCCGCCAGCGCGGCATGCCGCGGAAGCAGTTCGGTGAACTGCATTCCGGGAACCTGGGTGGGAATCGTCTCAAACGGACCGCGATACTCGCTGCTGGCGGTCGGCTTGGGATCGTAGGAATCGACGTGCGAGCAGCCTCCCGGTTGCCAGACCATGATCACGGCGGTTTTTTCCCGCGGAGCGGGAGCGCCGTCCGCCGCCAGCAGGGGGTGCTGTGCTTGCAGCCGCAGAATTCCGGGCAGGCTGAGCGTGGCAAACCCGGCCAGACCGGTTTGTAGAAACCCTCGCCTCCCGGGCCTGCCAGAGGAATAGACGTCGGACCGATCGATTCCAGGGGGCCGGGCGCCGGCCGTCGTCAAGTCGTCGTGTGTGTGGTTCATTTTTTCTCCGCGGGCAAGACCCGAATGGCAACAGGTTCGGAAACGACGATATCCACGATGTCTCGGGGAGCGGCGGTTTCGGTCGCCTTCTTCACCCGATCTGCGGCCGCAGTCAGCGCCGCGGCGGCGGCTTTGTGCCGCGCGGCGGCCTGGGCTACCAACTTTTCCGCTTCCGGCTTGGAGGCATCGGGCGCGGCCTGCGCCGCCTCCATCAGCTTTTTCAGTTCCGCTTCGAGGGCCGACAATTCCTGTTCCGCTTTGCGGCGCGCCGTCTCCGCCAGCGCGATCGCCTCGGGCTGATGCCGGTACTTGGCGACGGCCCCTCCATAGAAGGCGATCAGGTAGTTCCCCGGAGCGGTCTTGAGCGCCGCCGTATCGAGGACCACCTGCGAGCTGTCGGCGCCAAGCTGGAGGTCGAACTGGGGCGTCCGATCGAAACCGGCTCCCACCGTCTTCATCTGCATCGTCGCTCCGGAAAATTCGCTGCGGCGGGTGTGAGTCAGCGGGATCGTCAGTTTGTCCCCCGCCACGACGGAGAGCGGCTCTTTGGCGGCCGGCGCCAGCGTGAGGGGGGCCAGTTCATACCCGCTGACCGACACGGGAACATCGGCCAACAGGCGCGGCGCGGGGATTTCGTTCCAGGCGTCGGGAATGGGCCAGGCCATCGAGGCGAGGCGACAGGGGCGGGTGACTTCGGTCCCGTCGATCGCGGCCCGCCCCAGGAACCTAGCCCCGGCGATCCCGCGCGGCGCCTGCTCGGCAGCGCTCAGGAGCAGCATGCTCCGCGACTGTCCGGCCGGGATCGTGAGCCCGTGCGCCGTAACCCCTTCGGGAAGCCCCTCCATCGTCAGCTCGATTTCGCCGTTAAAGCCGTCGCGGCGAATCGCGACCACTTCCAGGGCCATCGTCGCTCCCCCCCGCAGCGCCAGCGGTTTGGAGACCGCATTTCGATCGCCGTTTCGCAATTCCATGTGCAGTCCCCACGCCACGAGCGCGAAATCGGGGGCCGGTCGGCGAATCACCAGGCGGTAGACATTGCGGGGATCATTGCGCGTGCCGCCGAACAGATCGGTCAGTTGCAGCCGATACAGCCCGTCCTCCGGAATCTCCAATTTGCCGAGGATGTCGGCGGTCCCGGCGTTGTACGGGGGACCATCGTAGGCGTAGCCATTGCTGGAGACTTTGACCGGGCTGGGGATGTCGCTGAATTCCGCCACGTCGATCAATTGCTCGCCATCTCCGGTGCGCATCACCCGCTGCACGAGTATCGCCGGATCGGTCGGCAGGCCGAAGCGCTCCGAACCCACCTCGACCCACCACACCTCTCCCTTCTTGGCCTCGAACTCAAACGAGTCGACGTCGGCGGCTGGAAAAAAGTTTCCGGCCAGATCGCAGGGGAGTGTGATGCGTTGCGCGCGGGGCCCCTCGTCATTTGGTTCGGCCTCCGCGAGGGCCGCCTGCTTGGGAAGCCCAACCGGCGGCCAGGAGAACGAATGCACGGGCTTCGTCGCGGGAAAGCGCGCGACGGGGACTCCGGCCGGCTGCTCCCACAATCCGAGACGATAGTAATAGGCCGGCCCCCCCTTGAACGTCAGCTCGTGGACTTTAATCACATAGCGGCCATCTTCCGGAACGGTGAAGTCGAGCAATCCGCCGCGGCGTTCTGCCACCAGGTCGCGTCCCGCGGCGTCAGCCAGAATCAACACCGCGTCCAGTTTGGAATCGATCCCGCGCGTCGCGCAATCGACGATCACCCGCACCCCCTTTTTCCCTTCGAACACGTAGTGATCGATGGCCCGCTGCGTCATCACGCCGTTGCAGACCGAATTCAGCGGGAGTTCCTGGGCCGTGGCCAGGGTGGTGTGCGGCTTCGTCGGCACAATCTCGGGAAGTGTCCCCACCGAGAACGCGCGCGACGACGACATTCCCAGCCGCGTCATGACGCGAGTTTCGTACAGTCCGGGAGGACAATCGAGGGGGATCGACACCATATACCGGTCGGCGATCGGCGCGCCCGATTCGTCCTGTTTCCGCGTCGCCACGATCCGCGGATCGGAGAAGACGAGTTGGTCCGCTTCCTCCAGGTATTCGCCGCTGATGGTCACTTCAAACTGTGTCCCCACTCGTCCTCCCAGCGGCATCGTCGTCAACAGCCGCGGCGCTGGGAGGCCGACCGACTGTCCGAACGACACGGCCGGCAGCGCCAGGCCGAGGGCGGCAAACAGCGTCCCCACAACGGTCATTCGGAGCGGGGTCGCGCATGGCCCCAGTCGCCGGGAACCGCTCTGACGCAAAGGGGGACGCGCGCTGCGGGTTTCGGGAACCTCGGTTCCTGCCTCGGATTCAACGATTCGAACCTGTGTCATGCGAACCACGTGATTTGTTCTCTAATGGTTGAACAGGAATTCTTTGGTGTTGATCAGCGCCCAGATCAGATCCTGGTACGCTTCGCGGGCCGCCTGCTGGGAATCGATCGGTTTGTTGTCCGGCCCCAGGCGCGGCTCGTTCAGGAAATCGACCGCCGTTTGCAACTCGGTCGGCTGCGGCTCGCGCGACAGGGCCGCCAGGTACAGCTCGCGGACTTTCGCTTCGGGCAACCGGTCGTCTTTGGCCAGTCGGTCGGCCCGGCCGGTCGTGCTGGCCAGTTTCCCTTTGATGTCCGGTGCGTTGATGAGATGCAAGCTCTGCGCCAGGCTGGAGGACTGCACCCGCTCGCATTCGCAGACACTCTCTCCTTCCGGGCGCCCGAAGACCCGCAGGAACGGCGAGGACTGGTTGTAGCTGTTGTCGGGGAGCGCGACGGCGCGCGTGCCGGGGGGGAGATTGGTGAAATCGGTCTGCGTTTCCGCCACCGCGTCGATCGCATCCAGGAGCACTTCCGCCGGCAGTCGCCGCGGGTAATACCGGGAGTAGTTTTGACGATCCACCAGGTTGTACTGGTTGGGAGCGGAGCTGAGCTGGTAGGCGTGCGAGCGGGTGATCTGCCGCACGAGGTCTTTGAGATCGAACCCGCTGCCGATGAAGTGCCGCTCCAACGCGTGCAGCAATTCGGGATTCGTCGGGGGATTGGTGTCGCGAATGTCATCTTCCGGTTCGATCAATCCGCGCTGGAAGAAGTGCTTCCAATAGCGGTTGACCAGCGCGCGGGCGAAGAAGGGGTTTGCCGGGCTGCGCAACCAGTCGGCCAGTTTGAGCCGCGGATCGGCGTCCGCGGCGATTGGCGTAATCGCATCCCCCAGCGCGGCAGGTCGCAGCTTGGCTCCCGTCTTGATGTTGGTCGCCGTGGCGACACCGCGGCGGTGGAAGATCAGGTCTTCGCCGCGGGTGGCGGAGGGCTTGCGCCCCACCTGACTGAAAAAGGCGGCCAGCGAATAGTAGTCGTCCTGGCTCCAGCGTTCGAACGGGTGATGATGGCACTGCGCGCATTGCATCCGCACCCCCAGAAAGAGCTGCGCCACGTCCTCCAACTGCTGCTTGGGCTCTTTGACGCGTTTGTACCACGCCACCGGCGGATTGCCGATCACCGTTCCCGTGGCGGCGAGCAACTCCCGCACGAATTGATCGTACGGCTTGTTGGCCAGCAGGCTGTCCCGCACCCAGGCATGGAAGGCGAAATTCGAGACGATGTCGCTGCTGTCGTCGCGACGATTCTTGAGCAGCGCCGTCCACTTGTTTGCAAAGTAATCGGCATAGTCCCCTCCTTGCAGCAGCGCGTCGATCACCTGATCGCGACGCGTTTCCGGTGGATGCGCGCGAAATGCGGCGACTTCCGGCTCCGTCGGCAGCCGCCCCGCGATGTCCAGCGTCACCCGCCGCAGGAAGGTCGCGTCGTCACACACCTCCGAGGGGGGAACCCCCAGCGCCTGCAAGTTGGCAAATACCTGCTCATCAATGAAATTCCGGAAGGGAGGCAAACTCGGAACCGGCGCTCCCAGCGGAACCAGGGCGCTCGACACCGCCACGTTTCCCTGATAGCGGACCATCACCGCCACATTACCGGCGATGTCCGCCACCTTCACCAGTCCCCGGTCGGAAACCTCCGCCAGGTGCCGATCATTCGATTCGTAGAGCGCGACGCTTGTCACGTCGCGGACACTCCCGTCAGTGTACCGGGCCAGCGCGCGAAGCTGGATTTCTCCCTGCCGGGCCAGCGTGACGCGCTGGGGCTCCACTTCGAACCCAGTCAGGCGACGCGAATTCGGACCGTCCGCCGGCGCACCCTGCTCGATCCAGTCGTGGAGAACGGCGTAGGCCTCGGACTTTACATCCAGGCGGACACCTCCGCCGTGCGGCATGCGACCGGACCCTTTGAGAAGCAGCAGACTTCGATCGGGCGTCCCGAGAGAGAGCCGCCGGCCGCGTCCCTCTTTCACCAGATTCTCGAAATCCTCCAGCGGCTCAAAACCGAGCAGCGACAATTGAAAACCGTTCTGACCTCCCCCCGCCTTGGCATGACAAACCCCGGCGTTGCACCCCGCCTTGGTCAGGATGGGAACCACGTCGTTGGCAAAGCTGACAGGGCGGTCTGCCGCCACCCCGGCTTGAGGTCCCCAAGGACCAAAGTTCAACGCGAACATCCCCATCCCGAGGAGGAGGAGTCGCCGATAGATCAGATTTCTGGGCATCGAAAGTCCAAACATGGGCCTGCCCGTCGATCAATGGGAACGACTGAAGGTGTTATCTTGTAGTAGTTTAGAGCGCCGCCGCTGAGCCCGCCCTCAAAACCGACGACCCATCAATGCAGTCTAATCTATCGGCCGGGGGGCCACAACTGAGCAACAGTTACCGATCGAGCAATCTTGATGGATCGTGCCAATCGCGGTACGCTGACGCTAAACTACAGCAATCGGAGTGCCGCCATGTTCAGTTCTGACGATCGCCGAACGTTTTTCTGCCGTTCCGGAATCGGCCGCCGCCGATTGCTCCAATGGGGGGCCTTGTCGTTCGGTGGCCTGACCCTGACTGAACTGTTGCGGCTCAGAAGCGAGGCGGCCCCGGGCGCCAGGCGAAACACCGCGGCCATCCTGATTCACCTCAGCGGGGGGCCGTCGCATCTGGACATGTACGACATGAAGCCGCAGGCGCCGGTGGAATACCGCGGCGAGTTCAGCCCGATCGCTACCAATGTGCCGGGAATCGAAATCTGCGAGCTGATGCCGATGCAGGCCCGGATCGCCGACAAGTTTGCGATCCTGCGCGGAGCACAGATCGCCAATCTGCATACCGGCAACATGTTTTACAGCGGGTTTCCATGGCAGGAAAATCCGCGGGCGTCGGTTCCCGGAGAAGCGCGGCGGCCAGCAGTGGGGTCGATCGTCAGCCGATTGCGTCCGGGACCGCGGGACATTCCTCCCTATGTCAGCATCGAAAACCACCCCGATTGGGAACGAGCGTATTACGCCGGAGTCGAACACGAACCACTCCGCGTGGGAGGATCGAACCCGCGCGAGGCGATCGAGAACATGGGACGCCACAAAGAGGTCGCGCTGCAGAGGCTGGGGGATCGCCGCGATCTCCTGTCAGGATTAGAGGACAAAGGTCGCGCCTTGGAGTTGGGCGCCCTGGGAAGTGGCGTGGATGGCTTTCGTCAACGGGCGTTCGACATCATCAGCTCGCCGCGCGTGCGGGACGCGTTTGACCTGGAACGCGAATCGGCCGAGACCCGAGCCCGATATGGAGAAGGAGCGTACAAGCATGGCCCGCATCCGGGCCGCTCGCTCCTTTTG
>JBJXGA010000514.1:0-7869 GCA_046152955.1 Planctomycetales bacterium | reverse complement strand
ATATCGGGAAAGAGCCGGCGCATATTCACGAACTGTACGGTGCCACTCCGGGTGGAGCGTCGTTCGCCAACAACTGCCTCCTGGCGCGGCGGCTGGTTGAGCGGGGTGTGCGGTACGTGCAACTGTTTGATTGGGGCTGGGATATGCACGGGACCGGCACCGGCGACGACATCGTCAATGCGCTCCCCAAGAAGTGCAAAGAAGTCGATCGCCCGATCGCCGGACTGCTGACCGATCTGCGCCAGCGGGGACTGCTCGATGAAACGCTGGTCGTCTGGGGAGGAGAATTCGGCCGCACGTCGATGAACGAAGCCCGCGGCGGTTCGACGTTTCTTGGTCGCGACCACCATCCGCACTGCTTCACCGCTTGGATGGCTGGGGGAGGAGTCAAAGGGGGAGTCAATTACGGTTCCACCGATGACTTTGGCTATTTCATTACGGAGAATAAAGTTGAGGTCCACGACTTGCAGGCGACGATCTTGCACCTGTTTGGCCTCGACCCCAAGCGGTTCACGTTCCCCTACCAGGGATTGGAACAGCGGTTGATCGGTCCCACCGACGAGGCGCGGGTCTTGCACGAGCTGCTCGCCTGAGGAGGCTCGCTGGCCGCGATCATTCGAACAGTCGCAACAGGGCGATCGACGCCAGGTACAGGATCGAGCCGGCGGTTCCCGCCCATCCCAGGATGACCGCCAAGAGCGCCACTCCTTCGCCGCGGAGCGTGGGTGTGCGCTCCAGTTCGAATTGGGCGATCGTTCCCAGCACCAGACAGACCGGTCCACAAAGCAGGCAGCCGGCCAGGGTCAGCCAAGTGACGATCTTCGCTGCGAATGACCAACCTGCTCCTGGCGGGGTCGTCGTCGCCGTGAGTTGCGCAACGACCCATTCCAGACGGCGGACCTGCTGGGCGGGATCGGAATAGCAGAAAAAGTACGTCAGCAGCGAGCCGATGATCATCGCGCCGGCCGCCAAGGCCCAGCGGGAAAATCGGCGTGGCGGTGGGGCATCAACCGGAGGAGACAAGGAACAGTCCTCGACAAGACGCCTCGGATGATCGCCGGGACGGCGTTCGAGCGTCAAGTCCAGGTTCGTCGCGGCCGGCGCGGAGGGGGGGGGCTTTCGGGAACAGCCTGGCGTCCGGGTGTGGGGAGAAACGTGCGAATCGATCGCGGTTCTGGTACAAGGCGAACGATGCGAGTCGTGCATATCATCACCCGCCTGATCCTGGGAGGCGCCCAGGAGAACACCCTCTTGACCGTCGAGGACCAGCGTCGTGATTGGGGAGACGACGTCACCCTGATCACCGGCCCGGCCCTTGGTCCGGAAGGAAGCCTGATCGAGCGGGCGCGCGCGCGGCAGGTCGATTTGCGGATCATTCCGGAACTGCGCCGCGAAATCCATCCGCTCCGCGACTGGTCCAGTTACCGCGAGCTGGTGCGTTTGCTCCGCGAATTGTCGCCGCAGGTGGTCCATACCCACAGCTCCAAGGCGGGCATTCTCGGTCGGGCCGCCGCCTGGAAACTGAAAATTCCCGCGGTGCATACGATCCACGGCTCCCCCTTTCACCCGTATCAGCCGCGGACGGTCTATCACGCCTATCGGCTGGCGGAGCAATGGGGGGCGCGTCGCAGCGCGCGGCTGATCAGCGTGTGCGATGCGATGACGGAGCAGTATGTTGCAGCCGGGGTCGCTCCCAGCGACAAATTCGTCACCGTCTACAGCGGAATGGAAGTGGAACCGTTTCTCCACCCCCCGCGATCGCGCGACGAGGTGAGACAATCGCTCGGTTTCGACCCCCGGCACGTGGTGGTGGGAAAAGTGGCCCGAATGTTTGAGTTGAAGGGGCATGAGGACGTGATCGCGGCGGCGGCCATAGCGGTCCAGAAAAACCCCGATCTGCGGTTCCTGTTTGTGGGAGATGGACTGCTGCGCGACACGTTGAAGCAGCAGATTGCCCGTGTCGGATTGAGCGATAAGTTTGTCTTCACGGGGCTGGTTCCGCCCGATCGGGTTCCCGAGTTGATCGGGGCGATGGATATCGTGGTGCATGCCAGTCTGCGGGAGGGGCTGGCGCGGGTCTTGCCGCAGGGATTGATCGCCGGCAAACCGGTGATCAGTTACGACATCGATGGCGCGCGGGAGGTCGTCCTGCCCGGCGAGACCGGATTTCTATTGCCACCGCGCGCGGTCGCCGGAATGGCTGATGCGATCCTGGAATTGGCGGGGAACGAGAATCTCCGCGAACGGATGGGACAAGCCGGACGGATTCGGTGTACCGAGGTGTTTCGCCATCAGACCATGACGCGGCGATTGCGGGAGATTTACGCCGCATGTCTGGACCGGCGGTCAGGTGGCACGCCCTGAGAAGGGCGTGGCTTGTACCGCGGTGTGGCAGGAGTACCCGCCACTCACGAAATTTGCATTTTGCACCTTTCAGTTCTCATTTTTCCTTCCGAGTTCCCTATTTGCCATGCTCTCAAGATTCGCCCCGGAACGCCGACCCAGGGGGTTGTTTTGACGGTTGGCTCACACCCAGGGTATAATCGCCCCACCCCTCAGCGCCCCAATCCGCGGGCTGCCATTCGGCAATCGGTTCATTCGACCGGGGGGTGAAGCGCGGTTCTAAAAGGAGCTGACGATGGAAACGCTCGTGGTTCCCGGTTTGGGTCAATGCACCACGCTGGAGTATATCCTGCTGGGAGATTTGCGCGATCTCCTCGAAGAGGAGTGTGACTCGGAGAATCGCCGCTGGCTGCTGGCGGTGCTCGATGCCTTGCTGGAGACGCTCCCTCGCGAGTTCGATCTGGAAGACGAAGAGGGCTATCTGGCGGAAGTTCTGGTCCGGTTTCCAAGCTGGTCGCGGCAGGTCGAACGCCTGCACGGAGACCATCAGCGGCTGTTCTCCAAGCTCAAGGAGTTGCGGGGCCGCATCGAACGGGACGATTGGATTGCTCCCATCGCCAACGAAGTCCGCCGCGAACTGCGCGACTGGATGTTGACGGTGATCGCGCATCACCGGAATGAAACGCGGCTGATGCAGACGGCGATGAACCTGGAAGTGGGAGCCGGTGACTGACGGGGGGAGCCGGCGCGCAGCCCTTCAATCCACTCGGCAATACTGGCTGCCGGGGAGGCGGCGAATCACCCGGCGCATCTCCAGCACTGTGAGGGTCGCCAGAACGCGCGACGTCTCCAGGCCCGAACCGCGGCAAATCTCGTCGATGGAGGTCGGATCAACGGCGACAAGCTGCAAGATCTGTTGTTCCTGCGGTTCGAGCATCAATTCGCGCACGCTTCGCACCGTCTGGCCAGCGCTGGTTTCCACGGGGGAGGCCAGCGCCCCCAGCGCGCTCAGAACGTCATCGGCGTGCCGGATGAGCGTCGCCCCGTCGCGGATGATGTCATGTCACCCTTCGCTGGCCAGGCTGTCGATGCGTCCCGGTACGGCAAACACTTCCCGCCCCTGCTCCAGAGCATGCCGGACCGTGTGCAGTGCCCCCGAGTTGCGGCTCATTTCCACGACGATCACCCCCAGCGACAATCCCGAGATGATCCGATTGCGCTGCGGGAACATCCCCGCCACCGGGGGTTGATCGAGTGCCGCTTCGGCCAGGAGCGCGCCGTGCGCCGCGACCTGGTCGGCCAGCTCGACATGTTCCGGGGGATAAATGCGATCCAGTCCCGTTCCCAAAACGGCGATCGTCCTCCCTCCGGCGGCGAGCGCTCCCCGGTGCGCCGCCGCATCAATTCCGCGCGCCAGCCCGCTGACAATCGTCATCCCGGCTGTCGCTAGCCCCGCGGCCAGTTTCTCTGCCTGCTGCCTTCCATAAACCGTGCAGCGCCGCGAACCGACGATGGCAACCGCCAGAGAATCACGCGCTTCCACTCCTCCTCGACAGTAGAGAATTCCCGGTGGATCATGAATCTCCGTCAGCGGGGGAGGATACTCCGGATCGTTGCACGCCAGCAGGCGGAGTCCCAGTTCCTGGCAGCGGTTCCATTCCCGCTCGGCGTAGGTTCCCTGGCGCGCGGCGAGAATCGCTGCCGCTACCTTGGGACCGACCCCGCTGACATCCAGCAATTCCTCCGGCGTCGCCTCGAAGATGCGGTCCGCGCTGCCGAATCGTTCCCGGAGCGCCTGTTGAATGCGCGGTCCCACGCCTGAGACCAAATGCAGTCGCAAATCGGCCAGCAGGCTCGACGATGGCAGGGTAAGATCGGTCACGCGGCGCCCGCCCGAGGGAGTGTGGAATCGGCTGGCGCGAGTATACCGACTGTGCCGGAGAAACCCAATTCCGGCGAGGCTTCCAGCAGTGTGGGATGATCGAGCGTATTTCCTACCATTCCCCAGGCAAGGCCGGCTTCCTGCTCGACACAACCTGCTGCCGGGATGATACTGGAACCGGACTCGGAGCCTCTGTCGATGATCGATGTACGAAACCTGACCAAGCATTTTCCGCTGGCCGGTGGGGGAGAGCTGATGGCGGTCGACCAGGTGTCGTTCTCCGTCCCGGCGGGGGAGGTGTACGGCCTATTGGGACCCAACGGCGCCGGCAAGACAACGACGCTGCGGATGCTGCTGGGGCTGCTGAATCCGTCGGGGGGGTTCGCCGCCATCGATGGCTTCCGCTCGGTGGACCATCCGGATGAAGTCAAGCGCCGCGTCGGGCTGGTCGCCGCGAACGCCGGCCTGTATCAGTACTTGTCGCCGCGCGAGCTGTTGTTGTTCTTTGCCGACATCTACGGTGTCCCCGCCCCCCAGGCGCGCCAGGAGCTCGACCGCCTGAGCCAGCTTCTGGGGCTGGGAGAATTTCTGGATCGGTATTGCAGCACGCTCAGCACGGGACAGCGCCAGCGAGTCCATCTGGCCCGGGCGTTGATCCATCGTCCGCCGGTGATGCTGCTCGACGAACCGACGCTGGGGCTGGACATTCTGGGAACGCAGGTCATCACGGAATACATCGCGCACCTGCGCGGCGAGGGAAAGGCGGTCATCCTGTGTACGCACCATCTCGATGAAGCGGAACGGATCTGCAATCGCTTTGGGATCATGCACCGGGGCCGAATCGTCGCTGAGGGAACGCTGGCCGAATTGACGGCGCAGACCAACTGCCGCTCGCTCGTGGAGATTTTCCTCCGCCTAG
This sequence comes from Planctomycetales bacterium, assembly GCA_046152955.1. GTDB lineage: Bacteria > Planctomycetota > Planctomycetia > Planctomycetales > Planctomycetaceae > SIAF01. Next base: position 2,725 of record JBJXGA010000514.1, on the reverse strand, counting down.
CAGTACATGGGCCGGTCTTGTCCGGAGGGGCGGAGGAATGACCCGTTGGACCCGTCTCCCACGATTCGCGCGGAGTCTCACCCCATCGTGACGCTCCCCTCCCCCTCTGCCAATCCACATGAACGCCTGCGACGGCTGGTGCGGCTGTCGCTCAAGGAATTGCGGGAGATCCTGCGCGACCGCCGGACGATCGTCACACTGGTGTTGATGCCGCTATTGCTGTATCCCCTGTTGAGCGTCGCCTTTCAGCAGGTGTTCGCCGCGCAATGGGGGACGCTGAAAACGCGGCGCTACTATGTGGCGTTCCGCGATGACGCCGAGGGGCAGGTCATTGCGGAGTTGCTCCGCATGGGGGGACTGCCGGTGGCTGACGAAACCACGGAGCCGGTCGCGGCACGGGAGGGGGATCGACGGCCGGCCGCCGTGGTGGAATTTGAAGTCCGACCGCAGCTTGACCAGGCGCTCTCACGGTCGGAGGTGCATGTGGGACTGCGGGTCTCGCGGCCGCCGCGCTTGGATTACGATCCCCGCGAGGACGTGGCGGTCGACGTGGACCTGCTGTACCGCGCCGATTGGCTGGAGAGCGCCGAGGCGGCGCGGCTGGTCGAGGAACACCTGCGCGCCGCGGGGGACGCGTTGCTGAAAACCCGCCTGAACATCTTGCGGATCATGCAGCGGCCGGTTCCGATTCAGGTCACGCGCCGCGAGGTGGAGGACGCCGAGACCTCCCTGGGCGCGCCGCAATTGACCGTCGTCATTCCGTTCATCCTGATTCTGATGACGGTGACCGGGGCGGTCTATCCGGCGATTGACCTGACTGCCGGCGAGCGCGAGCGAGGGACGCTCGAAGTCCTGGTGGCGGCCCCCATTCCCCGGATCGGGGTGCTGTTCGCCAAGTATGTGGCCGTCCTGACGGTGGCGCTCTTGACCGCCGCCGCCAACCTGCTGACGATGACCATCACGCTGTATGTCAGCGGACTGGGAGCGCGGCTGTTCGGAGGGGCGGGGTTTTCGTGGGGAGTGATCGGCGCGGTGTTCGCCCTGTTGCTGTTGTTCGCCGCCTTTTTCTCGGCCGTTCTGCTGGTCATCACCAGTTGCGCGCGGAGTTTCAAGGAGGCGCAGGCGTACCTGATTCCGTTGATGCTGCTGGCCCTGGCGCCGGGGGTATTGAGCCTGATTCCGGGGTTGAAGCTGTCGACGCCGCTCCTGGTGACCCCGCTGGCCAACATCGTGCTGCTGGGGCGCGAGCTATTCGCCCTCCGTGCGACGGGGGGACAGGTCATGATTGTCGTGGCCTCGACGATTCTGTATGCCGGCGCAGCCATCGGCCTGGCGGCCAGGATCTTTGGGGCGGAGGGGGTGCTCTACAGCAATCAGCCGGGCTGGTCGGACCTGGTCCGCCGTCCGCGCCAGACGGCTTCGGCGCCGACGCTGACCGCCGCCCTGGTCTGTCTGGCGCTGATGTTCCCGTCGTATTTCCTGTTGATGAATCTGCTGGGACGCGCGGAGGGGACCGGCGCACGGGTGGTGTTGGGTGGAGTGATCACCAGCGTGGTGTTCGGCCTGTTGCCGTTTGTGAGTTGCTGGCTGCGCCGCGTTTCCATCGGGGGGTGGTTTCAGATTCCCGCTTCTCGCTGGACGCTGGCGGGCGCGGCGATTCTCCTGGGACTGTCGCTCTGGACGGTCGATCACGAGGTGGTGACGATTTCCAAGTCGCTCCGCGGGGTCACGCTCGATGCCTCGTATCTGGACCTGATTCAAAAGTACGCCGCGAGTCTGCGAACGCTGCCGGCGTGGGCTGTGATTTTCGGCCTGGCGATCATTCCCGCGGTGTTCGAGGAGGGGTTTTTCCGCGGGTATTTGTTCGGGGCGCTCCGTAGCGCAACCAGTCCCCGGACCTCTATCATTCTTTCAGCGATCGCGTTCGGGTTGTTCCACGGCATCATGCCCAACCCCCTGGCGCAGGAGCGGGTGTTGTCGAGCGCGTTGACGGGACTGGTGCTGGGGTGGATCCGGTGGAGGACCGGGAGCGTTCTTCCAGGGCTCCTGTTGCATGCCTGTCACAATGGACTCCTGATGCTGCTGGTGTATTATGAACCGCAGCTTGCCGCGCTGGGGCTGGGCGAGAGTTCCCAGACACACCTCCCCTGGCCCTGGAGCGTCACCGGGGGGCTGGCGGTGGTGGCGGGATTGGTTACGATTCATTGGCGCTGTCCTCCTGGTCGCGAGTCGTCATGAATCACGCCGTCCCGCTGATGATCGTCGATGCCTTTGCCGATCGTCCCTTTCGGGGGAATCCGGCGGCGGTCTGTCTGCTCGAAGAACCGGAAGACGCCGCCTGGATGCAGCAGGTGGCATCGGAAATGAATCTCTCCGAGACGGCCTTCGTCGTCCCGCAGGAGGATCTGTTCGGATTGCGCTGGTTCACCCCCACGGTCGAGGTCGACTTGTGCGGACATGCGACTCTGGCGACGGCGCATGTGGTCTGGCAGGAGCCGCGATTCGCTGCTCTGACGGAGCTGCGATTTCAGACGCGCAGCGGCATTTTGACTTGCACCCGGCATGCGGGTTGGATCGAGATGGATTTTCCCGCGGAGCCTTCGCGACCGGTTCCCGTTCCCCCCGAATTGGCCGAAGCCTTGGGTATCGAGCCGCGCGCCGTCGGCCGCAATCGCTTTGATTTTTTGGTCGAATTGGCCACGGAAGCGGAGGTGCGCAGCGTTCG
>JBJXGA010000513.1:0-3188 GCA_046152955.1 Planctomycetales bacterium | reverse complement strand
CGCCGCCCAACGTCCCGGCGCTCGACAGCAACACCGTCTCGGCCATGCTGCCCATTCGTGAGCGACTCGCCGCCCATCGGGCCAACCCCGCCTGCGCGAGTTGCCACAACGTCATGGACCCCGTTGGATTTGCCCTCGAGAACTACGATGCCGTCGGGCGCTGGCGCAGCGTCGTGGACGGCCAGCCTGTCGACGCCTCCGGCGGAATGCCCGATGGCAGCACGTGCACCGGTGTGGCCGCCCTCGAACGCGGTCTGCTCGGACGCCCCGAGCTCTTCGCCGCCACCCTCAGTGGAAAGCTGCTCACCTTTGCGTTGGGCCGGGGCGTTCAACCCGAGGACGCAAGCTGCGTCGGCACCGGGAGGGCGAGGCTCCCGCCGAGCTTCCAACGTGCGTTCGAGTATGTGAAACCGCTCCGTTGGGAGCTCGCAACCGCAGTTCCCCGGAAGCCGCAAAGTTGATCGAATGCCGCGCAGGGCAGTAAGGGACTGGCATGCGCAAACAAGCCTCGCATTCGATTTTAGGAGCGCAAGGAAGGCCATTCATTTCTGTTCCGGCTCGTACCTACCCGGCCCTGTGCCAGTGAAGCGAAGGACTGAATGCTAATGTCAGGTGCCAGACATTCATCCCACATGTAGAACCTCAGCCCCCATCCCCGCCGCCACAAATGATGATCCGCGCGAAAATACTGTGCTGCGGCGGGGATGGGGGCTGAGGTTCATGAGCGCGGAAAACGGGGTGTCAGCCATGTGAGTAGCTTCCAGTCCCGGCTTCCACCGGCACGGGGCCGGTGGGGAGCTAACGTCTCACGTGCATTCGCCTTCGTAGTCGGCCAACGGAACAATTCTGGGATCAATTTGCCTCAACGGCGCTTTCGACGTTTGCGCAGGGCAGAAGGGGCCTTTGCACCGGGAGGGCGAGGCTTCCGCCGAGCTTGAAACAAATGCAGCCGGAGCAGAGGAAAATCCTCTGCCCCGGCTGCCAGCACGCCAGTTGCCTACCAAAAGCCGCTCTCTGGTTTATCGCCAGCGTCGTCCGCCACGGTGCCGTTGGGCAACTTGACGCGATCCCTGGCATCCCTGCGCCACCGAATGCATCGGCACGGAGTGCGTCTGGGCGACGGTCACTTCGCCGTGGTGCGTGGAGTGTGCGGCTGCCGCGTTCTTGGCGACTGGGGGCAACAGCACGCTGTCGATGACGTGGATCACGCCGTTGGAGGCGTCGATATCCGTCTTCAGGAGCTTGGCGTCATTGATAAACGCGCCTTTGCTGGAGGCGGAGATTTTGATCGTTCCTCCCTGAAGCGTCTTGGCCGAAGCGGCCTTGACTGCGTCTTCGGAATAGATCCGGCCCGAGACGACATGGTACTTGAGAATCCCGGCCAACTTCTCTTTGTTTTCGGGCTTCAGCAACGATTCGACGGTCCCCTTGGGAAGTTTGGCGAAGGCGTCATCAGTGGGGGCGAAGACTGTCAGTGGTCCTTCTCCCGAGAGTGCCTCGACGAGTCCCGCCGCTGTGGCGGCAGCCAGCAGCGTCTTAAAGGAACCCGCCTTGGAGGCGACGGTGGGGATGTTCTCACCAGTCGGCAGGATCACGGAGTCCAGGACATGGATGATGCCATTGGTACATTCGATGTCGGTGGCGACCACGGTGGCGCCGTCCACCTTCACCTGCTTGTCCGCCACGACAATGTCAACCCGTTGACCATTGACCGTCTTAGCCCCTTTGAGCTTCACGACGTCCGACGCCTTAACAGCGCCCGGGACCACATGGTACGTAAGAATGGCCACCAATTGATTCTTGTTTTCCGGTTTCAGCAGTGTCTCGACGGTCCCCTCGGGGAGTTTTGCGAATGCATCGTCAGAGGGAGCAAAAACCGTGAACGGCCCCTTGCCTTTGAGCGTGTCGATCAATCCCGCGGCGTCCAGCGCGGCAGCGAGCGTTTTGAACGACCCGGCCCCCACAGCGGTTTGCACAATGTCCTGCTTGTCCGCAGCCGAAATCGGCAAGGCCGTCCCCAGCCAGGCGACTCCCAAAACCATCCCATACATCGCAGTGCGTTTCATCTGTCAAATCCTTGGGTGCGAGAGACTGAAGACCGAAAGGTCTCGACATGAACTTAAAAATCGTTCAAATCGTTCATGCCATCATTCTAGACTTTCACAGCAGGAATCCAGCCCCTTCCCGGGACGATTTGCAGAAACAACAGCGCTATGTTGTTTACTTAAAACAGCTTATGTCGATTTCAAGAATTCGGATTGGACTGAAACCTTGCGGAGCGTGGTCCTCGTCCGGCCGGGTGATGCAACCGCAGCGATCTCGAAATCACACAGGTCGGCAATTGCCGGCCGTTCTTCTACGCGCCAGCAGCAGGGCCACGGCCCCGCTGACTGCCATCGCCAGCATGGATGGCTCTGGGACCGCCGCCCCCACGACCTCCAACTGGAGGTCGTCGAAGCCGGACTGCGACTTGCTGCTCGACAATCGAATCTGCAACGCCTGGCCGACAAAGTTCGATCCGGTGCTGTCAAAAATGAGCTCAAATGGGACAAATTGCCCCTCAGGGCCAGTCGCGCTCAGAGATGCGAGCGTCGTGCTTCCCGCGAGCAATTCCACCGTGTATTCCGTATCAGGATCGGGACTTGCTCCAAACCCAAGGGGATGCCCGACTTGCCCCGTCAGCTTGTAGGTTGAGAAATCCTGCAGCACATCGGCGAGCACCTGTGAAATCGACGCCGGAGTTCCCGGAGGTGATTCACGAGCCACAAAGCCGATTTGTTTCCCTTCGGGGGCAGGAACAGTCCAGAATCCCAGCGGAGCATCGTTGATGTTCCAAACGCCCCCTCCGCTGCCGGTGATACTCCAGCCAGCGATGGACCCCACATTGAACCCGGTCGTCGCCGGATCCTCGAATCCAGGATTCGCAATGAACAGATGCGCCGCCGACGCGGTCGAGTGCGCTCCGAGCCAAAGCGCACAGACCAAAATCGAAATGGCCCCGAGCGACGTTTGTCTGCGATTCATGTGAACACTCCGAATCAGGGGGGCAAAACGAGCCCGTGGCTGAAACACCGAGGCCTTGGCCGATCGTAGCGTGCGGAGGAGTTTCGTTCTAGTGATCGTTGTTGCATCCGACGCGGCGGGGAACCGGCTGGTGAAGAACGACGGGGGGAGCCGGACGACATTCA